>CAYGSG010000059.1:0-17352 GCA_964352615.1 uncultured Phycisphaeraceae bacterium
GGGTAGGGGGGGTCATGCCATGCGGATCCACTTGATGAGCGTGTCGAGGTTTGGCGGCTTGCCGAACATGAGCAGCCCGACGCGGAAGACTTTGGCCGCGATCCACAGGCAGAACCACGCGCCGAGGGTGGCGGTGACGAGGCTGCCGACGATCTACACAATCTAGATCTCGGAGGTCGACGTAACTATCATGATCATCACGAACGGGTTGATCGGCGGGATGAAGCTCAGCACCACCGCGAGCGTGGAGTTGGGGTCGCGGCTGATGGGCATCCAGAACAGGTAGGGCAGCATCGTGAACATCATCACGGGTGTTTGCAGGGCCTGGGCCTCGCGGAGGTCGTTGACCGCGCTGCCGACTGCGGCGAGCAGCGAAGCGATCATCGAGTACGCGAGTACGAAGTACACCACGAGCAGCACGACACTCTGCACGCTGAGCACGTCGCCCAAGCCGAATACGAGCAGCGCGCCGCCCGACAGCCCGCCGTAGATGAGCATGATCGTGAACCCGACGCCCATCTGCCCGATGATCTTGCCGGTCATGAGTTGCATGGGCGAGATCGCGCTGAGCAGGATCTCGACGACCCGGCTGGATTTCTCCTCGACGGTCGTGGTCAGCAGGTACTGCCCGCCGATCATGACCGAGATCATGATGAGCAGCATGAACGCAAACGGCAGCATCAGGCGGAGCACCTCGGTGCCCTCGCGTTCGCCCGTGGCGGTGACTTCCTGCGTGTCCTTGCCGACGACGTTGACAAGGGCTTCAATCTCGGAGGCGGTGACACCGTTTTGGGCGTAGCGGGCGGTCTTGATCGAGCCGCGTATGGCATCGCGGATAAAGCTGATATTGCGATCGTCGAGGCCCGGCTTGACGAAGATGGCGTAGCCGCCGAACTGCTCTTGGTCTTGGGGCTTAGCAACGGCGTCCGCGTCCACCTCGATGACCGCGACGAGCGAATCGTCACCCTCGGACTCATCGCTGCGGATGAGTTCCTTGGCTTCGTCGGAGGTGGTTGCCTGATCGATGGTTTCGAGCGTGAGGATCGCGGTGCTGGCGGCGACCCGTTGGAGCTGCTTCTGCTTCATCCTCTCGAAGAAGTCGCCCCCGGCCTCGGCGGCGGTCTCGGCCTCAATGGTCTTCTTGTTCGCCTCCGCGCGCTCCAGGTCCAGCCGCTTTCCCACCTCGACGGCGACCATCTGGCTGCGGTCGATCAGCGCGATGCGGCCCTTGACCTGCGGGGCGACGGCCTGGTTGGTCAGGATGACGATCAGCGGGATGGCCGCGGTCACGATCGCGGGCACGATGAACGCGCCGATGATGAAGCCCTTGGTGAGCACGGTCGAGGCGTACTCACGCGCAGCGACTCGAAGGATGCGCTTCATGAGCCGGTCTCCTCGGTGGTTTCTTCTCGTTGGCCTTCGCCCCGAAGCTCGGCACGCAGGGCTGATTCGTCCCTCACGCCGCCGCTGTTGGTCGTGACGATTTCCACGAACACATCCTCCAGCGTTGGCCTTCGCACCGCGATGGTCCTCGATGGCACAGCGGTCAGCAGCTTGAGCATGACCTGCTGTGGATCGGTGTCGGGGCGGACGGTCGCTTCAAACGTCGCGTCGCGCGGCTCGACGGATTCGATCTCGGGCAGGGCACGCGCAGCATCGAGGCCGGTAGCTTCATCGAGCGGGTTGAACAGGATGGACCGCGCGGTGTACTCGGCGCGGATCTCGTCCATCGTGCCGTCGAGGACCTTTCGGCCCTGATTGATCATGACGATGCGGTCGCACAACTCCTCGGCGTGGGCCATCACATGCGTCGAGAAGATGATCGTTCGGCCTTGTGCGTGCTGCTCGGTGATGAGTGAACGCAGCAGCCTCGTGCTGACCGGGTCGAGGCCGCTGAAGGGTTCATCGAGGATGATCAGCTCGGGCTCGTGCAGCACGGACGCGATGAACTGGACCTTCTGCTGCATGCCCTTGCTGAGCTCTTCGCATTTTTTCTTGGCGACGCTGGCGAGCTCGACGCGCTCAAGCCAGTCGTCCACGCGGGTCTTGAGCGTCTGGCCCGTGACGCCCTTGAGCGTTCCCATGTGGCGGAGGAAGGCGGCGACTTTCATCTTGCGGTACACGCCGCGCTCTTCGGGCAGGTACCCGATGCGGTCCTTGCTCTCGGTGGCGCTGGCCTTGCCGAGCACGCTGAGCCTGCCCGCGTCCGGAAAGAGGATGGACATGACCATGCGGATGGTGGTCGTCTTGCCCGCGCCGTTGGGGCCGATGAAGCCGTAGAGGGCCCCGGTGGGCAGCGTGAGGTCCATCGCGTCGACCGCGGTCTTGGCCCCGAAGCGTTTGGTGAGTTGTTCCATCACGATGGCATCAGACAAGGGCAACTCCGTTCGGCAGCGGGTCGTCGAGAAGGCGGAGGGTAGCGGCGCTCGGGGCTTGGTCGGAATCGAGCCAATGAAACGAGCCCCAGATGATGCACCCGCGTGGCGGCATCAGCAGGGTATGGTTAGCCGATGCCCGACGCTTGGTTGCTCTCTGATGCGGTGGTTCTTCGACTGGGAGCGATGCGCGACCAGCGCGATGCCCTGGACCGCGAACTGGCCGAGCCCGAGGTGATGGCCGACCACCGGGTGTCGCGGGACCTGGCGATCCGCAAGGCGGCGCTGGATGGACCGGTGGGGCAGTTCGAGCGGTGGCAAGCGCTGCTCGCTGAGCTTGAGGAACTTGAGCAGGCTGCCTCGGGGGATGATGCGGAACTGCGCGAGCTTGCGAGCGAGGAGTTGCCCAGGGTGAAGGCGGCGCTCACCGAGAGCGTGGAG
This sequence comes from uncultured Phycisphaeraceae bacterium, assembly GCA_964352615.1. Taxonomy (GTDB): domain Bacteria; phylum Planctomycetota; class Phycisphaerae; order Phycisphaerales; family UBA1924; genus OFTM382. The sequence continues at coordinate 2,817 of CAYGSG010000059.1, forward strand.
TCGTTGCAGCGCCGGCTGGTGAATTCGAGCGATGAGCAGATCGGTTCGGTGATTCTGGAACTGCGTGCCGGCACCGGCGGCGATGAGGCCGGGCTCTGGGCGCGCGACCTGACCGCCATGTACGAGCGCTACGCGCAATCGCGCAGCTGGGCGTGGGAGGTGCTCTCGATGAGCGCCGATGCCTCGCTCGGCGGGGTTCGCCACGCGGTGGTGAGCGTCAAGGGCGAGGGCGTCTGGTCGGCGCTCGCGTTCGAGGCCGGCGTGCACTCGGTCAAACGCGTGCCCGCGACCGAGACGCAGGGGCGGATCCACACCTCGACCGCGACCGTGGCGGTGCTGCCCGAGGCGGAGGACGTGGAGGTCAAGATCGATTGGAACAAGGACGTGGTCGAGCACGTGACGACCAGCCAGGGGCCGGGCGGGCAGAACGTCAACAAGGTGGCCACCGCGGTCCACATGGTGCACACCCCGACAGGTGTAGAAGTGCGGATGCAAGAATCAAAGAGCCAAGCCCAAAACAGAGAGAAGGCACGCCGACTGCTCAAGGCCCGCGTGGCCGAGCTCGAGCGCGAACGTGCCGAGAGCGAACGGTCGGCCGATCGCAACGCGCAGATCGGCTCGGCATCACGGAGCGAGAAAATCAGGGTGTATCGGTACCAGGACGACATCACCGCAGACCAACGCCTCGACCAGAAGTTCAAGACTTCGCAGATCGTCGCTGGCGACCTTGCGGGCATGTTCGAGGCGCTCCGCGATCAGGAAACCCAGCGAAGGCTTGAGTCGCTGTAAGCTGGGCCACCATCAAGTCAGCCCCGGAGACTGAACCATGAGCATCACCACGCCGGCTGCGTTGCGACCCACCGCGCCAACCGATCGCATCGCGGCGCTCGATGTCGCTCGCGGGATCGCGCTGTTCGGCATCTTCATGGTCAATATCCAGATGATGGTCCAGCCTATGAAATGGATGTTCGAGGGCGGCGGGGGCAACGAGGGCCTCGCGGGGCAGATCGCTCACTACGGCACCCGCATATTCTTCGAGTCCAAGTCCTACCCGCTGTTCTCGATGCTCTTCGGCATGGGCATGGTGCTGATGTACGACCGGGCCAAGGCTGCAGGCCGAGCGTTTGCGCCCGCTTACCTTCGGCGGACCGCGCTGCTGCTCGCGTTCGGCATCGTGCATGCGTTCTTCATCTGGTACGGCGACATTCTGATCTATTACGCGTGCTTTGCGTTGGTGCTCATGTGGTTCGCGCCGCTGCTCAAGCCGCGCACAGTGGTCACCGTCGCTCTAGCGCTCATGGTCATCGCGGCCCTCTGGGCAAGCGGGCTCGGGATGGCGTTTGCAGCAATGGGAAGCGGGAGTTCGGCCTCTCAAGGCCCTGACACGACCACATTCATCGGCTTCTGGGAAGCCATGCAGGCGGGTGAAGTGCGTGGCGGGCCTGAACTCCCCGCATGGGCCGCGGCTGAAGTCGACGCCTTCGGAAGCGGGCCGTACACGCACGCGGTGGGCATGCGCGCCATCAACTGGCTCACGGGCACCATCGTCTGGATGGGGGTGTTTGGGGTGGTGCTGCACGTGCCGGCGATGTTCCTGCTCGGCGGAGCCATCATGCGTTTGGGCGCCCTGACCGATGCTGGCTCGCCCTGGCCCCGCCGGTTCCTGCTCATCGGTTTGGCGGTGGGCCTGCCGGGCGCGGTCGTCGCGACGGTGCTGAGCGAGAGCTTCGGACCCATGAGCACAATGGCGTCGGTCGCTATTGGGATCACGCACCTCACTGGCCCCGCGGTCAGCATCGGCTACATCGGGCTTGCGGTCTGGCTCGCCCGATGCGGCGCGCTCGGGTGGCTCGCGCGGGCCATCGCCTCGGCGGGACGAATGGCGCTGACCAACTACCTCATGCAGTCGGTGCTGGTCGCGTTCATCGCCCAGCACTGGGGTCTCGGAATGTACGGCGAGATCACGCGCGTGCCAATGGTCGGGATCGTCTTCGGCATCTATGTGGGCCAGGTCGTGTTCAGTTCGCTGTGGCTCAAAGCGTTCACGATGGGGCCGCTCGAGTACCTGTGGCGGTGCGGCACGTATTTCAAACTCCCAAGGTTCAGCCGATTGCAGGCCAGAGCGGATTGACTGGGTCAGCTAGACTCGCGGCATGACACTTGTCTGCGTGCCCATCATGGTCGAGAGCGTCGAGCAGGCCTTGGCTGAGTCAGCGCTCGCGGCTGAGCACGGCGCGGACCTCGTCGAGCTTCGCATCGACGGCTTTATCAGCGCGGATGCCGACGCCCAGCGGGCGGACGATCTGTCGCATCTGGTTACCGAGTGTGCCCTACCGACGATTCTGACCTGCCGGCATTCGAGCGAGGGCGGCGAGAGCGAGCTTGATGCCGCGGGCGTGGTCGCGCTGTACAGCAGGCTCGCGAGCCTGCCCAGGCCGCCGAGGTACGTCGATATTGAACTCGCACGGACGATCGGCCACGAACGTGCGCTGCAGGCCATCGCTTCGGTCGATACCGGCGTGATCGTCTCGATGCACGACTTTGAGGGCAGGCCGGCTGACTTGACGCGACGGCTGAGCCACGCGTACCAGGCCGACTTCGCAACCGTGGTGAAGGTCGCCTACCGCGCGCGGAGTTTGCGGGACAACATCGAGCTGTTCGAGATTCTGCGCGATGCACCCAAGCCGACGATCGCGCTTGGCATGGGCGAGTTCGGCCTGATGAGCCGGGTGCTCGCGCCCAAGTTCGGGGGCCTGCTCACATTCGCAGCCCTGCGCGACAGCGCGACCACCGCGCCGGGTCAGCCAACGCTCGACGACCTGTTCAACCTGTACCGGTTCCGCAGCATCGGTCCGCAGACCAAGGTTTACGGCGTGATCGGCTGGCCGGTTACGCACAGCATGTCGCCGCTCGTTCACAACGCGGGGTTCGAGGCGATCGGCTGGGACGGCGTATACCTGCCGATGCCCGTGGCAGCGGATGAGAACGACGCGGAGGCGAGCTACGCGAGCTTCAAGGCCACGATGACAGAACTCATGGGTTTGGCTGAGCTTGACTTCGGAGGCGGGAGTATCACTCTGCCGCACAAGCTCAGCCTCAAGAGACTTGCGGTTGAAGGAGATCACAAGTACTTCTGTAACTGGTCAAGCTACAACACGCTAGTCCGATCGCAAAGCTGGCCGAGCGGTTGGTACATCGATAACACGGATGTGCTAGCAATCAATGACTGCATGCGAGGGGTAACGCCTCGACAGTTGGACAAGTCTGGCGTTGCGATCGTTGGGGCAGGCGGGGTTGCGACGGTCGCAGCGGAGTTCGCGCCGGTACTGAGCAAGAGGGTCTGGATCTACAACCGCACACCTTCGACCGCAATAGGAATCGCGGAGCGATTGCGAAGCTGCACAGACCAAGCCGAGGGCTTTGCACTAGACGAGCTAAGCGAATCCGGCGCGGGGCTCTTCATCAACTGCACGCCGGTGGGCATGAAAGATGGCCCCGACCCAGACGGCATGTCGATCCCCGTGCACGAACTCGCGGGCAAGCTGCCGCCGGAAACGGTGTTCTTCGATACGGTCTACAACCCGATCGAGACGCCGATGCTCAAGGCAGCCAAAGAACACGGCTTTCGCACCATAGACGGCGTGCAGATGTTCGTCGCTCAAGCTGAGTTGCAGTTTCACATGTGGACCGGCCAGAAACCGCCCGAGGGCTTGTTCGATCGGCTGGTGCGGGAGAAGCTCAGCGCGGAGTGACCGCGTGTGTGCGCTCAGCTTGTGATCGGGAGCGGCTCGACCTTATCGGGGTCGATCCCGCTGTTGCGCAGCAGGTTCTTGAACGTCTCGCCGAACACGAAGTTGTGCTCGGGGTACGCCTGGCCCGCCGTGTTGTGATCGAGATGGCTGAACACGAGGTTGATCGCGCCGATCTCGGTGAAGGCGTTATCGGCTGGGCCGCGCAGCTCGACCCTGCCCTCGGTCGCGGCACCTTGGTGCGTGCGCTGCGTGAGCGTCGCGATATAGCGAAGCGTGCAGCCCGGAGTTGCGTCGGAGTTCAACTCTGCCTTGGAGACCTTGGCGAGCACGACCTTTTCCTTGAAGGCCCCGGCGTGGCCCACGAGGATGCCCGCGGTCTGCGCCATGCCCTCGATCACCAATGAGCCGGGCATGAGCGGCAGCGCCGGTTCTGTGCGCTCAGCGGCGAAGTGCTGGTGCAGGTGGTCCTCGGCGGCGCTGACGTTCTTGACCGCGACAAGCTGCCGGCCCGGGTCGAGCGAGATGATGCGGTCGATCCACAGCCAGCGCACAGCAGGTTCTCCGGTGGGGCTTGGGCGACTTAGGCCGCGGCGAGCTTGCGCTGGCAGAACGACACGATCGCGTCGACGGTAAAGATCTTGGCGACGCTCTCGACCTTGCGATCGGCCTCGACGGGCGCGAAATCAAAGTGGGGCATTTTGGCCTTGAGGTCGGCGATGCCTTTGTCGGTGACCTTGCCGTCTTGCACGTACTCGGGGTCCTGCGTGACGCCCTCGGGGAACAGCTCGCCCTGAGCGATCTTGAAGCCGAACGCCTGTTCGAGTTGGAAAACGATATCGAGAAAGTCGATCGACTCGGCCCCGAGGTCGGAGGTGATGATCGCCTTGGGCGTGACCTCGTCGTCGTCCACGCCGAGCGCTTCAACGAGGACTTCCTTGACCGATTCGTAGATCTCTTCGCGTGTCATCAACCGCTCCGGCAACCGCAAGTCTTGGAATAGGCCCCGATTCAAGCGGGGCGGGCCAAGAGTCTAGGCATCTGTGAGGGGTGTTCCAGTGGGTCCAGGCTCGGGCGCACGCAGCGTGAACCGCCCGCTACAGGCGGTGGCGGGGGGTGCGTTGGTGTCGCTGCGAGCCGCATCGAGCACTTCGCCTCGGCCCTTGTAATCGTGGGGCGTGACTCGTTCGACCGTGACCCGCAGCACTTGGCCGGGGCGAACGAATGAGCCGTATTTGAGCGCCCGGACGGTGCCCAGACAGAGCCGGGCGTTCTGTTCTGGAGCCGCGCTATCGAGCCGGCGTGCTGCCTGGACCATCGCTTCGAGCATGAACACGCCGGGCAGCACGGGGTAGCCCGCGAAGTGGTCCTGCAAATACTCCTCGGCAGCCGTCACGAGCTTGGCCGTTACGATCCGGTCGTCAGAGCGTTCGAGGATGGAGTCGATCAGGTCGAAGTGCATCGCTTGCAGGATAGTCTGGGGGCGTGCGTCCGTGGCCAGAGCTCGATCGACGCGAGGAACAGTTTGAAGCGATTCGAGGACATGGCAATCTGCGTACGGGTCTGGGAGTGGTCCGAGACCAGCCAGACGGTGTGCGTGCTGACGCGCGAGCATGGGCTGATTCGGGGGCTGGCCAAGGGCTCGCGACGGCCCAAAGCCGCGTTCAGCGGTGGGTTCGAGCCCATCACGCGGGGTGAGATCGGGCTCATCACCAAGCCGGGCCGAGAACTGGCCATCGTGACCCACTGGGACCTCACCTGGGTGCTTGCAGAGGCGAGGCGTTCGCTCGATGTGTTCTACGGCGGGCTGTACGCAGCTGACCTCGCGGGCCGGCTGATTCAGGACCACGACCCGCATCCGGGGCTGTACGAAGCCCTGAGCGATTGCCTGGCCCGGCTGCCATCGGGCGTGGACTCGGCGGTGCTCGGGTTCCAATGGGCGGCTCTCGATGAGACGGGCCATCGCCCGGAGCTATGGGCCGATGTGCGCACGGGCGAGGCGATCGAACTCGCAGACGTGATGGGCTTTGATCCGCACCTCGGCGGGTTGGTTGCTGATCCGGGCAGCGGGTCGAAATCGAGCGCGTGGCGAGTGCGGGGCGAGACCGTCGGTGTGCTCAGGGCGCTCGCCAAGGGTGAGGCGGCTCAGAGCGAGGGCGAGTCGCGCGCGGCTCGGCTGTTGCATGCGTATTCGAGTTACCTGATCGGCAAACCCATCGCGTCCGGTAACGCGCTGTGGGGGCCGTTGGATGGGCTCGTCGGCGCTGGCGCCGAGCGCTTCACCTCGCGTCCAAGGACCGGGCCAGCCCGATAAGCGGGCGTGGAGTCAGCGCGAGGCTCGCTCTACCGGCGGTGGGGCTGGACCAGCACGATTCAACAGCCGATACCCCAATGGATGGGAACCGACACCAGCTGGCCCCGGGGGTCACTCGAGACAGGTGCGCTATGAACACGACGCTGCTTGAAGAGATCCTTGCGTGCCCTCGGCTGCCGTCGCTGCCAGCGATTGCGGCCAAAGTCATCGAGATGACCAGCGACCCGGACGTCTCCATCAAGGAACTCGCGGGTGTGATCCAGCAGGATCAGGCCATGTCGGCCAAGATTCTGCGCACGGTCAATTCCAGCTTCTACGGGCTGCGCGAACGGTGCGGCACAATCGACAAGGCGCTGGTCATGCTCGGCCTGTCGCCCGTCAAGAGCCTGGTGCTCGGGTTCTCGCTTGTTTCGGCGCTGCCCAAGCCGAACGACGAGGACCAGTTCGATTACCAGGCGTACTGGCGGCGGTCGCTGTACTCAGGCGTGGCGGCCCGCGATCTGGCCCTGCACATCAAGACCGTGGACCCCGACGAAGCCTTCCTTGCGGCGCTGTTTCAGGATGTTGGCCAGATGGCCCTGCACATGGCGATCCCCGAGCAATACGCGCCGGTGCTCCTCGACGCCAACGGCAAGCACAGCGAGTTGTTGCGCGCCGAACTCAGCATTCTTGAGATATCGCACGCCGATATCGGCGGCATGCTCTGCGAACGCTGGAAGCTGCCCGAGCAACTTATTCACCCCGTTCGTTTCCACGAGCGTCCATCGGCGGCCCCGACGTCAGCGGTCGATTCGTCGAGAATCGTCGCGCTTGCCAACCTGATCCATGATGTGCTCTCAGAGACCACCGGCATCGAGGCCCTGCGGACCGCTTACAGGCGCGGCAAAGAGTGGTTCCGCATGGAGGTGTCGGCGATCGACGAACTCGTCGCGCGCACCAGCACCGTCGCCAAGGAGATGGGCAAGGTGCTCGAATTGGACACCGGCCCCAGCGCTGATGCCGAGGCGCTGCTGAAGGAAGCCAACGAGCACCTCGCCGAACTCAACCGTACCGATCCTGGCGGCGCATCGGTCGTGACGGGCTCGGCGGACTCAGCTTTCAAACTCTCAGCGGTTGACGAGCTTGATCCGCTGACGGGGCTCCTTGCTGCGGGGGGGCTCAAGGCGGCGCTCGTTCGGAGTTTCGAGCACTCAGCCGCGAGCGGCGAGCCGCTCGGACTAGCCAACATCGAGCTAGGCGGGATGGAAGAAATCGAAGCCTCGGGCCGGCTCGAGCTTGGCGATGAAGCCGTGCTGCTTGTTTCGATGTACCTGAAGAAGGTCTTCGAGCCGCTCGGCGGGTTTGTCGGGCGCTCCGGCGAGGCGTCGTTCATGGTCTTTGTGCCCGGCATGGGCCGAGTCCCGATGGTCAAGGCTTCCGAGATCGCGCTCAACGAGATCCGCAACGCGCTGGAGATCATGCACCAACAGGACGACTGGCCCGAGATCGAGGTCGACCTCAACATCGGGATCGCGGCGTGGGAGAGCAAGGTCGCCAGTGTGCTGAGCACGCCCCAGCATGTTGTGGCAGCTTCGGTGAAGGCATCGCGAGCGGCCAAGCAAGCGGGCGGGAACTGCCTGCGGGCGTTTGTGCCCAAGGCCGCGGCATAAAACCCGTCCACTCGTGCTTACGACTTTGGCAGCAGCCTGCCGCACGTTCGTAGCAGCGGGGCGCTCTCTTCGATGACCGCGCGCACAGCGGGCAGGTCCACTGCCTCGATGGCGGCGAGTTCTTCATCGAGCGAGCGGTACTTCCCTAACGCCAACCACTGGCGCCCCAGGCGTTGCATGCGGTCCATCGGTCGTTCCGCGCCGATGGTGACCGCGGTGGCGACCTTGGCACGCAGGCGCTGGAGGTCCGCGTCTTCGATGTTCTTGCTGAGGCTGGCGACCTCCTGCTCGACCACGGCCCAGACGTCGTCGGCCTTGGCCGGATCGCACGAGCAATACACAAAGAACTCGCCGATGCCGTCGTGGGGTTCGTACGCAGCCTGCGCTTCATCGGCCAGGCCCGTCTCGACCAGCGCCCAGTGCAGGCGGGAGTTCTCCGGCTTGCCCAAGAGCTGGGCGGCGATCGACGCTGCGTACCGGCGGTCGTCCTGTGCGCCCGGCCCGATGCCAAGCCCGAGCAGGTACGCCCGGTGGACCTGCTCGTCTCGGAGTTCGAACGTCACAGCATTTGTGGGTGGGGTTGCGGCATCCCGCTTGGGCGCGGTCGAGGCCCACGACCCGCACGCGTCCTCGACGAGCTGAACGCACCGGTCGAAATCGATTCGCCCAGACAACGCGAGCGTGGTGTTGTCGGCGGAATACCGGGCGTCGAAGTAGCTGGCCATCGCGTCGCGCTGCAGGGCGGTGATGGTCTCGTCGGTGCCGAGCACGCGGTGCGCCATCGCGTGGGGCTCGAAGAGCCTTTGGGTGGTTTCTTCGTAGAGCACCCAGAACGGGTTGTCGCGGTACATCGCGATCTCTTCGAGGATGACCTGTTTCTCGGTGGTGAAGTCGTCGTTGCGGAGCGCTGGCCGCATCATTCGGCTGAGCAGCGAGAGCGCATCATCGAGCACATCGGGCAGCACCTGCGCGTAGAAGCAGGTCATCTCGTTGGAGGTAAAGGCATTGTGCCTGGCACCGAGCGCATCGAACCCCTGGTTGATCGCCTCGGCCGAGAGGTCTTTGGTGCCCTTGAACATCATGTGCTCAAGGAAGTGGCTCACGCCCATGACCTCGGCCTGCTCGTCGCGGGCGCCGGTCTTGACGAAGAACCCAGCCGAAGCGGAGTGGGCGTCGTCCATGACCTCGGCGATGATGGTCAGGCCGTTGGAGAGCGTGTGGTGGCGAAACTCAACTGTCATGGGCGGAGTCTATCGGGCATCGGGCGCGGCGTGCGAAGGGGTCATCGCCGCTCTCAGTTCGCTCGCAGCGGCCAATGGGTCTGGCGAGCCGCAGACCTGCGCGCACACCGCGATGCCCCGGCAGCCCGCCGCCGCGAGCGATGCCGAGTTTTCGGGTGTGATCCCGCTGATGGCCAGGTGGGGCACCCGGCTCAGCGAAGGGTCCGCGAGGTACGCCCGCAGGTAGCCGATGCCCGCAAGCTTGGGCTTGGGCTTGGTGGTGCTGGCGAACATCGGGCCGAGGCCGCAGACGTCAGCGCCGTCGCGGGCCGCTTGCTGGGCCTGTTCGATGTTGGCTGTGGAGACCCCCACGAGCAGCGAACTGCCCGCGAGCTTCCTCACAGCGGGCACCGGCAGGTCGGACTGGCCAACGTGTACGCCGTCGGCACCAGCGAGCAGGGCGATGTCGGGCCGATCGTTGATAAACGAGGTGGCGGCATGCTCCCGGCAGAGGGCGACAAGCATGCGCGCACGCCGGAGCAATTCGGCATCGGGCAGGTCGGGCTCACGCAGTTGCAGGCAGTCGGCCCCGCCCTCGCACGCGAGTCTTGCGACCTGCTCCCAAGAGTGCTCGGTGCAGGCGGCTTCGGTGATGAGCACACAGAGCGACCACTGCCGGGCTAGGCCGGTGCCGAGGGCCAGCACAACCGAGCGGGCCGAGTCGTAGAGCCGGTACCTGAGTTGCTCGATTTCGTGGGCCATGGCGGGGGAAGTCAGCTTGGTGGCTTCTTCGAGCACGCGGAGCGCTTGGGCGGCTCGGGAGGATGCAGCGGACGCGATGGCAGAGAGCGATTCTCGGCGTGACTCCGAAGCCGTGGTGTGGGCCGTGCCCGGGTCGCCCGGCGTATCGCGGTGGGCTGCGAGCCGCAGCGTGTCCCAGCCGAGTCGCGATGCAACAGCGGTGAGCCCGTGGCGGATGTGCTTGAGATCGGCGGCGAGATCGCCCAGGTGCAGGGTGAACCGGGCGAGGTCCTCGAGCGTGCGCACAGCCTCGCTCGCGCGGTTGAGGTTCGCGTCGATCATGCGCACCGCTGGGAGCGGTGTGCTCATGGGTTGTTCTGGCTCGGTGCCCATCGCAGCAGACGGTAGGGCTCGGTAGCATGTCGGCCATGAAGGAACGCCCCGAGCCTGAATCCTGCGTGCTGGTCATCTTCGGAGCGTCGGGCGACCTGACGAGCCGCAAGCTCATCCCGGCGTTGTACGAGATGGAGCAGCGGGGCCTGCTGCCCAAGGGGCTGCGGGTGCTGGGTGTATCGCGGACACCGCTGAGCGACGACGAATACCGAGACCGGCTGACCCCCAGGGCCGCCGAGCATGCCAACGGCTTCGAGCAGGGGTGCTGGGCCGAGTTTGCCAAGCGGGTCCACTACCACGCTGCGGACGCCTCGGAGCCCGCGGCCATCAATGGGATTCACGCTCGGGTGCGGCAACTCGGCGACGCGAGCGGCATCGGTCGATCGGGCGGCGAGCCCAACACGCTGTTCTATCTATCGGTTTCGCCGAACCTGTACGAGCCGATCATCGATGCGATCGGCGCTGCGGGCTGGGTCGCTGAGGGCAAGCGGTGGTGCTCGCTCCATCCCGATCAAACCGCGTGGCAGCGGATCGTGGTCGAGAAGCCTTTCGGGCATGATGTGGCTTCGGCTGAATCGCTCAACCGGGCGCTTGGCCGGGTGTTCGAGGAGGATTCGGTCTTCCGCATCGACCATTACTTGGGCAAGGAACTGGTTCAGAACATCCTGGTGATGCGGTTTGCCAACGCGATCTTCGAGCCTGTCTGGAACCGGCAATCGATCGAGCACGTCCAGGTGACCGCTGCGGAATCGATCGGTGTCGGCAGCAGAGCGGGTGGGTTCTACGACGGCGCGGGCGCGGTGCGGGACATGATCCAGAGCCACCTGCTACAGGTCGCGGCGCTGGTCGCGATGGAGCCGCCATCGGGCTACGAGGGCGACGCGATCATGCGGGAGAAGATTCGGCTGTTCAAAACCGCGACGCTTGCCCGCGACGCTGCGGGACTGCCCCGGGCGGTGCTCGGTCGCTACGGCCAGGGGCCGGATGGGCCGGCGTACGTTGACGAGCAGGGCGTGAACCCGAACAAACGCACGGAGACCTACGGCGCGATCCAGATCGGGTTCGATACGTGGCGGTGGGCGGGCGTGCCATTTTTTATACGCTCGGGCAAGCGGATGGCCAGCAAGGTGACGGAAGTGGTGGTGCAGTTCAAGAACCCGCCGGTGAACCTGTTCGGGCTGCCCGAGGAGCAGATGGGGGCCTCGAATCGGCTCGTGCTGGCGATCGCACCCAATGAAGAACTGCGGCTGGAACTTCGGGGCAAGGTGCCCGGTCTGGCGTTCAAGATCGACTCAGCGGCGCTGGACCTCGATTATCTCAAACACTTCGGCGGCGAGGCGGTTGAGGCGTATGGTCCGCTGCTGGTCGATGCGATGCAGGGCGACCGGACCCTCTACAAGCACCGCGACGAAGTGGAATTGGGCTGGAAGCTCGTGCAGCCGGTGCTCGACAGTGAACAGGTTCGCGGAGCGATCGAGACGTACGAGCCCGGCTCGTGGGGTCCCAAGGCAGCGGACGGGTTGATAGCAGCCGCCATCGACGGTGGCGTTTGGCACAACCGCATCTAATCAATGTGCGGCCCAGCGGGACTCTTGCGGGGATGAGGGAGCAGGCGGCGAGATGATTGACGATCCCATCGAACTGGTGCCAGAACCCCCGACGCCGACTCTTTCTGGGACAGTTGTAGTGCGCCCGGATGCAGATGCTGTGCTCACCGCATTGGCGAGCGATCTTGTGCAGCAGGCCAAGGCGTGCGCACGCCAGTTCGGGAGCTTCCACCTGGCGTTGTCAGGCGGCTCGACCCCCATGCCGTTGTACCGAAGGCTGATGTACGACCCGGTGTTTCGCGATCTTCCCTGGCGGCAGACGCATGTGTGGATGGTGGACGACCGCCGGGTGCCGCATGAGGATGCGCAGAGCAACTTCGGGCATATAGGGGGGCTGCTGAGGCACCACTCAGGGATTCCCGCTGAGCAGCTCCACGCGATGCCCATCGGCGACGACGGCGATGTGCTGTACGAGAAGGAACTGAGGTCGGTTTTGGAGTGGCGCGAGAAGGGCCACGACCGGCTGGACTTCGTGCTGCTGGGCATGGGCGGTGATTTGCACACCGCGAGTCTCTTTCCCGGCTCTCGTGCGCTCGATGCGCCCAGCGACCGGCTGGTGGTACTCAACGATGGCGCGGGCGTGACGCCCCCGCCGAGGATCACCATGACCTTCGGCCTGCTAAACGCCTCGCGCGTTCTTGCGGTGCTGGTCACCGGCAAGGGCAAGCGGGACGCGATCGAGCAGCTCAGCGCGGGCGGGCTGAGCGTTCGCGAAGCGCCGATCACGGGCATTGAGCCGATGGCGGGCGAGCTGCGGTGGTACCTCGACCACGCAGCGTGCCCCGGCGCGGACGATGATTCGGCTGGAGTGGCACCATGAGCAGCGGGATTCCCAGCGTCAATGCACGGATCACGAGTCGGACGCTCTACGCGGACGAACACCTGATGGTCGTCGAAAAACCATCGCGGATCGTGACGCTCCCCGGCAAGGGACACGAGAGCGACACGCTGCTCAACGGGCTGATGGCCACGCACGGGCATGCGCTCCGGCAGATGGGTTCCGACCGGTCGTTCGGCCTGCTGCACCGGCTGGATAAGGGCACCAGCGGGGCGTTGATCGTGGCGCTAACACGCGACGCGTACGACGGGCTGCGCGCGCAGTTCGAGAAGCGTCTGATCGAAAAATACTACTGGGCGGTGTGCCACAAGGCGCCGGCCTCGGGCAAGGGCGTGATTACCAAGCCGATTGCTGAACGGGAAGTCAGGCTCAGCGCGTACTCGACGCGCAAGGAAGCCAGGCTGGTTTCGACGGGCAACCAAGCGGTCACGGCGTACCGGGTGCTGCAAGACAGCTCGATCGCGGCGCTGCTCGAGGCGAGAGCCGTCACCGGCCGGCTGCACCAGGTGCGGCTGCATCTGGACTACATCGGCTCGGCGATTCTCGGGGATTCGTTGTACGGGCCAAAGACGGTCCGGCGGGCCTCGCCCAGGCTCGCGCTGCACGCGCACCGGGTGGTCTTTGAGCACCCGATCACGGGCGACAAAGTTGATGCGAGATCGGCGTGGCCCAAGGACCTCAAGGCCCTGCTGGTGCGCATGAAGCTGGACACGCCCAGGCACGGTCCGCCCCCGAAGGCGAGCGCCCTAGAGGACCGCGGCCATGAGATCGCTGGCGATGCCGTCGGCGAAGAGCAGGCCTGACTCGGAGAGCACCCATCGGCCAGCATCAACCACCAGCATGCCCGAGGCTTCGTGCTGGTTCGCGGCTTGTCGTAGCGACTGGGCGAGTGCCAGCGCCTCGGCCCGTTCGAGCAGGCCAGAGCGGTCGACGCCCTCTCGGAGCCGAAGCCCGGTCATGAGCGTCTCGGCGATCAGGCGCGATGGTTCGGGCGGCTCGTGGTCGTTGACGGGTGCAAACCCGCGGTGGCTGTGCTCGAGGTAGGTATCAAGGCGCGGCGTGTTCTTCCAGCGGTGGCTGCCCGCGGCTGGCCCGCCCGGTGCGAGCAGGTGGCCCGAGGCCGACGGCCCGGCGGCGAGCCAGGGGTCTTGGCGCCAGTACGCGAGGTTGTGCCGGCACTCCTGGCCCGGAGACGCGAAATTGCTGACCTCGTAGCGGGGCAGGCCAGCGCCAGCGAGCACTCGGCCCGCGTGCTCGAACATCTCGACCTCGGTGTCTTCGGGCGCGGGCTCGAACTCGCCCCGCCGAAGGCGTGCGGTTAGCGGGGTGTTGGGCTCGTAGGTGAGCGCGTACGCCGACAGGTGCGTGGTACCCAGATCGAGGGCCGTGCGGATGTCGGCGTCCCACTGTTCGAGCGTTTGACCCGGGATTGCGAAGATCAGATCGATCGAGGTCCGCTCGATGCCCGCCTGTTTGGCCAGATCGAGCGCGCGGTAGACGTTGTCGGGGTTGTGCCTGCGGTCGAGCTTATCGAGTAGTGTCTGGTTGAAGGACTGGGCGCCCATGCTCAGGCGGTTGATGCCGCCGCTCGCCAGCCGGTCGAACAGCTCGGCGGTCGCGGTCTCGGGGTTGCACTCGACGGTCCATTCGCCTGCGCGGGTGCGCATGAGCGAGAGGTCGTAGAGGTCATCGAGCGCGGTGAGCAGGCGATCCCAGAGCGGCACGGGCAGCAGGGTCGGGGTGCCGCCGCCGATGAAAATGGTTTCGAGCGGCAGGCCCTGAGCCGCCGGGGCCTGAGCGCGAAGTTCGTTGATGAGGCGGGTGATGAACGGCTCGGCGCGGTCGCGGGTGTCCACGATCGAGTAGAAATCGCAGTAGTGGCAGCGGTGGGCGCAGAACGGGATGTGGATGTAGAGCGACCGGACCGGTGCCGGTGAGTGGGTGAAAGCCTCGGCGAGTGGCTCGGGCGTTGTGCGGGCCTGGCTTGTGAGCACGGGCAGCCCGGTGACAGCAACAGGGCCTGGT
>CAYGSG010000060.1:0-16532 GCA_964352615.1 uncultured Phycisphaeraceae bacterium
GCGTTGGGCGGGCCGCCATCTCGTCGATCACCGTTTGGTTCCACACCGAAGCCCCGAGGGCGTACGCCGCGCGGGCGATAAGGTGGGACGCGACGGGGGCGGTCAGGAACAGGAATGCGATCACCAGTCCGGCCTGCAGGCCGGTCACCGAATCGCGGAAGTGAAGGGCGATCGCGGCCATGATTAAGGCGATGCCAAGCGTGCCAGCCTTGGTGGAGGCCTGCATGCGCGTGTAGACATCCGGCATGCGCACGATGCCCACCCCCGCCAGCAGGCAGAGCCCGACCCCGAGGCCCAGGGTCGCCCACTCCAACCTCTTTAGAAGATCAGCGGACATCTTCACGCCCCTTGCGTTCGAGGTAGAGGGCGAAGGCCGACGTTGCCATGAAGGTAAGGAGGGCCAAGACGACCGCGACCATCACCAACTCGGCCCGGTCGGAGATGACGGCGGCCAAGGCCACCACGCCAGCGGCGAAGAAGGCCAGCAGATCCAGCGCGATCACCCGGTCTGCGAGGGTGGGCCCCCGCAGCAGGCGGATGCCCGCGAGCAGCATGGCCACGCCGAGCACGGCCAACGCGACGTCGTAGATCGAGAGCGCCCCCGCGTCCACGCCCGGCGACGTGGCAGCGGCCAGCGTGGTGATGCATCCACCGCTCATCGGAGGATCCTTTTGATGCGGACCTCGAAGCCGTCCTTGACCTCGGCTTGGACCGCGGCGGGGTCGGACGCGTCCATCGCGTGCACGTACAGCGTGCGGCGATCGGACGTGATATCAAGCGAGAGGGTGCCCGGCGTGAGCGAGACCAGAATCGCCAGCGTGGTGATTTCGAGGTCTGAGAGGTCTTCGTGCAGAGGGACCGCGACAATCCCCGGCGCCATCGCCCGCAAGGGGGACAGCGTGTAGCGAATCATGCGGAAGTTGGCGAGCGTGAGCTCGTACATGAACCAGACTGCGAAGGCGGCGATCTCGAACACCTTGCGGAAGTACGCCCCGCCGGCGCGGCTATCGCCCAGACCCAGACGCCAGGCGGCGCCCAGGACCAGATAGCTGACCGCAAATCCTATAAGCAGCCCGCGCGGCGAGAGGTCGTCGAGCACGGTGGCCCAGATGACCGCCAGCAGCAGGTTCCATACAAGAGTGGTCATGGGGCGGCTCCTCCGTCGCGGCTGGTCGCGGCCGGAACACGCTCATCCCCGGATGCATCGGAGGGTTCGTCAGGGGTCTCGTCCGAGGGTTTGTCCGTCGTCCGGTCGAGTGCGGCATCGCGGTACGCGCGGCCATCGATCAACTGTTCGGCGCCGCGTTCAGCCAGCGCGATCGCCGGTCCCGCGAGCAGGCCGATCGCCACCGTCACCAGCGCGAGGAAGGCCGAACCGGCTTCCATCCAGCCGTGACCGCCGATGGCCTCGGTCTCGAGCCGAGCGATCTCTTTCGCTGGCACCGCTGCGGGATCTTCGGTCTCGGGGGCCGGCTTCCAGAACGCGCCGCTCCATATCTTCATCATCGAGTACAGGGTCATCACGCTGACCAGCAGCGACACCGTCACGATCGCCCAGGCCTCGGCCGCCAGACCCGCACGGACCAGGACGAACTTCGACCAGAAGCCCGAGAGGATCGGAATGCCGGCGAGCGAGAGCGCGGGGATCATGAAGAGCACGGTGAGGCGCGGGCTGGCGGAACTCAGGCCGCCGATGCGGGCGAGCTCGCCCGAGCCGCAGCGCCGCTCGATCATGCCCGCGACGAGGAACAGATTGGCCTTCACCACGATGTGGTGCAGGACGTAGAACACCGCCCCGGTCATGGCCAACGCCCCGGCTGTCCGCAGGGTTTCCGCCCGTTCAAGCTCGCCGGCCGCCTGGGCTGCCTCCGCTGCGGCGAGCGCTCCACCGGCGACGCCGATGCCCATCAGCATGTAGCCGATCTGGCTGATGATGTGGAACGAGAGGATGCGTCGGATCTCGCCCTGGGCTGCGGCGGACAGAACGCCGGTGATCATCGTCAGGCCTGCGACCCAGGTCAGGAACTCGGCGATCGCCGCAGCGTCGGGATTGGTCGCCGGGATCATCAGCGACGTGAACCGGATGATGACGTACACGCCCACCTTGGTGAGCAGGCCGGCGAACACCGCGGAGATGATCGGCGGCGGCGTGTGGTACGAGGCGGGAAGCCAGGCGAAGAACGGAAAGGCCGCGGCCTTGATAAGGAAGGCCACCAGCAGCATGGCCGCGATGGGCGTGTAGCGCTGCGGTTCGTCGGCCATCGCGAGTCGCTCGGCGAGATCGGCCAGGTTGAGCGTGCCCAGCATCGAATAGGTCAAGCCGATGCCAGCAAGGAAGAGGGTCGATCCGACCAGACTCAGCGTGACGTAGGTGAGCGCCCCCTTGAGCTGGGCGCGCGACCCGCCGAGGGCCAGCAGCACGAAGCTCGACATCAGCATCACCTCGAACCAAACGTAGAGGTTGAAGAGGTCGGCCGTGAGGAAGGCCCCCGAGACGCTGGTGAACAGGCCGAGCATCAACGGGTGGAAGCCTGCCGCCTCGCGCCGTCGGTCGATGCCGCCGAGGCCGTAGATCGCTGCCCCGACGGCCACCAGCGCGTTGAGCAAGACCATGATCGCCGAGGTGATGTCGGCCACGAAGGTGATCGCCACCGGGCTTGGCCACCCGCCGAGTCGTGCGGCCAGCACCTCGCCGCCGCCGGTCCGGCGGAGGAGCTCGATCGCCGCGACGAGCAGCAGGCCCGAGGCGATGAGATTGGCGGCCCGCTGTACACGCACGTGTCGCCAGGCGGCAAGGCCGACCAGTGAACCGAGCACCGGCAGCAGAACCGGGAGCGTGACCAAGAGCGAGGCATTCACGGCTCGGCCCTCCCGATCGCGTCCACGTTGTCGCCGGCCACCTCGTAGACCCGCTTCACGAGCACGGCTGCGTAGCCGACGATCGCGAACGAGATCACGATGGCTGTCAGGATCAGGGCCGGCGGCAGGGGATCGGTGTGGGCCACAAGCAGTTGCTCCTCGCCGGGGCGGACCAGGGGCGGTGACCCGCGCCGCAGACCCGCGGTGGTGAAGATCAGCAGGTTCGAAGCGTGGCCCACCAGAGCGAGCCCGATGAGCAGCTTCACGATCGAACGCCGGAGCATCATGTAGATGCCTGCTGCATAGATGAGCCCGATGGCGATGGCGAGGGCGAAGGTCATCGCTGGACTCCCCCGGCCCCGGTCTTGGACTTTGCTTTCGTCCGAGGCCACTCGGCGATCGAAAGGATCATCAGCAGCACCGAGCCCATGACCGTCAGGTACACGCCGATGTCGAAGAAGAGCGGGGTGCCGACCTTGACCCCGGGGATGGGCTCGAAGTCCGTCCAGACGGCGGTGAACAGCGGCTCACCGGTAAACAGGGCTGGCGTGCCGCTGAACAGGGCCACCGCCAATCCGGTGGCGATGATCGCCTCGGGGGTGAGCGGAAGCAGTTGGCGGCACCGGGCCGGGCCGTAGGTGAGCAGGTGGAGAAGGAACGCGGCGGCGCCGGTGAGGCCGCCGACAAAGCCGCCGCCGGGCTCGTTGTGGCCACGAAGCAAGATCACCACCGAGGCCAGCAACAGCAGGGGCAGCAAAAACGTGGTCGCGGTGCGGAGGATGATCGAATTCACGGGCCCGCCTCCGGTCGTTCGCGGCGGGCCGTGAGCAGCGTGGCCACGCCTATCCCGGCCAGGGCGAGCACGAAAAGTTCCCCGAAGGTATCCGCGGCCCGGAAGTCCACGATGATCACGTTGACGATGTTGCGACCCTTGCCTCCGGGCACCGACTGCTCGCTGAAGTACGTCGAGATCGGGGCCCCGATCCGGGTGTCGACCGCCAGCAGCACCAGCACGGTCATGAACGCCCCGAATGCCAGACTGAGCACTAGATCGGCCGTTCGTCGCAGGCGCGACGAGTAGGAGCGGAACTGCGGGAGGTGGTAGAAGACAAGGACCAGGATCAGGACGGTGAGCGTCTCGATGGCGAACTGCGTCATCGCGACGTCGGGCGCTCCGAAGAGCACGAAGATCAGGGCGGCGCCGATGCCGACCATGCCCAGGGCAGCGACGCTGGCCAGGCGGTCGCGGAAGAGCGTGGCCGCCACGGCACCGCTGACCATGAGCCCGATAAGGATCGCCTCGATCGGTCGGATTGCCTCGTGCGGCGGAAGCAGCGTGGCCGTGCCGATCCGGCCGACCAGCAGCGATACCCCGACCACGAGCAGGCCAACGATGCAGGTCCGAACGTAGCCGGGGAGTGAGCCGTGCTGCATGAGACGCGTCTGGCCGTGACCGAGCGCCAGCACGCCAGCGAGCACGCGGTCAAAGACGGCCGGGCCTTCGAACGGTCCGAGCCGGTCCAGGATGGCGGTGGACCTTCGGAACCGATCACGCAAGACGTAGAGCAGCACCCCGCCAGCCAGGGCGATGCCGGTCGGGCCGACCAGCGCCGAGGCGGAGAACAGGTGCAGGCCCGACAGTTTGGCGTCCCCCGGCTGGCCGCTCACGGCATCGGTCGCCGCGAGCACCACCGGATCAGCGAAGAGTCCCGGTGCAACGCCGGCGAGGAGTCCCAGCGTGGCCAGGATCGCTGGCCCGGCGAGCAGGGCCGGCCCCGCCTCGCGCGTGCGGGCGGCGATCTCGCCCCCTCGGCCGATGAACGGACGCAGAGCCACAAGCAGGGCCGCCACGGTCATGCCGATGCCGGTGATGGTCGCCGCGACGACCAGTGTGGTGTCCCAAGCGGACCGCCCGAGGGCGTCCTTCATCAGGTACTTGCCGACAAAGCCGAAGAGCGGCGGCACCCCAGCGAGCGAGAGCGCCCCGAGTGCCGTGATCGCGGCGGTGATGGGCATTCGGCGGAGCAGGCCGCCGAGGCGTTCAACGTCTTTCTCGCCCGTCTGGTGCTCGATCGCCCCCGCGACCATGAACAGCGTGCCTTTGTACAGGGCGTGGGCGAGCAGGAACGTCATCGCGGCCGCGTCGCCCGGCACCCCCAGGCCCAGCAGCATCACCATCGCCCCCAGGGCGCTGACGGTGGTCCAAGCCAGAATGCGCTTGAACTTCGTGGAGCGGGCGGCAAGGACAGCGGCGTACACCATCGTCGTCCCCCCGACGATCATCAGCGTCCACTCCCATTGCGGAGTCCCGCCGAGGACAGGGGAGAGCCGCGCGAGCATGAACACGCCCGCCTTCACCATGGTGGACGAGTGGAGGTACGCGCTGACCGGGGCGGGAGCCTCCATTGCGCCGGGGAGCCAGAAGTGGAACGGGAACTGGGCGCTCTTGGTGAAGCAGCCCAGGCAGACCAGGGCGAGGATCGGTACGTACCGCGGGCTGGCGGTGATCTGGTCGCCGAGGGTGAGCAGTTCGCTGATCCGGAAGGTGCCCGCCTCCAGACCGAGCATGATCGCGCCCGCGAGCAGGGCCAGGCCGCCCGCCCCGGTCACGACCAAGGCCCTCATGGCCGCCGAACGGGCCGCTTCGCGCTCTCGGCTGAAGCCGATGAGCAGGAACGACGTGATCGAGGTGAGTTCCCAGAACACGAAGGCGAGGATCAGATCGTCGGCGATGACCAGGCCGAGCATGGCAGCCATGAAGGCCAGCAGGGCGGCCAGGAAGCGGCCAAAGCGGGCATGCCGGCCGAGGTAGCCGCCCGCGTACACGCAGATCGCTGCCCCCACACCGGTGACGAGCAGAGCGAAGAGCAGGCCGAGCCCGTCGAGTCGCCAGGCCATCGAAATGCCGAGGGATTCGACCCACGGCACCGGCTCGGGGGCGATGAGGTCTCCGGCCGCGATGGCCCCGATGCGGCTGACGAACCACAGGAACCACCCAGCGGGGACCAGCGCCACCAGCCACGCAGCGTGACGGCCGACCGCGCGCACGAGCCACGGTGCGAGGGCCGCAAGCACGAGGAGCGTGGTGACCGACAACGGGAGCATCATGAACACGATCCGTCCTGAGTGGCGCTGAAGGCCGCGTTCGCGGGTGTGGGCCGCGTCGGACGTGATCGGGCCAGAACCCGCCGCGTCATACTCCCGTTCGTCAGGATCCCAGCCCGTGTGGCGGGCACTGTAGGAACAATGGGAGTTGCGGGCTACATGCGGCTAGGTCCGCAGGCCAGACACGGTTTGGTCATTGGGGCGTTGAATGGTTCGTTGAGCGCAGCGCCGGGAACGGCGGTCGGCATCGGACGGTTCGTGTTTCGGTCCCTGGGCCGTTGGCCCACTTCATGGCAATGCACCGCTGGCTGCTCGGCGCCATCGGCGCCATCGGCACCATCGGCCGGTCACCCTCCGATTCCCGCGCCCGCGGCTGGCACCGGGGCGAGATCGAGCGAAGGATCAACCATGATCAAAGCCGCCATCGCCCTGTTCGTGTACGCCCTGCTGCTCGTAGGCATGGGCTTTATCGCCTACCGCGTCGCCCCGCCCGAGGCCTCTGCGCTCACCGCGCTGATCGTGCCCTCGGTCGCGGCTGTGCTGGCCGTCGTCGCAGCGGTGCTCTGCGTGCTGGGCACACGCAAACGCAAGTTGGGCATGATCGGTGCCCACGCCGGCTTGGTTCTGCCGGTGGTGTTCGCGCTCGCCTTTGCCGGCCGGGCCTTTCCCGCAACCACCGCGTATCTCGATGCACGGGCGGAGCTTGCTGCCAAGCCCAGCGCTTCGGACCTCGCTCAATTCGCCGACGCAGCGATCCAGCAGGGCGAGACGGGCGTGGCGGATGTCGCAGCGGGCATGGCCCGCAACAACGCGGAGGCGCTGGAGGCGGTCTCCAAGGATTATCTGATTATCACGCTCTGGGGCGTTACGGCTCTGAGCCTGTACGCCTTTGTCACGCTGCTGCTACTGAGGCCCAAGCCTGCGGAGGATTGAGATTGGTCGGTATGCTTGGACCATGCGAGCAGCTTTTCTGTGCATCGTTCTAGGCGTGTCCTCGTTGGCGATGGCCCAGCACTCGGCGATCTATCCGAAAGGTGCTGTCGCAGCCGATCACCCTGATGCGTCGGCGGCTGGCGCGCGCGTGCTGCTTCAGGGCGGTAACGCGGTGGACGCAGCCGTCGCGACCTCGCTCGCGCTGTCGGTGTGCAGGCCGGCGTCGTGCGGCATCGGCGGTGGGGGGTTCATGGTCATCGTGCTGCCGAATGATCCGCAGCACGGCCGGGTGACCACCGCGATCAACTACCGCGAGACCGCGCCCGCAGCGGTGGGCGAGGACTTTTACGCGGAGCGAGATGACCGCGCCAGTCTGTACGGCGGGGCTGCGGTCGCGGTGCCGGGAACGGTCGCGGGGCTCGCGTATGCGCACGAACGCTACGGCGTGCTCGAATGGGCACAGGTTGTTCAGCCCGCGATCGACCTCGCGGAGAACGGCTTTGCGCGTGACCGATTCCACACAACTTCCGTGGCGACGTACCACGCGCGGGCCGAGGCCAACGCCGACCGTGTTTCCAAGAGCGACGATGTGTTCGTGCGGCCTGACAAGTCGATGCGGGCGTTTAGCCCGGGCCAGGCGGCCGCGCTTCGGCTTATCGCTGAGCACGGGCCCAGCGTGTTCTACGAGGGCGCGATCGCTGAGGCGATCGTCGATGCGATAGCTGCGAGCGGCGGCGTGATGACCGCCGAGGATTTGCGAGACTACGAGCCCGTGGAAGTTGCACCCATGCGGTTCGACTTCGCGGGCAGGACGTTCTTGACGATGCCCCCGCCGAGTTCGGGCGGCATCGCGATGCTGCAAACACTCGAAGTGTTCGAGCGTGCGAGCGATAGGCTCGGCGTTGGCGATTCGCCCTGGGCGAGCGCGCAGGCGATGCACGTGTTTGTCGAGGCCACCAAGCACGCGTTTGCGGACCGCTCTCGATGGCTCGCAGACCCGGCGTTTGCGCCGGTGCCGATCGAGCGGCTCACGAGCGATGCGTATCTCGACGAACTCGCAGATCGCGTGACGCTCGACGGCCCGCTGGACCCGTCGGCTTACGGCACGCCCTTAGGTACGGCGCCTATTCCCGAGGACGGCGGCACGAGCCATCTGTGCGCGGTCGACCGCTGGGGCGGCGCTGTGAGCTGCACGGAGACCATCAACACCACCTTCGGCTCGCTGGTGGTGGTGCCCGGCTTTGGGTTCGTGCTCAACAACGAGATGGACGACTTTCAGGCCCGGCGCGGCGAGGCCAACGCGTACGGGCTCGTGCAGTCGGATTGGAACCTGCCCAGCGCGGGCAAGCGGCCCCTCAGCAGCATGTCGCCGACGATCGTGCTGGATGACGGTGGCGCGGTGGTGGCGCTGGCGGGCGCAGCGGGCGGACCGAGGATCATCACCGCGACCACGCAGGTGCTCTTGCGGGTGATGCTCGGGGAGGGGGCTGGCAGCGCGATCGAGTCGATGCGTGCGCACCACCAGTGGTCGCCCGACGTGTTTCGATCAGAGGAGCAACTTTGGGCGGGCTGGCTTGGCGCGATGGGCCACGAGGTGAGCGTGGGCGAGCACGGCTCCGCGGCGCAGGCGATCACACGGAGCAAGGACGGCTGGGAGGCCGCGAGTGACCCCCGCAAGGGCGGCAGGCCCGCTGGCCATTGAACCAGTCTGTCTGGAACGGGCGTTTACGGGCAGGGTCCGATGAGTCCGAGCAGCGCGAGGAAGTCGCCGAAGCCGACCATGCCGTCGGGACCGAGTGTACCGAAATCGTCCGCAATATCGCCAGTGCAGCCTGGGGTGCTGCCGCCGTCACATGGCCCGATGAGACCGAGCAGGGCGAGAAAATCACCGAAGCTGACCATGCCGTCGGAGCCGAGGGTGCCGAAGTCGTCGGCGATGTCGCCGGGGCACTCGGCGGGTCCTTGACTGAGGCATTCCGAGATGTCGACAGAGAAGATCCTGGTCGTGAGGCTTAGGTGGGACACAAAGAAGAGCACCCCGTCATCGTTCATGGCTACTCGATCGAACCCTCGCACATTGCCAGGGGTGTCTGGGAGTTCGATATCGTCAAACTGCGCCACAGTGAGTTCGCCTTCGCTGCGGTCGAGTTCGAACACACGCGCAGGGGAATCTGCGAAAGGCCAGGCCACCACTACGCTACCAAGAACGAACATTACGCTATTTGAAAAGGTGAGCAGGCGATGTGCCGGAGAACTCGGAAATGCTGCTGGTTCGAGGTCCCAGAGGTCTACATAGGGAGAATTATTCGTGGCCAAGTGCCCCGTCTCTACGCCTTGAAAGATGATAGGAAAAGATGGTCTTAACGTGCTGACTGAGGATGTTTGCAGGTCATACTGGTAAAGCGGGTTATCGCCGCCGAACCAGTTCTCCGTGCCGACATACACCTTTCCGTTGTGCGTGGCGACCGATGCCAGTTGGTCATCAGGAAAAGGACCTGCGAGAGTGGTTCGGGCATCGCCCCAATCGGAACCCGCGGGGGTGCCGATGTTGTACATCCCGTCGATATCGATAGCGTCAAGAATGGCGTAGGTATCAGGGACGGCGTAGAGAGTGCGTCCATCGGCCACGAGGTAGGTTGCGCCCCACACATCGTAAGGCAGAATTCCTGAACCGCTGATGTCTTCTCCCGCCCAGCCAAATGCACCGGTTTGGGTGTTGTAGACAGCGATGCCACATTCGTTACCAAAAAAGATCTCGTCGCCTACGGCAAGTGCTCTGTAATTGCGCAGACCGTCGTCGAGCTCATCGAACCTGGATAGCGCGTCGGTGATGATCGGGGGCAGTTGGATGCCTGGAAGCTCGACAATGTTCGCGGGGTCGGAAATATCGAACCGCGTGATGACACCCTGGGGCCAATGGACGCCCTGATAGAGCGTGTCTCCGACGATGGCGACCGAGGCGTTTCTCCAGCCCCAGCTACCGGTGTGGTTGAAAGTCTGAAGCGGGTGCGTGACAGCGCACTGATGCTGTCCAGCAGCCGAACCAGTGAGAGCGGTGAGCGTGATGGCAAGAGCGGCGGTCCGGGTACTAATCATCCGTTTCTCCTTTGCGGTCAGCGAGCGGAGGGCGAGCGCAATACCGCCCTCGAATCAGCTTACAGGACGGTGTCTGTCCCACTGCCTCAGAACTGAGCGATGGACGAAAATTCTAACAGGCCACGCCGGGGGGGTATCCCGAATAATCGGATGCAGAGGCCCTCAAACGGGCTCTACCCTGTGCGCATGAAGAGCCCACCCGCGGACGTGTTTCTCAACGGCGAGTTTGTGACCCGGGCAGAGGCGAGGGTCTCGGCGTTCGATGCCGGGTTTCAGCACGGCGTAGGGCTGTTCGAGACCATGCGCGCGGTGATCGTCGATGGCGAGGCGCACGCGCACCGGCTCGACGACCATATGCGACGGCTGCACACATCGTCGGCGGCGCTGGCGCTGACCGAGTCGCTCAATGTCGGGGCGCTGGGCGAGGCTGTGCTGAAGACGGTCGAGAAGAGCGGCATCGAGCTGGCGCGGGTGCGTCTGACCATCACGGGCGGGGATCTGAACCTGCTGCGTTCGGCACGCGGTGAAGGGGCAGGCGGGGGCAAGCGCGGGTTCGATCCGACGCTGCTGATCGATGTGCAGCCCGCGACGCGGTACCCGATCGAGATGTATGAACAGGGGGTGGCGGTAGCGCTGGCGGATACGCGGTGCAACCCGCTGGAGCCGACGGCTTCGCACAAGACGCTGAGCTACTGGTGGCGGCTGCGCGAGTTGCAGATCGCAGCGGGCAAGGGCGCAGCCGAGGCGCTGGTGTTTCAGGTATCGAACCACGCTGCGGGCGGGTGCGTGAGCAATCTGCTGGTGGTGCGTGACGGCGTGGTGCGCACACCGATCGCTCGCGGCGAGGAAGCAGCGAGCCACGCGGGCGGGACAGCGTTGCCCAGCCCGGTGCTGCCGGGCGTGGTGCGCGGGGCGGTGCTTGAGGCGGCGATGGCTCGTGGCTTAACGGTGGAGAAGCGGATGCTGAGCATCGACGACGTGCTTGACGCGGATGAGGTGCTGCTGACCAACTCGAGTTGGGGCGTGCTGCCCGTGGTGCGGGTGGAGGCCAAGCAGATTGGCGATGGCAAGCCCGGGCCGGTGGGGCGAGCGATGCTTGAGTCGCTGGAGGCCGAGAGCGGGATGCAGCGGCTGCGCGGCGACTGATGCGAGCGTGTTAGTCGAGCGTGTCGCGCTCGCCGGGCCTTATAACGCGAACGTTCTTTCGCCCGGCCTCGCGGCCAGACCGGCTGAGCTTGGCTTGCGCCCATCGGTAGCCGAGCACGACGGGCAGTGTGACGATGCCGATGGCTACGCCCAGCAGCAGCAGCGGGATCGCCAGCAGCAACAGCACCAGAAACGTGAGCAGCGCGATGAGCCCCACAACGGGGTTCGAGGTGCGCACGAAACGGATCGACTCCGTGGACATGCGGGTCGCGTTGGTTCGGTCGTACCAGGGCACGGCTTATGGTAGGGGCGCGGTGGAAGCATGAAAGACAGCCCGCCCCTCAGGTGCGCCTTGGAGGGTCGCACAAGAGAGGCGGGCTGCCGGTTGGTCGAAGGGCTCGCGGAGGGCCGAGCCCGGCTTGCGTCGGCGATCAGCCGTTACGCTTGCGGCGGACGGTAAGGAGTCCGCCGACAGCGGCCAGGGCGAGCGGTCCCGTCGAGGGCACGGGCACGATCTGGTCCTGGCGGTCACCCGAGGTCAGCACTCGGTAGTTCCCGGCAGCGTTGCTGGGAAGATCGCCCATCGTGGTCGAGAGCAGGCTGCTTGCGATCGAGGAGACGCTGGACCAGAGCGCGTTCCCGTTGGTTTTGCTTGCACTGAATCGGCCTGCGGTCAGGTCGAGGCTCGCGATTCCGACCTGGGGGTCGAAGTCATAGAGCAGTTCCCAGAGCACGAGTTGGACAGCGGCGGCGCTGTCAGTATCACCCGCCAGATGAGACCCTGCGGCGGAAGCCAGGCGGTTGGCGGCTTCCGGGGTCGAGCTAACGAGCTCGGGCGTTGCGCTGAGCGGGTTCACGTTGAACACGCTCGAGTTGCGGGAGACGTACTGGGCGAGGTCGACACAGAACGTGGTGTAGTCGCCGACCGGCACTTCGCCGGTGTTGGAGGCTGTTACGGAGTGGCGGAGTTCGCCCGCAAACACGTTTCGTTGATCACCATCGAGTGAGATGCGTACGTTTCGTCCTTCACCTACGCCGAGAAAATGCATGTTGACGGTCTGGGCGCTGGCAGCACCGGCAACGGCGGTCATGGCGGCAACGATAAAGAAATTCTTCAGCATGTTGGGCTCCTTGCTTTCTTGTGTTGCCGGCCCAAAGGACTGCTGACGGAGGCGCGAGCCGGCATGTGTTGCCACCACCAGAAGAAACACCGGTCGCCAAGGCCAACGCCCGATGGGCCGTGGTGCCACCGCCAAGGCCCGGGGCGCGACCGGTGCAGGTTGTGCGGGCGCTTACCGGTCTCAAGGCGGTGGCTGGCCGGCTTTTCGGACTGGGATCGGAGGCGTCCAGCGCGTGGACAAGCTGTCACGGGGCTGGAGGCGCGGGGCCATCGGCTACACTCGGTTCCAGCGAGGAACCCAGCCGTGGTAGAGAAGACTCCCGAGAGCCCAACATCTGGAACCGGCGGCGCGATCGCAGCAACAAGTGCGACCGATAAGCCGTTTGTTCACCTGCACCTGCACAGCGAGTACTCGCTGCTCGACGGGGGCAACCGTGTGGACAAGCTGGTGAACCGCGTGGCTGAGCTGGGCATGGACGCGGTCGCGGTGACCGACCACGGCAACCTGCACGCGGCGGTCCACTTCTACCAGACCGCCAAGCGCAAAGGCATCAAGCCGATCATGGGCGTGGAGGCGTACGTCGCGCCCGGCGACCGCAAGGACCGCTCGCCTACGGGCGTGCAAGACGGCGGGTTCCATCTGGTGCTGCTCGCGGAGAACCAGAAGGGATGGCAGAACCTGTTGCACTTGTGCAGCGAGGCGTACCTAACGGGCTTCTATTACAAGCCGCGGATGGACCGCGAGCTGCTTGAGGCCCACAGCGAGGGGCTGATCGCGATCAACGGGCACCTGGGCAGCGAGCTGGCGTACCACCTCTTTCGGTACGAGCAGGCCGGCGGTCAGGCGGGCGCGAGCGAGCACTACGCCAACGCGGTTGCGGTGGCCCAGTGGCACCAGCGGGTGTTCGCGCCGGTGGAGGCTGGGCCGAGGTTCTTTGTCGAGCTTCAGCATCATGTGCCCGAGCAGATCGCGATCAACAAGCACCTGATTCGGCTGGCGCGGGAGCTTGAGCTACCGCTTGTGTGCGACAACGACAGCCACTTTCTGTTGGCCGAGGACCACAACGCGCACGACACGCTGATCTGTATCTCGACGGGCAAGCTCAAGAGCGACGAGCAGCGGATGAAGTACACGCCCGAGCTGTACGTCAAGAGCCCCGAGCAGATGTGGGAGCTGTTTGCAACGCAGGCGTACAACAACGATGAAATCGGCGACGCGGGTATCGAGTCGCTAAGGAACACCGCGGCGATCGCTGAGCGGTGCAACGTGGAACTACCCATCGGCGAGAACTACGCGCCGGTCGTGATTGTGGAAACGCCAGAGGCCGGGTCGCTGCCTGCGCACGATGCGCCCGAGTTTGCGGGCGATCTGACCGCCTGGTTCAAGGAAGTGTGCACGCGGTTCGAACTGAAGCCCGCGACCGACCCCGAGCTGGCGCAGGAGTCGCTTGTGGCGGAGTGCGATCGGGCGCTACGGATGATGTGCGAAGCCGGGATGGTTTGGCGGTACGGGCCGGGGATCACGGCGCACCGGCACGAAGCGGTCGAGGGCGAAGAGGGTGTCTCGCACAAGCGGGACGCGTGTGCCACCGAAGCAGAGCGAGAAGCGTTCGACAAATGGGCGCGTCTCAACCGCGAACTGAAGATTCTGTCGGACAAGCTGATCAGCGCGTACTTCTTGATCGTGTGGGACTTTGTGAACTGGGGCCGGCAGCGTGGCATCCCGTCGCTCGCGCGTGGCTCGGGCGTGGGCACGATGACGGGCTACGTGCTCGGGCTGTCGAACGCGTGCCCGGTGCACTTCGGGTTGCTGTTCGAGCGGTTTACGGATCCCGACCGCAAGGAGTACCCGGATATCGATATCGACCTGTGCCAGAACGGCCGGGGCGAAGTAATCCGATACGTGCGCGAAAAGTACGGGCATGTGGCGCAGATCATCACGTTCGGCACGCTCAAGGCGCGCGCAGCGATCCGCGATGTATGCCGAGTGCACGAGGTGCCGCTGGGCGAGGCAGACCGGCTGGCCAAGCTGATCCCCGAGCAGCTCAACATCACGCTCGATCAGGCCCTCAAGGCCGCGCCGGATCTGAAGAAGGAATACGAGACGAACGACACCGTGCGCACGGTGATCGATACAGCGCGCGTGCTTGAGGGGCAGGCTCGGCACGCGAGCGTGCACGCAGCGGGCGTGATCGTGGCGACGGTGCCGCTGGATACGGTCGTGCCGCTGTACAAGCAGAGCACAAGCGAGGACGTCATCACACAGTGGGACGGGCCGACGTGCGAGAGCATGGGCCTGTTGAAGATGGACTTTCTTGGGCTGCGCACGCTGAGCGTGATCGAACGCGCCCGGGAACTCATCAAGCAGACGCTCCCCGAAGATGCGGTGTGGCAAGCGGTGGGCCGAGACCGGGCGGATGGCGACGGGGGCGAAAGCAATGGGGGTCACGGGGGCGCGCACCCGCTGGACCTTGATCGGCTGGCGCACGACGACCCGGTTGTGTTCAAGATGTTCGAGCGTGGCGATACAACGGGCGTATTCCAGTTTGAATCGGGCGGCATGCGCCGGCTGTTGCAAGAGATGAAGCCCGACCGGCTCGAAGACCTGATCGCTGCCAACGCGCTGTTCAGGCCCGGGCCGATGGACCTGATTCCGGACTACAACCGGCGCAAGCACGGCGACGATGCCGTGCCGAAGATACACCCGATCGTGGACCGGTTTACCGAAGCCACGTACGGGGTGATGGTCTACCAAGAGCAGGTGATGCAGATCGTCCACGAGTTGGGCGGCATCCCGCTGCGCGCGGCGTACGGGCTCATCAAGGCGATCAGCAAGAAGAAGGCGAAGGTCATCAACGCGGAGCGGCCCAAGTTCATCGAGGGCGCGCAGGCCAAGGGGCTCAGCCAAGAGAAGGCCGACGAACTGTTCGAGCTGATTCTGAAGTTCGCGGGCTACGGCTTCAACAAGAGCCACTCGACCGGCTACGCGATCGTGGCGTATCAGACAGCGTACCTCAAGACGTACTTCCCCCGGCAGTACATGGCAGCGTTCCTGACGTTCGAGAGCCAGGCGCAGAAGGTCAGCGACTGGATACCGTATCTGGAGGACTGCCGGCGCACATGGACGGTCGATCCGAAGACGGGCAAGCCGCAGTCGCAGGGCGTTGAGGTGCGCGCGCCGGCGATCAACTCGAGCGGCGCCGCGTTCGAAGTGGTCTTTGACCAGGGTGAAGAACCGTCGGCGGCCAGCGGGCACATCCGCTTTGGGCTGACCGCGATCAAGGGCGTAGGCGGACGCGCGATCGAGGGCATCATCACCGAGCGCACCGAGGGCGGCGGCTTTACCTCGATCCACGACTTCTGCGAACGGTGCATGGCGCGCACGCAGGGCTTGATCAACCGTTCACTTGTGGAGGCGCTCATCAAGAGCGGCTCGTTCGACACGATTCACGGGCGCGATGCGCGGTCGTCACTCATCGCGACCACCGAGGGGGCGCTCTCGGCGGGCCAGCGGGCTGCGGCGGACGCGGCATCGGGCCAGGGCGCGCTGTTCGGCGGTGATGATGCGCCCAAGGCGGTAGCCAGCGCGGACCAGTCGCTCGCCTCGGCGACGGTCTGGTCAGAAGCCGAGACGCTCAAGCAGGAGAAGGAGACGCTCGGGTTTTATGTATCGAGCCACCCGCTGGAATCGTGGAAGGCGTGGGCGCAGCTGTTTGCCACGCACGATGTGGCGGGCGCTCGCGAGCTGCCGCAAGACACGCGGGTGACCGTGCCAGCGATCGTGCAGAGCGTGCGCACGATCGTGCTCAAGCAGGGCAAGAGCATCGGCCGCAAGATGGCGATCGTGACCATCGAGGACCTGGCGGGGACGATGGACGCGGTGCTGTTCGCCGAGAGCTTTGGCAACTACGGGCACCTGATCGAGGGGGACGAGCCGATCTTCGTGCTGGGACGGGTGGACCTCAAGCGTGGCGACCCGCAGATCGTGGTCGATGCGCTGGCTCCGATCTCGGCGGTGCCCCGGAGGGGGGGCCAACTGCGGCTGGTGCTGAGCGAGCCCAAGCTCAACGGCGGGGCAAGGCGGGTGCTCAAGGAGCTTGAGCGGACCTTGGCCGAGCAGCCGCTCGTCAAGGGCGAGGAGAAGATGCCGACGGTTCCGGTGCAGGTCTGGGTCGAGACCCGGGACATGCGGTACGAGATCGAGGCCAAGCGGTACAACACGGTTCGGCTGGTGCCTGAAACGGCTCAGCGGCTGACCGAAACGCTTGGGGCG
>CAYGSG010000061.1:0-16159 GCA_964352615.1 uncultured Phycisphaeraceae bacterium
ACCCGGCCGCGATCCTCAAGGTGCCGATTCATCCCGTGGGCGGGCTTGAGCCTTACCAAGCACGGGATGTGGCGTACCGGCTGGGATTCCAGGGCAAGCAGGTCAACCAAGCGGTGAAGATCATGCTGGCGCTCTCGGAGTTGTATGCGGCAAAGGACTGCTCGCTGGCGGAGATCAACCCGCTGATCGTGACCACCCCGAGCGATGGACATCCCAACGGGCAGGTGCTCGCGATCGACGCCAAGTTCAACTTCGATGACAACGGCCTGTTCCGCCACAAGGACCTTCAGGCGCTGTTCGATCCGGCGGAAGAGAACCCCGCAGAGATCACGGCCCAGAAATTCGGGCTGAGCTACATCGCGCTCGACGGCAACATCGGGTGCCTGGTCAACGGCGCGGGGCTTGCGATGTCCACGATGGACATCATCAAGCATCACGGCGGGGAGCCGGCGAACTTCCTTGACGTGGGCGGGTCGGCGACCGAGGAGGCCGTCACCGAGGCGTTTCGGATCATCCTGTCAGACGCGGCGGTGAAGGGCATTCTGGTCAACATCTTCGGCGGGATCATGGACTGCGAAGTGATCGCCAAGGGCATCGTCAACGCGGCCAGGTCCTACAAAAACCCGGACGGCTCGACGGGCTTCAAGGTGCCTTTGGTGGTTCGGCTCGAGGGCAACAACGTGGAGGCCGGGCGGGAGCTGCTCAAGAGCGCGGCCTCTGACCTGCCCACGCTTCAGGCTGCTGAGGACCTGACCGACGGCGCGGAGAAGGTCTGCGCCGCGGTCGTTTGAGCCTGTCAAATAGACACTTAGGTTTGTCCAGAGTGGCCCGCCGAGGCTGTGCCATGCGCAGTTCTCGCCTCAAACCTAGGCTCCACCGCGACGCGGCGGGACCGAGTCTGTGAATCGACTCGCAAAAACCGAGGGGTTTTGCTAGGCTAGCGGATCGGAAAGGACGTGCCATGTCAACGCAGGAAACGAACTCGTTTGGTATTTCAGCGGATGGGCAATGGGTCGAGATCAAAATGCGTGAGAACGCGAGGGCGGACCGCTGCTCGCTGGCGTACAAACACGCGATCTCGGTCGCCAAGGACCACCACATCAAGAGGCTGCTGTTTGACCTGACGACAATCTGCCGGGAAGACACACAGGCCGAGCAGTTCAAGGCCGTGCAAGAGATCGACCAAACGGGCCTTGACCGGAGCTTCAAGGTCGCCAAACTGATCCCAGCGGGTTCGACCGAGCACGAGTTCATGTGCATGGCCATGCAGGGAGCGGGCTACAACGTGCAGTTCTTCGCCAACCGCGAGAACGCCGAGGAATGGCTCCGCGGCTGAACATACGGCCCCGCCTTCGGACGGCCATTGAACGACCGTTTCGCCGCACCGCCGATGGACGTATGCTTGCCGGTATTACGGGCGGCAGCGTCCGATCTGGTCCGTCGTGTCAGTTCCGGAGGGTTCGCCGTGAGTCTTGAAATCGTTCGATGGGATGTTCCGGGGCTCGGTGAACTCGCGTTCGCCATTCCTTCAGCTGGCGATGACCGCTTCTCGGCCCGGCTCCGCAAGGGTTACCGCCCGGTAGGGGCCGAGGCGCTCTGCATCGCCATCGCCAACGAAGGCACCCGAATGGTGGATGCTGGCGCTTGCATGGGCACCGTCAGCCTGCCTTGCGCGCGCAAGGGAGCCAAGGTGCTGTCCGTCGAAGCGCTCCCGTCGAATGTTGAAATTCTCCGTACCGCGATCGAGGCCAACAACCTCGGCTCCAACATGACCATCGCGCACCGAGCGATCTCCGACGCGAAAGGGGAACTCTCCCTGCTCGGCGCGACCGCCTACGGCACCGTTGTCGCCGAGGGCGGGGATGTAGTGGTGCCATCGGACCGTCTCGAAGCCATCATGAACGAAGCGGGCTTCGATCAAATCGATCTTCTCAAGATCGACATTGAGGGCAGCGAGCTTCGCGCCCTGCGCGGCTCGGCCACGCTATTCGAAGGTGACGCAGCGCCCGATGTCGTGATCGAGGCGAACGGCGCGCACTGCATCGGCGCGGGGTACACGCCCGATGACCTGCTCCAGTTCTTCGATGAGCGCGGCTACCAAGCCTTCGGCCAGTACGCACGCTCGCTCGTGCCTCGTCGTGCCGGAGACTTCCAAGAACTCGGCAACATGGACTACTACCTGACCCGCGACGCCAGCAAGATCGACACGCTTGAAGGCTATTCGGTGCGTCAGAACAAGCCCGACGAGGTCGTGCTCGGGCTGCTGAAGTGGCTCGAATCACCCAACGCGGGCTACCGCCGATACCTGACCAGCCAGTTGGCCACAAAGCGACCAACACTGATCGAGGACCAGCGCGTCCGCTCGATGATCGAGACCATCGCCGCTGGCGACGAGGACGAACCGACCCGCGTTGCAGCGGAATCGCTCCTGGCCTAGGCACTGGGCTCGGCAGTCAATGCCTGCCCTGTGATATAAGGATATCCGATGCCTTTCACCCTTGAATTAGCACAGTCGGCGCCCGCGTTTAGTCTGCCGGCAACCGACGGCAAGACGTACACGCTCGCGGATTTCGCAGATGCCGACGTGCTCGTGATTTCTTTCACCTGCAACCACTGCCCGTATGTCATCAACTCCGATGCGCACACCGCCGCCCTCGCCGAACGCTTCGCGCCCAAAGGCGTGCGGTTTGTGGCGATCAACTCCAACAGCGCCAACACCTACGCCGAGGACTCGTTCCCAGCGATGGTGGAGCGGATGAATGAGCACCAGTTCCCGTGGACGTACCTGCACGATGAATCACAGGCTGTCGCCAAGGCGTACGGCGCGCTGCGAACACCCCACTTCTTCGTGTTCGACAAGGCCCGCAAGCTCGTCTACACCGGCCGATCGATCGACTCCCCGAGGGATGTCACCAAGGTCACGACCAACGACCTCGAGCGTGCACTCACCGAACTGATTTCGGGCAAGCCGGTCTCTGTTCCGGCGACCAACCCGGTCGGGTGCAACGTGAAGTGGGACGGCCAGGATGCTCACTGGATGCCCGCCGAGGCCTGCGACTTGGTGTGAGGGTCTGACCAACCGGAGGGCCTCGCCATGAAGATGATCTACGTCGCTGCGCTGATACTCGTTTTTGCGGTCTTGGCCATCGGTATGGCTTTGATTCTCAAGAAGCCGGCCGGACCATCGGCAGCCCCGACCCGAGACGCCGCAGTGGCACCGGCTGCGGCAGGTGGCCGCGCAGTGATCGCTGATGCGTTGAACCGGCTTAAAGAGATGCCGCAGGATAGTGGGCCATTTCTCATTCTCACCGATGACGCAACAGGCAGCTTTGTACAGTTCACGGGCCCGCACTTGTACGCAGATCGGTTTGTCGAGGGTCTTCCAAATGACCAGCGCCAGGCGATCGTCTCGTTCTTGGAACGGTGGCCAAATCTGACTGTGCACGAAAGTACGCACTACCAGATTGAATTCGGCACGGATGTTGCTGCGGCGACTGACTTTGCCGTCAAGATGTTTGACGAGGTCTTTGGTGTGCTTGAACTCAAGGACCTCACCATCAACTTCGACAATTTTTATTGACTCTCACGACGCCCCGCGCGAGGGTGCGCCTGGCTCTATGCCGTCGGTGCCTTGGGCGCGTGAAGCGTTGGCGGCGGTGTCCATCCTCATGCGCAGCCGAACGAATCCGATCGCACCGGCGAGGATCAACAGCATGCACAGCAGGAACGACCACGACTCGTAACCGGGCGCTTGGACCTTGAGCAGGTTGTAGAGCCCGACACCCACGAGCGGGGCGGCGACGCCTCGGACCCCGGTGAGCGTGACGTGGATGCCCATGTACGCGCTGCTCTGCTCGGGCGATGCGAAGTCGTGGTGGCCAAGCTGCCAGGCGAGCATGCCGCCAGCCATCGCAGCGCCCTTGAGCAGCACGGAAGCGACCAGCAATGGCACGCTCTGCATGACCGCTGCAGCGAGCAGCAGGCCGGTCGCGGCGACAAATACCCACGAGTGGTACGAGCGGAAGGTGACGACGTGGACCTTGTCGAGCAGCCTCGCCCAAAGCGGGATGAGAAACGGCACAACGACCACGGGCAGCGTCGAGTTGAGCAGCAGGCCCGTGTCGTAGCCAGCGTCGAACCGTTCTTTGAGCACGATGGGCATGAGCGGCCAGACCATCAGGTTGCCCGCGCCCAGGAACATCTGCGCGACCATGTACTCGCGGAACAGCCGGTCCTCGCGCAGCACCACGAGCATGCCCAGCGGGTTGAGCGAGGGGCCTGCGCCGCCCGCGGTCGTACCCGCTTCATCGCGCAGCAGCTTGGGATGGCGGCGCACGCGCTGGCGGCTGAGCATCGCGGTTCCGACGGCTGCGACGACGACCGAGACAACCACGAACCCGCGGAAGATGTCCATCGGCACGAGGCCCAGAGATTCGAGCTTGATCGACTCGGCGAACGCATCGGCGCCGAGCCATCGGGCCAGCGAGGAGGCCCCGTCGTTCATCGCGCCGCCGAGGACCGCCGCAACCGAACCCATGACCAGCATCTGCACCGTCGCAAGCTTGCCGGTGACGCGGGCGCGGACGTGGCGCGGGTAGTTCTGCCGCCAGATGGTCGTGCGCACACTCGCGAACCCCGACCAGCAGACCCACGCCCCGAACACCAGCGCGGTGAGGATGGGCAGCCCTATGGCGCTGTCGGGCACCGCAGCCACCATCGCGACCATCCCCAGCACGCCGAGTTGCAAGCCCGTGAGGAAGCGGACCTTGTGCTGAGCGAGGCTGAGCTTGGCCCATACAAAGTTGATGATGTTCGCCATCGCGGGCGCACTGCTGAGCAGCGCGACGTACCAGTTGAGCACCTGGTCGGGCACGAGCCCGTCGTAGGCAATGCGCACAATCACGCCGATGGTCGCACCGTCAAACGCGGCCCGGCTCAAACTAAACAGGCTGATGCCCGCGAGTTCCAATCGGTAATTGCGCCGAGCCATCGCAGGGAATCGGCTCGGCAGGAAGCTCCCGATCGTCTGGCTGAACAAGCCGCGATGGGGCCGGGCCGAACGCTCAGTTGGAGTGGGCTCGCCCGGAGTACGCACGCATAGCTGTAGGACCAATCCGCACCCGCAACAAGCCGAATGCGAAAGTCGTTAGCGCCGTCGGCGGGCGCTCAGGCCTGCCAAGCCGCCCGCGAGCAGCAGGGCCGAGCCCGGGGCGGGCACGATCTCGTTCAGGTGGTTGGTCAGCGCCATGAGCGTGGCTTCGGTTGCGATCTCGGCCGCGGCCAGCGGGGTATCGATCCCCACGTGAATATGCCCGGCGGCAAAGCTGCGTGCGACCGAGTCCTCGCCCTCGTTCATCAGGTGGTTCCACATGCCGTGCATACCGATGAACTCGGAAAGGAACCGCCCGCCGCCCGCTTGGTCGATGAACACGCTGTCCACGGCTCCGGTGTCGGCAACGGCCTGCAAAATGTCGTCCACGGGCAGCGCGCTGTCGTAGAACTCGAGCGGCGTGAGGTCGTCAAAGATCGCCATGTCCGCCGTGGGCTTGAGCACGCCCTCGTAGTCGTTGAGCCACTGGTTGGGCGACCACCAGCGGAGCCGGCCCTCGATCTCCCAGTTGCTGCCCGCGCGGCCCCGGCTGAACGTGATGATCGCAGCGGGCTGGATCTCGCCGATGATGCGGTTCCAGTCGGCGTGCGTGTCCTGGTAGTCGACCTCGAAGTCGCCCTCGCCCTTGCCCCAGAAGCCCGGGCTGATCGGCCCGCCGGGGAACTCCGGGAAGTAGCCGTGGATGTCCCAGCCCTGGCCCTGCCAGTTCTCGCCCACCCAGCCGTCCGG
Source organism: uncultured Phycisphaeraceae bacterium (assembly GCA_964352615.1). Lineage (GTDB taxonomy): Bacteria > Planctomycetota > Phycisphaerae > Phycisphaerales > UBA1924 > OFTM382. The sequence continues at coordinate 5,840 of CAYGSG010000061.1, forward strand.
GTTCTGAGCCGAGTTCGTGCTGAACGGCCTGAGCATGTTGTTGGTCTGCGGCCAGTAGCCGGTGATGAGGATGTTGTTGGTGTAGTCGGCCAACGCCACCGGGGCGAGCCCCATCGAGGCACCCGTGGCAACCAGCACGCTCAGCGTTCCACGCTTCATCCGCTCTCTCCGATCTACCGCCCCCACCAGCCCGATCATCCAACGCGCCCGACCCCTACGACGATGGTGTGAGATACCGCATACATGGCCTTCGGACCAAGAAAGCGGAACCGCATTCCGTGGCGAAACCGTCTCAGCAGCCTCCCCCCACCGGCGTACTATCCCGGACTCATGCAGATCCGGAACTTCTCCATCATCGCTCACATCGACCACGGTAAGTCCACGCTCGCCGACCGCCTCCTCCAGGCCACCAACGCGGTCACCGACCGCGAGGCCAAGGAGCAGCTCCTCGACTCGATGGAGCTCGAACGCGAGCGGGGCATCACGATCAAGGCCTCGGCAGTGACCGTGTTCCACACGCACAACGGCGAGCAGTACATGCTCAACTTCATCGACACCCCCGGCCACGTGGACTTCGGCTACGAGGTCAGCCGGGCGCTCAAGGCCTGCGAAGGGGCCTTGCTGGTGGTCGATGCCGCCCAGGGCGTCGAGGCCCAGACCGTCGTGAACACGTACCTCGCGGTCGCCCAGGACGTGGACATCATGCCCGTGCTCAACAAGATCGACCTGCCCGGCGCGCAGCCAGAGGAGATCGCGATGGAGGTCGAGCAGGTGCTGGGCCTGCCCGCTGAGGACTGCATGCTCGTCAGCGCCAAGACCGGCCAGGGCATCCCCGAGCTGCTGACAGCGATCTGCGAGAAGTTCCCGCCCCCCCGCAAGAGCCTCATCCCCGAGGCCCGTGCGCTAATCTTTGATGCCATCTACGACGACTACCGAGGCGTGGTCATCTACATCAGGATGTTCGACGGCACCATCAAAGTCGGCGACAAGATCCGAATGATGGGCCTTGAACGTACCCACCAGATCACCGAACTCGGCAAGTACACGCCCAAGCCGACCAAGGTCAAACAGCTCGGCGCGGGCGAAGCGGGCTACCTCGTCGCAGCGATCAAGACCCTCGCCGATGTGCGGGTGGGCGACACCATCACCAACGACCTGAACCCCGCCGCCGAGCCGCTCGAAGGCTACGAGCCGCCGAGGCAGATGGTCTTCTGCGACCTCTACCCCGCGACGACCACCAAGAAGGGCACCGACTTCGAGGACATGCGAGACGCCATCGAGAAGCTCTCGATCAACGACGCCTCGTTCACCTCGCAGACCGTTCACTCCGAGGCGCTGGGCTTCGGCTTCCGCTGCGGGTTTCTCGGCCTCTTGCACATGGACATCGTGCAAGAACGCCTCGAACGCGAGTTCGACCTCGAGATCGTCCAGACCGCCCCCACCGTGAGCTACAAGGTTGACATCCGCGGCAAGGGCGGCGAGATCGCCGAGATCGAGGTCCACAACCCCGCAGACCTGCCCGACATGGGCTCGGTCATGGCGATCAAGGAACCCATCGCCCGCGTCGAGATCATGGTCCCCAAGGAGTACATCGGCGACATCATGAAGCTCGCCCTCGAACGCCGGGGCATCTACAAGACGCAGACCTACGTCTCCGAGACCCGCGAACTGCTCACGTTTGAGATCCCCCTCGCCGAGCTGATCTTCGACTTCTACGACAAACTCAAGTCCACCACCGCCGGCTACGGCACCATGGACTACGAGCTGAGCGAGTACCGCCAGGACAACCTCTGCAAGGTCGATGTGCTCATCAACGGCGAGCCCGTCGAAGCCCTCAGCCTCATCACCCACCGCGACAAATCAGAAGCACGCGGCCGGTCGCTGCTCGTGAGGCTCCGCAAGCAGATCCCCCGCCACCAGTTCGAGATCCCGCTCCAAGCGGCCATCGGCGGCAAGATCATCGCACGCGAGACCATCAAGGGCTTCCGCAAGGACGTGACAGCCAAGTGCTACGGCGGCGATGTGAGCCGCAAGCGCAAGCTGCTCGACAAGCAGCGCAAGGGCAAGGATCGCATGAAGAGCATCGGCTCAGTCAGCATCCCGCAGGAAGCGTTTATGGCCGTTCTCGATGTGGGGGAGTAGAGCGTGATTAAGAAACCAACGGTTTTCGTGATTGGCGCGGGCGCTTCGCGGCCGTATGGCCTACCCACGGGCATCGAGTTGGTAGCACAGATTGTTGAGACCGCGAAGTCCGACCTAGCCGATCTTATGCAGTGCTCCATTGATCCTGCGACTGACAGACTAAGACGTGAGCAGGCACTAGTCAGTAATGATGACGCCGCCCGTCTTGCATCACAACTGCAACAAGCAACTCCCAACTCGATCGATTTTTTTCTGTCTCAGAACGATCGCTTTCATGACGTTGGGAAGCTCGCGATTGCAAAGGTGTTGCTGCCGCTTGAGGCACGTTCGCTATCGCTTCCCGCGCCGAGCGAGGGAGACTGGATATCATTTCTTTTCAACCAGCTCGCCGCTCGGACTGGGGACATTGTGCAGAACAATGTCCGCTTCATCATATTTAATTACGATCGCTTGCTCATATATCATCTCACTATTAAGCTAAGCAATCTGCACTCTATGCCCCTCGCCGAGGCTTATGCAAAAGTCAATTCTCTGCCGTCATGGCACCCCTATGGGCACTTGGACCACGATTACGAACCGCGAGAACCAGGTAGCTCGTCGTTTTGTTTTTGCACAGATATTGGTGATCGCGAGATCGCAAAGGCATCTTCGGGCATCGACGTACTGAATGCTGTCCGTGACACCGACGACAAGAGATGGGACAAGCCTCGGGATTGGCTCCACAATTGGGCAGAACGCGCAGTGTTTCTTGGCTTTGGTTTTGACTCTGTCAACTGCCAACGGCTCGGCCTAGGCGACGGAGAAGGGCTTCCAACGACGATGGACACTATCATGTCAGCGTATGGAATGACCAGTTCTGAAATGTGTAGAGCATGCCGAAAGCTTGGACGAATACCGCTATGCCGGAATGGCGTGTTCCTACCAACGAAATACAACGGTCACATTGACGGCATGCCATTCATACCGGCACACCATCGTGAAATAGCGAAGAGCGCGCTTGTGGGCGAGCCTGAAGATGACTGCTTGCGAGTTCTTCGAGATTTCTTCGATCCCGATGAGTAACCCATGAACCTCACCCAGAAACTCCGCCAGTTGCACGCCGACATCGCCAAGTCCGGCGACGGCTTCCAGATCGTCGATGCCTGGGCGATGGTCGATCGGCTCATGGGCCGGCTGCCCGTTGATCAGGCCCAGCTCAAGCGGGTCATCGCCGAGAAAGACGCCCAGGGGCTCAAGGCCATGCTCGATGAGCTTGAGGCCCCGCCCGCCCCGAAGGCTGGGCCAGCGGCGACGTTCCCCGCCCCCGAGATGGACGCAGCGATGCGTGCCTTTAAGAAACGCCTCAAGGTGATGATCCTCAGCGATGAGTCCCGCCTCGGCGGACGGTACACCACCGGCGGGCGGACCTCGAAGATCGACGCGATCGAGCCGCCGCCGGACTTTGACCGCAAGATCTGGAAGGCGCTCGCGGCGAGCGGCCAGCTGATCGACACCGGCGGGGGTTTTTACTCACTGCCCAAGAAGTAGTGAGGAGAAGAGAACGCAGAGACGCTGAGCGAAGACGCGGAGAAGAGCAAGCTTCGAGAGAAAAGCAGAGACCACCGCCCCCTCATCCATTTGCCTCTTCCTCTCCGTTTTTCTGTGCCTCTGTGGTAAATCTTCTTTGTGGGCCGTTCAATTCACACGCTGCATGACGAACGTCATGGTGTTGGCGACTTCGCCCTTGGCGTCGAAGCTGGTCCACTCCTGACGAATGCGATCGTCGTTCTCCCAGACCACGCGGAGCCCGCCCATGTAGTGGTCCTGGCCCTCGACGAAGTTGGAAACGGAGTCCATCTCGAAGTTGAGCGCGGGCATGCCTTCAACGGTGGTGACGCCGGTTGCGACCATGCGTGGCTGGTTGCCCGCAGCGCAGTAGTGGGTGCAGACGATGTCGTTGCCGTCCATGTGGTACAGGTTGGTCATCTCGTAGGGCGAGCCCGGGACCATGACCTCGCGCACAACGCTGCCGGCGCTGCTGACCGCAAAGACGGCCTTGCCCTCGGGCATCTCTTCGGTCGGGTTGGCGAGTTCCCATTCGCCTTCGAGCTTGGAAAGCATGGCCATGGCCTGCGAGGCATGTGCCTCGTTCTGCACCTTGGGAGCGGGACGGCGCTGGCTGGATGTCGTTTCGCAAGCGGTGAGCAACACGCAGCCAGCAAGGCATACTGCGAGAAGCACGGCGGGGCGGGCGTTGGGCATGTCGGGTTCTCCGTAGAGGGTCGGACAAGGCGGTGTTCCGCCTCGGTAAAGCCTCAGCCTACCTGATCCCGATCCCCAAGTCATGGCCCGGCGTTGGAGTTGGTATCGGGGGCGATGCGTTCTGGCGCGAGATCCCGCCGAAGCGCGTCGATATCCGTGCGGAGGGCCTGCACTTCGGTGCGCAGGCCTGCGACCTCGGCTTCGAGCGGCTTGAGATCAGCCCGGCCAAGGAACACGACGATCAGCGCGATGATAATGAGCGTGCCGCACCCGAGGCCGACCTGCGCGTTGTAGTTGGTGGGGTTGGTTGCGTTGTCAGACATGGCTGGTCCTTCCTGCTGTTGAGGCTCGAACGCACTGCGACAGGGCGAGATGCCTTGCACAGAGCCGTTCGATGTTTGTTCCGATTCGCCTCGATCCGATTGCACAGCATACCCAAGGCCTGAAAGTACGGGCACCGGCCACTACACTCGGACTCGATTCACAAGCCCGTCACACCCCGCACAAGGAGAGCCCCATGGCTGCCAAGTACGACCTCAAGAAGAGCCCCAGCGGCAAGTTCATGTTCAACCTCAAGGCTGGCAACGGGGAGATTATCCTCACGAGCGAGTTGTACGAGTCGAAGTCGGCTGCGGAGAACGGCATCGAGTCCGTCAAAAAGAACTCGCCGGACGACGGCAACTTCGAGCGTAAAACCGCCAAGAGCGACCAGCCGTACTTCGTGCTCAAGGCGGGCAACGGGCAGACCATCGGCAAGAGCGAGATGTACAACTCGGCCTCGTCCATGGAAAACGGCATCAAGTCAGTCATGAAGAACGGTCCGGATGCCCGCGTCGATGACCAGACCGAGTGAAGGCAGACCCGACTAGAGCCGAACCAGGGGCTGCGGCCTTTTCAGACCTCTATCCGGGCCGGGAAGCGGACCAAACTTGGCTCGACTGATAAAAACGCCTTGCGATGCTTGCTGGCGCGTGTAGGTTTCCTCTGGACACCGATGTCATCAATCCAGAGAGAGATTCCATGCCTACCCGAAGCACCAGCGTTCTTGCCGCCGTCCTTGTTCTGGCCCCAACGGCCAGCGCTCAACTCTTTGGCTCGGAAGTCGGCGCGGACCGCCTGTCGAGCATCGACGCCGCCACGCTCACCGCGACGGATATCGGGGCGTACTCGGCCAACCAGTTCGACCTCAACGGGCTCGCGGGCGGCGCTCGCGGGCTCTTCGGCCTCGATGCCGGATCGGGCACCATTTTCAACGTTGATCCTGATACTGCGGCCGCAGTGGCGATCACCGGCAACGTGTTCGGCGGCAACGCCAACGGGCTGGCGTACGACGCCAATCGCGACCGGCTCTGGGTTTCCAACAACGGCGGGCTGGTCTCGTTCTACGACTTCGGCACGAACACAACGGGCGTGATCGGCACCGCGAGCATCAACAATCTCGAGGGACTCGCGTTCAACGCGGCGACCGACACGCTCTACGCGCTGAGCGACACCGACGACCGGCTCTACACGCTGGACACCACTTCGCTCGCGGCGACGGCGATTTCGCCCGCTCTTGAAGGCGGCAACTGGCGAGGCCTGGCGTACGACTCGTCGACGAACCGGCTCATCGCGTCGCGCGTGGGCGGCGGATCGTCGTTCCTCGCCGAGTTCGACCTAACCCAGGGCATGGTCGTCAACTCGGGCAATCTGTCGGGCGTTGGTCAGTTCGTGCAGGGGCTGGCGTACGTCCCGACGCCAGCATCTGGCACCGTGCTGGCTTTGGGCGGCCTGATGACGCTGCGTCGCAAGCGGGCGTGAACCGAACGGCCTGAGCCATGTTACATGCAGTCGGGGAAGTGGTAGCAGAACTTGCTGCCGGTGATCTTGCCGTTGTCGACCTTGTAGATGGTGGCCTCTCGCATCTGCATGCGATGGCCGGCCATCGGCCCGGCTTTGGCGGTGATGTCAATCGTTGACATAACGACGAACTCGTTGCCGATAGGGAAAGGGCCTTCCATCTCGCCGCTGTGTATTTCGTTGCACTCGAAGAAGAAATCGCAGCCCTTGAGCAGGTCTGCTTTGGACTGGACGCCGTTGGGCTTCATCTGCTCGGGGCGGTCTGCGCCCATGGCTGCGGGGTCCATCGCCTCGTGCACGTCGACCTGGTCGGCGTACAACTCTTCGATGGCCTGCTTGTGCTTCCACTCCGAGCACAACTCGACAAGCCGCTGACCAACTTCGTAGGTGTTCATCGCGCAGGATCCTCTCTGGATGCGGTCGGTCTGTTCAGTTGCGACGGCGTGGATACTTAGCGGCCACGGGGCAGGCCCGGGATCGGCGCGCCGTTGATGGTGACCTGCCCATCAACCTTGGTGACGGTTTTGACCTCGTCGAGCGTGCCGCCGTGGATCGCGGCGTTGACCGCCACCGAGCCGTTCTTGGTGCGGAGCGAGCCGTCCTCGTTGAACGCCCCGTTCTGGCCGACGAGTTCGCCCCAGTTCACCACGCGGACTTCGCTGGGTGGGGATTTGATCGAGCCCGCGCCAGCGATCATGAGACCGGCGAGCACGCCACCGAGGCCGATTGCGGCCATCCTCCACCGGCGTGCGGAAGTTTCGAGGCGTGCGACGCGTTGATCGAGCGAGTTGGTATCCATGACGTGACAACTCCTGCAAAGCTGAATTGATGGGTGTGTGCGGCAACGTACACGACGGCTCACCCGCCGTGATTGGGAGTGAGCGTACCGCGCACGGCCTTCCTGTGCGAACCGGCTGTGCGAATCGGCCCGGAAGCCCAAATGGCCACCCAAATCCCAAGGACAACAGGCCAAAGAAATGGCGAGGGGGAGACTTGAACTCCCGACCTGAGGGTTATGAATCCTCCGCTCTAGCCAGCTGAGCTACCTCGCCTCGAACCGCCTTGAACCCTTGTTGGGTCCGAGCCGGTTTAGAGGCCGTGACTCTAGGCCTCCAGGCCCAGCCCGGGCGACCCGTACGGGGGGGTCAGTCCTGCGGCCCGCCAGCGCCCGAGAGCAGGTTGATCGACAGTTCCAGCCTCGCTCCGCCGCTGCGTTCGACGTATTCGATCTCGACTTCGACATCTCTTGTCTCATCGATCTCGATGACGCTTCGCGCGGTGCCCGAGGCATCGCCCGGGCCCGTCTTGGCCTCAGCGGCGACTTTGCCATCGAACAGCAGGCGGACCTCGTCGTCCGGCCCGATCTTAGCGACAAACTCGTAGGTGCCGGGAGTCAGAGGCAGCTTGGACGATGCGAGAATGCCGAAGTTGTCATGCCGCATCTTCGCACGGATGACCGAGCCCGACAGCGAAAGCTCAGAGGGGCCTTCGTTCCCGAAGTTAAGTTGGACCTCGGTGGTGCGAGCGCGCCGGCCGCGTTTGCCGTCGGCCTCGGCCTTCCATGCATCGCGGTCGACAGCCGGATCGGTCTCCCATTCGAAGGCATCGACGCGCCACCGCGCCCGCAGCAAGGTGCCGCTGATGCTGCGATCGAGCTTGTTGTTCTCCGCGATGCGGACCTGGTAGGGATGCACGCCGGACGGCCCGTTGACCGCGAACCGCACGGGTTCGCTGGGGCTGGCCGCCTCATCCCACTCGAGGCTCGCCTGGTTGCTGCGGAGCGTGGCCCACAGGTTCTCGCTGCCGCCATAGACCTCGAAGACGTGCCGCTTTCCATCCCGGCTGACCGTACGAAGCGTGACGCCCTCGCCGTCCCACGGGAAGAAGTCGCCCAGGATCGGCGATGACGAACCCACCTTCGGTTCGGTGCCCGTCGGATCGCCCTCGCCGGGCACCTCAACATCCGGGACCGAGTAGACCTCCATCGTCACGACGACTTCCTCAGCCGTCGCGCCCTGAGCCACATCAACGTCCGTCTCGCACTCGTCCATCGAGTTGGCGCCCATCTGCACCTCGCCCGCGCTGACGGCAAGCCCCGTATCGCACACACTCGCTGCGTTTTTGGCGACGAGCACCGATCCACCAGCGACCTCGATCGCGGTGGATGTATTCCTGATGATCTGCTCGCGGACGGTGATGCCCTCGCCCGAGACCAGCACACCACCCGTGGATTCGTTGACCGCGTTCATCGCGAGCATGACCCGCTCGCCCGAGACATCGAACGCCCAGCCATCGACATCATCGGCGCCGTTGGTGGCGATGACGCTGTCGGCGAGGCCGCTCGCGACCAGCCCTCGGCCGAGCGACTTCATCGAGTTGCGCATGACCAGCACATCGCCCAAACCGCTGCCAAGCACGATGCCCGTGCCATCAGCCCCGAGGTGGCGGATCGCGTTGCTGGCGATCAGCGCGCGGTCGCTCGCACCGGTGAGCCGGACCGCCACGACCTCGATGCCGTCGCCGCCGTTGATGCCGTCGAACGTGTTGCGAGCGATCTGCGCATCGCCCGAGTCAGTAAGTTCGATGCCCGCCCGAGACAGGTACGAGATGTCGTTGTCGTACGCCTGAAGCGAGGCCGCCCCCCGGCCGGTGATGCCACGCTCGAACGCCCGGATCTTGTTCGATCGCACGGTCGGCCCGACGGCATCGTTCAGCACGATCGCGGTGCCCGCGTGGTCGGAGCTGTTCGCCTGCCCCAAGACCCCGGTACCAGAGCCGATGCCCGAGCCGAACCCGTCGCGAATCTCGCAATCCTCGATCACCAGTTCAGAAGTGTCGCTGGTGACGATGCCCGCTGCGAACCCGCGAGCCTTGAGCCCGCTGAGCGTGACCCCAGCGTGCCCTTCGATGCGAACCGCGGAGCCCTTCCGCTTGTCGGGAGCCAGGCCCCAGCCAGTCTCGGTAAGCCAGTCGCTGCCCTCGGCCATCGTGACCACCACGTTATCAGCGACGATGTGGACCACGCCGTTGCCGTCGGCATCCGTAATGCGTGTGCCCCGGGGCACCATCAACTGGCACGACTGGTCGATCCGCACGTTGTCCGTGGTGACCTCGACAATCGGCAGCGACGCATGATCCGGGTCCGACCCGAGAGCCGGCGAGCCGATAGCAACGAGGCAGGTGATCAGACCGGTGAGCTTGGTGTTGAGCATGGCCTCATGGTACGGCGTCAGGCCAACCAAGTTGCCGACCGGCGGGCCAACATGGCAATCCCGGCAGATTTGCCAACGCAAGCCGCCAGTCAGATGGCTAATCAGACCGGTTTGTCAGCCTCGCCGCTTGCTGGACTGGCCGACGGGCTCTGGGCCGCGGGCTCTGCCACAGGTTGAGTCGACTGGCTCACGGTTCGGCTGTCAGTCGGCTCATTGAGGCTCGCTGGCTTCGAAGAGCTGTCCTTGCGGCTCTCGGCCTCAAGCTCGCTGCTCACGTCCCGAAGGCCACGCTTGAACTCGATGATCGATCGGCCGACGTTGCGGCCCACCTCGGGAAGCCGCCTTCCGAACAGCAGCAGCCCGATGACCAAGATCGCACCGATCTCCAGCGGCCCCAGATTCGGAAGCAGAGCAAGCGTCAGGCTGCCCTCCAGGGGTACTGCTGCCAAATGTGCCATGGTGCCCACGATGCGTTCTCCAGAGCCGGCTGTCTCAGCCACCATCGTATCCGCTGGGGCCGCCCGCCTCAAACATTCCCGCTCGCCGCTTTGGCCACGTTGGCCAGCAGCATCGCCACCGTCATCGGCCCCACACCCCCAGGAACCGTGCTCAAGGCCCCGGCGACCTCGGCCACCTCGTCAAACGCCACATCCCCCACCGTCTTGCGGCCGCCCTTGCCGTCGTCCACGCGGTTGACCCCCACATCCACCACCACCGCTCCGGGCTTGACATGGTCGCGGGTGATCAGCCCCGGAACCCCGGCCGCCGCCACCAGCACATCGGCCGATCGGCATAGCTCTTTGGCCCCCTGGGTCCACTCGTTGCAGCTCACGACCGTCGCCTCGTGCCGCATGAGCAGCACCGCGATCGGCTTGCCCACCACATC
>CAYGSG010000062.1:0-16024 GCA_964352615.1 uncultured Phycisphaeraceae bacterium
TCGGTGAAATCAGGCTCAACCAGCACGCGCAGACGCTTGAGATTCTCGGCGGCGCCGGCTTCGAGGGTTGCCCGGTGCGCCTCGCTCACGCCCGCTGCCGACAGCCCGTTGATCTCCCGGTGGCTCGCGAAATGCTCGACCAGTTCACCGCGTTGCCCGGTCAGCAGGTTGAACACCCCGCCGGGCAGGTCGCTCGTCGCCAGCGCCTCGGCCAGCACGCACGCCGGGATCGGGTTCGTCTCGCTCGCGAGCACGACGACTGCGTTGCCGCTGCACAGCAATGGCGCGATCAGCGAGATCAGCCCGAGCAGGCTCGGGGAGTCCGGCGTGAGCACGCCGACGATGCCCGTTGCCTCGGGCACGCTGAAGTTGTAGTAAGGCCCCGTCACCGGGTTGTGGCAGCCGAGCACCTGCGGGTACTTGTCGGTCCAGCCCGCAAAGCACGCCAGCCGATCCGTGCAGCGGTCGACTTCTGCGCGCGCTTCCTCGCTGCTCGTACTACCTGTGGCGCTGATCGACTCAGCCAACTCGGTGCGTTTGCCTTCGACCATCTCCGCCATGCGGTAGAGGATCTGCCCGCGCAGGTACGCGCTTGCGCCAGCCCACTTGGGCTGGATCGCAAGGGCGGCCTCGACCGCGTTGCGAAGGTCCTTGCGGCTCGCGTGGCAGGTGTGGGCGATCACCTCGCCGGCGGCGTTCTTGATCGCGATGGATCGGCCGCTCTCGGTGCGGGGGAACGACCCGCCGATTGCGAGCTTGTACGTCTTGAGTATGGGCAGGCGGGGGGTCATGGGCGAATTCCGAAGAGTGAATGAACCACAGAGACACAGAGGGCACCGAGAAGAAACAGAATGGGACGGAGCGAAGAAACAGAGCGAGGAGAAGAGAACAGGAGAGACAAGAAGAGAGGAAGAGATGGGTTCGTTACATGGACAAACGTTTGATGCCATTCCGGAGATACGGCGTGTTGAAGTTCAGCAGTAAGGCCCGCCGTAGTCCAGTGAGTTTCAGGTAAGTCAAGACTTGAGCATCGTGTATGGGCAGCAACGCCTCCACCGCTTTGATCTCAATGAGCACCGCGTTCTCCACAACCAGATCCATCCGGTACACACAGTCAAGCAGTTCGCCTTTGTATTCAAGCTTGATTGCAACCTGCCGCTCGACCTTTACGCCTCGGACCGAGAGTTCCTTTGCCAAGCATGCTTCGTACGCGGATTCCAAGAGCCCTGGGCCAAGCGCCTTGTGAACCTCGATCGCTGCACCGATGATCTCACCGGTCAGAGGGTCGTCTGGTTTTTCCATCCCAGTTTTTCCTCTCTGTGCCCTCTGTGCCTCTGTGGTGAAATCACTTCTTCTTCACAGCCGCACATACCCCCGCAGCCCCTGCATGCCGCCCTCGAGGCCGAAGCCGGATTCCTTGTACCCGCCGAACGGCGACGCCGGGTCGAACCGGTTGTACGTGTTCAGCCACACGATGCCCGCCTTGAGCTGGCCCGCGACCTCGAAGATCTTTGAGCCCTTGTCCGTCCACACGCCCGCCGCCAGCCCGTACGGCGAGTTGTTCGCCCGGCTGATCGCTTCGTCGGGCGTGCGGAACGTCTGCACCGCGAGCACCGGGCCGAAGACCTCCTCGCGCGAGAGCGTGTGGCTCTGCTGAACGCCCGTAAAGAAGCACGGCTTGCACCAGTAGCCGTTCTTGGGCAGTTCGCTCGATGACGGCGAGTGGCATTGCAGGCCCTCCTCGCGCGCACGGCCGAGGTAGTTGTTGATGGTGTCGAGCTGCGGCCGCGAGTTGATCGCGCCCACATCCGTGTTCTTATCCAGCGGGTCGCCCACGCGCAGCGTCTGAAGCCGGTGCGTGAGCCGCTTGGTGACTTCGTCCGCGATCGACTCCTGCACGAGCAGTCGGCTGCCCGCACAGCACACATGCCCCTGATTGAAGTAGATGCCCGCGACCACGCCCTCGATGGCCTGGTCGAGGCTCGCATCTTCAAAGATGATGTTCGGGCTCTTGCCGCCGAGTTCGAGCGTCAGCTTCTTGCCGGTTCCCGCGACCGCTCTGGCGATGCGCTTGCCCACTTCGGTCGACCCGGTGAACGCGATCTTGTCGATGCCCGGGTGCTTGACGAGCGCCTCGCCCGCCTCGCCATCGCCCGTGACGATGTTGATGACGCCCTCGGGCAGCCCCACCTCCGCGCAGATCTCCGCGAGCCGCAGCGCCGTCAGCGGCGTGGTCTCCGCGGGCTTGAGCACGCACGTGTTGCCGCACGCGAGCGCCGGCGCGAGCTTCCATGCCGCCATCATCAGAGGGAAGTTCCACGGGATGATCTGCCCGCAGACGCCCACCGGCTCGGGCGTGCGCCCCGCGAAGGCGTACGGCAGCTTGTCCGCCCAGCCCGCGTGGTAGAAAAAATGCGCCGCAGCGAGCGGGATATCAACGTCCCGGCTCTCCTTGATGGGCTTGCCGTTGTCCATTGTTTCGAGGACCGCCAGCTCGCGTGCGCGCTCCTGCATCCGCCTTGCGATTCGGAACAGGTACTTGCCGCGTTCCTTGGCGGGCAGGCCGGCCCATTTAGGCTGGGCGTCGCGGGCGGCCTTGACCGCTGCGTCCACGTCGGCTGCGTTGCCCCGTGCGAACTGCGCCAGCTCAGCCTCGGTCGCGGGATTGATGGTCGCCATCGTGCGCGCGGGAGACGTAAACCTGCCGTTGATGAAGTGGCCGTAGACCTTGGTGATCTCGACCTTCACGCTCTCGGGCGCGGGCGCGTAGTCCCAGGCGCTGGCGAACTCGAGGGCGGGCGAACGGCCCGGCCCCGCAGCGGAGGTGCGGCGAACGGTTTCGGTATGCGATTGCGGGTCGAGTGTGGTCATGCCGTGGTCTCGTTCCTTCAAGCAGTTCCAAAGTCGTAGCTCGCCGCGTAGTGCCCGGTCTTGCGTTTGACGATCTGGCGGAGGATGTCATCGAGCAGGCTCGAAGCGCCAAAGCGGAACAGGTCGGGCGTGAGCCATTCGTCGCCGAGCGTTTCTTTGAGCATCACGAGGTAGTGCAGGCTCTGCTTGGCGGTGCGGATGCCGCCCGCGGGCTTCATGCCGATGCGTTTGCCGTCTCGCAGCCAGCTCTCGCGGATCGCTTCGAGCATCACCAGCGTGATGGGCATCGTCGCGGCGGGGCTCACCTTGCCCGTCGAGGTCTTGATGAAATCGCCCGGCCTGATGTGCTCGATCGCTAGTTCGCTCGCCCGCCGAACGTTGTCGTACGTCTCGAGTTCGCCCGTTTCGAGGATGACCTTCAGATGCACGTCCCGTCCCCCCGGCCCCCCCTGTGCGCACACCGCAGTCACCTCGCGGATCTCTTCCGCGACGATGTCGTACCGGCCCGAGAGGAACGCCCCGCGGTTGATGACCATGTCGATCTCGTCGGCGCCGTCGTCGATCGCCCGCTGGGTGTCGCGGAGGCGCACGTCCAGCGGGTACTGCCCGCTCGGGAAGCCGGTGGCGACCGAGGCGACCTTCACGCCGCTGGTCCCGAGTGCTTCGCGGGCGACAGGCACCATCGAGGGGTACACGCACACCGCGGCGGCGCTGGGCAGCCGTTCGCCGAGAACGTGCTCGTCATCGGGCATCGGGCGGATGGCCTTGGCGCACAGCGAGCGGACCTTCTCGGGCGAGTCCTTGCCTTCGAGCGTGGTGAGATCGACCATGGACATGGCAAGCCGAAGGCCGGCGTCCTTGGCGGCGGTCTTGATCGACCGAGTCGCAAACGAGGCAGCCCGAGCATCGGCCATGACGCGGTCAACGGTGGTGACAGAACCCATACGCCTAGTTTAGGGGCTCGGGTACTGGGAGCCAAAGCGAAGTCGCCGGGTTGGGCTAACCCCTAAAACAACACACGCCGCGGGGTGAGCCGCAACGTGCGATTGTCAGTGGAGGCGATGTGAGTCGAACACGCGACCTCTTCCATGCCATAGCCAGAGGATACCATAAAAACGGCCATTCAAGGCTGTTGTGGCTGATATGGAGGGACTGAGTGGGACTCGTTTGGACCCAAAGCGGGTCAGGCTGCGATCGGTCGAAGCGAGCGTGTCGCATACGAGTTGGACCAGGATGCGGGGGGCAGGTCATGTCTTCGGTGGTGAGATCCGCTTGCTCGGGACTCATGTACTCCGGTGTGCCGATCATCTGGCCGAGTTCAGTCATGATGGTCGCGTCGCTGAGCCGGTAGCCCACCGCCTTGGCAACGCCAAAGTCGATGACCTTGGGCGTCGGAACGCCCTTATCGCCGGCAGTCACGAGAATGTTCGAAGGCTTGATGTCCCGGTGGATGACCGCTTTGCTGTGCGCGTGCTGGATCGCGTCGCACACCTCGGCGAAGAGCATGAGGCGTTCCTTGACGGGGATACGGTGTCGATCGCAGTAGTCGGTGATGGGAAGGCCGCTGACCAGCTCCATGACGAAGTACGGCCGGCCCTGCTCGGTCATGCCTCCGTCGAGCACTTTGGCGATGCAGGGGTGGTTCATCAACGCGAGCGCCTGCCGCTCGGCTTCGAACCTGGCGAGCACAGCGCGGCTATCCATTCCCGGCTTGAGGACCTTGAGCGCCACCATCCGTCTGACGGGCTCGGTCTGCTCCGCCTGGTAGACCACCCCGAAGCCGCCCGAGCCGAGCACTTGGCGGATGGTGTAGCGACCGATCTGCTGGCCACTCGCAAGGTGCGGCCCAACAGGGGATTGCAGGGATTCACCTAGCGACCCGGTCGGGTCTTCGTCGCGCATAGCGGGAGTTTATCTGATCGCCGGAGTGCCCGTTCCGAGGCCCCGGGGGCGTGTCTCTGGCCTCTGGGGCGACTATCTCGTCTCGCACCTGAGCCGCCTCGTCGTTTGAAAGCGTCCCGATCGGGGAGTTTTGGACCGCTGACGAGGCCCGCATCCGTTGAGGAGCGGGCTTGTTCTTTGCGCACAAATCGGCTTGGGGTACGCGGATTGGCGACTCTGAGAGGGGGTTTGTGATCCGACGGAAACTACGTGAATGGGGTGGGATCGGCCAACGGCCTCGGAGTGGCGGCAGACTCTCGCGGTCACTCCAGAGAGGTGGGGGGCGTGGTTAACAGAGTCGATTCGAACGCACCCGGCGATTGAGACCCATGTGCCCTTGATTGAGACTCTACTGCAGACCCGGATCAATGCGGGTGCACCACTGACAGAAGCTGGGTGAACACAGTTCGTGCACTATGACAACGTACGATGCGGTTCATGCATGCATCCTCAACCACGGTTTTCGTGACCGGTGCGACAGGCTACATCGGCGGACGGTTGGTCCCGCGCCTCCTCGAATGCGGCTATCGCGTGCGGTGCTTGGCCCGCAGTGCCACGAAGCTTCGTGCCCGCCCGTGGAGTGGTGAAGAAGGAATCGAGATCGTCGAGGGAGATGTCGGCGATGAAGCAGTGCTTGAGGAGGCCCTGCGCGGTTGCGCTGCGGCGTACTACTTGGTGCACTCCATGGACGCTGCCGGGCCCGAGTATCGCGCCCGCGACCTATCGCTCGCCGATGGGTTCGGGCGAGCCGCATCGAGTGCTGGGGTGCCGCGGATCATCTATCTGGGCGGTCTTGGCGAAACCGGCGAAGATCTGAGCAAGCACCTCGCATCGCGGCGCGAGGTGGAAGCCGCGTTGGGGAGCGGCGGAGTGCCCGTGACCGTGCTTCGGGCCGCCATGATCATCGGATCCGGCTCGGCATCGTTTGAGATCCTGCGCTATCTCGTTGAGCGATTGCCAATCATGATCACCCCCCGATGGGTCCACACGGAGTCGCAGCCGATCGCTGTGCGCGACGTGCTGCACTACTTGATCTCAGCGCTAGATGCTCCCGCTACGACTGGCAAGACGCTCGATATAGGCGGTCCGGAAGTGGAGTCGTACGCAGAGATCATGCGTGAGATGGCATCGGCCATGCAATTGCCAAGGAGGTTTGTGATCCCTGTGCCGGTTTTGACGCCACGACTCAGTTCGCTGTGGATTCACCTTGTTACTCCGCTTAACGCGAGCATCGCGCGTCCGCTGGCTGAAGGTCTAAAGAATCGTGTTGTCTGCCGTAACGACGAGGCCGCCCGACTCATGCCCCACGCGTGTCTCACCATCCGACAGGCGATGGATGCCGCATTGGCCGAGGTACGCGCGGGCGCTGTCGAGACGGCTTGGTCAGACGCGGGGGTGATGCCGGGCGATCCTTCTTGGGCGGGCGGAACAGTCTTCGTTGATCGGCGCGAGGTGGCCACTTCAGCCTCGCCCGCCGCAGTGTGGGCTTCCGTGTCATCGCTCGGCGGGGAGCGCGGCTATTACGCCGTAGACTGGCTGTGGCGCGTGCGGGGCATCATGGATCGGCTCACCGGCGGCCCGGGGCTGCGGCGCGGCCGGCGCAGCGCGGACAACTTGCGACTGGGCGATGCGCTGGATTTCTGGCGAGTTACCGATATCGATCCACCGCACTGCTTGGTGCTTTCCGCTGAAATGAAACTACCTGGCACGGCGACGCTGAGCTTCGAGGTTGTCCCTTCGAGCGACGGAAGTGCGGGTTCGCAGCTGGCTATGACTGCCAGATTTCGGCCGCGTGGACTCTTGGGCATCGCGTACTGGTACTTGGTCCTGCCGCTGCACGGGATTGTCTTTCGCGGGATGCTGCGCGGGCTGATGCAGGCCGCGGCTGAGTTGCCGCATCGGTCTTGATGGTGAGTGGTGCATCAGCTCTACTGCGATGTGTAGGCTCTCGCTCGCTGACCTGTGGGGTGGTGATTCACCTTCAGGTCCGCCTGTGAAGCGTGGATTGGCGAGTTTTGGACCGCTGACGAGGCCCGCATCCGTTGAGGAGCGGGCTTGTTTATGCGCCCAAATCGGCCTGAGAAACGCGGCTTGGCGAGTGTGAGCGGGCGGTAGCGAGAGCGGGAAAAGAATGGCTACGGCCAAGGTGACCTTGTTCGTCTCTCACCCGCCCCAAACTCTCTGGCAGATCCTCGAGAGTCGTGGAAGTGGTTAGCGCGCACAGCCCGATCCGTCTGCGTGTCAAGCCCTTTGAAGCGGGGACTGTGAGCCCGGCAGCAATTCTCACTTGTTCAGTGCTCTTGCATTGTGTGCTTGCCGGCAGACTTAGTGATCTGTTGCGGCTGAAGATTCGACACGACGACCGACGATCATCCGCCAGGTGTGCCGGTGCATGCCACTCAGGAAGTGTGCCTCACATCAAGGCGTGAAGCGATGGTGAACGAGACGATTCCCATCCCGCCACGCCCGAGCTCTGACTCGATGTGGTACTGCCCGATGTTCTCCGGTGCCATGGTCATTCGTCGCGGCCTTCGAGCGTGCTCGCCCAGTTCTGGATCAGGCGGATGCGATCCGGGAAGAAGGCATCCATCGCCTCCCGGACCACATCATCGGATGCGCGACGCGCCATCAGGAATCGTCCATCCGGCCCCATATCCCACGAGCGAATCGGGATGAGGCCCGAATATTCATCCGCGGAGAACAGCCGCTCCGGGCGTCCGAACTCGATGCCGGAGTCGCTTACCGTCACCTGAGCCGCCATGACCCAGCGATCCCTCTTGCCCGAATCGGCTCCGCCTGGCTTTGTCTCGGGCGTTTGCTCTGTCGAGAGGTAGTAGAGCTCCGTGCCGTCGTGCGACCAGAGCGGCGCCGAGCTGTCAGTCGTCGAGACTTGGATCGTGGGCCCGTCTCGTAGAAACGGCCTGACATACACCCACGATTCGCCACCGGTGTCACGAGCGACATAGGCAATCCACCGGCCGTCCGGCGAAATGTTCGGCCAGATCTCATTGATCGCGGGCGAGTTCGTCAGGTTGACCCACCCATCGGCGTGGCTCCACGCAAACAGGTCCACGTTGTCGTCCCACTCGCCGGCCGTGCAGATCAGGTGCTGCCTGTCCGGCGACCACCCATCGGTCATGAAGTATTTCGAGCCCGGTGGCGGTTCGGGCATGAACGGTTCGGCTGTGTCGCCGATCGTCGCCCAGCCCACTCGGAACGCGCCATCGACTTCTTCGTGAAACGTGTAGTCGTTCGGGCCGGGACCCCATGCGACCCATAGGCCCGGGCCTTGACGCACGCGGCTGGTCACACCGCGGACCGTGTCGTGCACCCAGATCGAGCTGCTCGATGAGTAGAATCTCGGCAGCAGGATCCGCCGGCCGTCCGGCTCGACACGCGGTGCGCCGTACGAGCCGAGCGCGGTATCAATCTTCTCCTCATCGCCCTCGCGGGTCACCCACACCACATCAGAGGGGAGCTCGGGCCACATCGTTCCCTGTGCGTACGCCAGATCCCCTCTGTCCGACACCGCGAATTGGGCCGCACCGTTGTGGAACCACGTGTTGGGGGCCTCGAGCGACTGGATCACGCTCATCCCCAGCGGCCTGGGCTCGCCGCGCAGCGTCAGGGTTTCAAGATCGAATGGCACGGCGTGGATGGTGTGTTGGCGCGCAAAGACGAGGTGGCCTTGGGTGTACCGGGCGTTGCTCGCGTTGGTGAGCAACTCGCGGCTCTCTCCGCTTGCCGTATCGAGCACGCGGATGGCGGTCAACAAACTCTGGCGGCCGTCAAACGAGACGGTGTAGAGAATGCCCCGACCGCCGGGGAGCGTTTCGGGAAAGGCGTGCACCATCTCATTGGTCTCGTCAGGCAGCGTCGTCAGAACGGTGACCGGCCCTCCGCCCTCGGGGATGCTCCGCAGCCCATCGCCGGTCCCGAAGATGATCCGGCCCTTGTTGCTCCAGTCGATCCCCGCGATCATCATGCTGTCCGTGGTCAGGGGCGTTGGTCGCCCGCCCGTTACAGGAATCGTCTCGATCTGGCCGCTGAAGCGGTCGCCGCGCCGGACATAGGCGAGCCGCGAGCCGTCGGGCGAGAACGCGGGTTGCCAGGCGTCGTCTGCCCCGGCCACGGGCACCGCGTCGGCTTCCCCGAGGCGACGGACGTAGAGGCCGCCCATGAAAAAGGCATAGTCGGTATTGATCCCGGCGTCCGAGTATGCGCTCCCAGCCGAGAAGGCGAGCGTTCGACCATCGCCGGACATCGCGATGCCCGGCATGAACGAGTGCGCAAGCAGAAGATCGTCGGGCAGCGCAATGTCCGCTTGCACAACCGCGACAGGTGCAGGCTGCGGGCTCGGCTTGGCGAACCACACGCCCGCCGCGACCGCGATCAGCGCCAGCGCGGCGACGGGGATGAGCCAGACCGGGAGCGATCGGGAGACCGTCGATGCCTGCAAGACACCGTCATCCAAACGCAGCAGTTCTACCCGCACATCGCCTATGTCTCGGAAGCGGAGGTTCTTGTCGCGGACGAGGCACCTTTCGAGCACCCGGCGAACGTTTGGAGGCGCACCGGGGGGCAGGAGCCCGAGGTCCAGGTCTTTGTGCAGCACCGCGCCGATCGAGTCGGTCGCTGTCTCGCCGTGGAACGGGCTCGCGCCAATGAGCATCTCATAAAGCAGCACGCCGAAAGACCAGATATCGGTTCGTCTATCGACGCGCCGGCCGCGAGCCTGCTCGGGGCTCATGTAGGCAGCCGTGCCCAGGATTGCACCGGCGATCGTCGGCGAATGCTGCGGCTGGTTGGGGGTCGCGGGGCTGGTCATCGTCGGCGAGTCGAGTGCACCGGTCGAAGACTGTGCGCCGTCGTCGGTCCGAGCGAGGCCAAAGTCGAGCACCTTGGCCTGGCCGTCGGGCGTGACCATCACGTTGGCGGGCTTGAGGTCGCGGTGGATCACGCCGGCCTCGTGCGCGGCTTCGAGGCCGGCTGCGATCTGCACGGCGTATTCGATCGCTTCATCGACGGGAAGAGGCCCGCGATCAAGCCGGTCGGCGAGCGATTCTCCCTCGACCAACTCGAGCACGAGGTAGCGTGCGCCGTCTTGTTCTTCGACGCCGTGGATGCCGGCGAGGTTCGGGTGGTTGAGCTGGGCGAGCGTCTTGGCCTCGCGTTCGAAGCGTTCGAGGCGTGCCGGGTCGGATGCCAGTTCAGCGGGCAGCGCTTTGATGGCGACCTGTCGGTCGAGCCGGGTGTCGGTCGCGAGGTACACCACGCCCATGCCGCCTCGGCCGAGCTCACGCTGTACTTGGTATGGGCCGATGCGGTCGAGCATGTGCGGATGGTAGCGGGTTATCGCGACTCATTTACAATCGACAGTGTTCGACTCGCCTGCCCGCAACCGTGCAGTAGTGTCACCCCATCGTCCGAGCAATTTAGCAGAAGCGTTTCCTGAACAAGCGGGATCGCACGGTCGGGCAAGTGTCGTTACGGGCACGGACCGATGAGGCCGAGCAGCGCGAGGAAGTCGCCAAAGCTGATGATGCCATCACCGCCGTTGAGCGTTCCGAAGTCGTCGGCGATGTCGCCAACGCAACCCGGTGTGCCGCCGGGGCACGGCCCGATCAACCCAAGCAGCGCCAGGAAGTCACCGAAGCTCACCATGCCATCTGCGCCAAGAGTGCCAAAGTCATCGGCGATGTCGCCCGGGCAGGGCGCAGCACCGCACTGGTTCAACAGAATGCTCACGTCGTCGCTGGATGCGTTTGCGACGGCGAGGTCCGGAGCCCCGTCGCCGTTGAAGTCACCAAACGCCACGGAATAAGACAGGTCGCCTGTACGAAGCGCCGGGTTTGTGACAGGGAAAAGCATTGTCGGGTCGCACTGGGCGCTCGCGGCCGACGCGGCTGCGAGAGCAGTAAACCAGAGCAGAACGAAAGTTGGGAAGGCCTTCATCGCGGGCTCCTAGCAGGGGTGAGCAGCTAGCCTACCCGGAGCGGCGGGTGGAGTTCAAGCAGAAATGCACCCCCTCGCCCCAGCCCTTGGGGGGGCGACCGCGGGGCGGGGAGAGTGAAGCGGACCGGGTGAGAGCGATCTACGAGCTGTACCTCAAGGAAGGCTCGCTGCAGATGCTGGCTCGGGTCTTGCGCGACCGTGACTGGTCCAACAAGTCATGGGTGGGGGTCAACGGCAAGCCGATGGGCGGCGGCGCGTTCAAGAAGAGCCAGCTGCAGCGGATGCTCACCAACGTGGCGTACCTCGGCAAGGTGGCCCACCACAAGAACGTCTACGAGGGACAGCACGAAGCCATCATCGAGCAGGAGCTGTTTGACCGGGTGCACAAGGCACTCGAGTCTGGTCGGTGCGTCGAGCACGCCGCTGGCCGCAACGCCCACGGGGCGCTGCTCAAGGGCGTGATGCGGTGCTCGGCTTGCGACAGCGCGATGGTCCACCACTTCGCGACCCGCAGGACCAAGGCAGGCCCCAAGGTCCACCGGTACTACGTGTGCTCCAAGGCTCAGAAACTCGGCTACGACACGTGTCCAGCGCCGTCGCTGCCCGCTGAGGACCTAGAGGCCTTCGCGGTCGAGCAAATCAAGGCGTGCAGCGGGGAGCTCGGGCTGCTGACGCACGCGGTGCGGCGCGCTCAGGACTGCCTGCGAGAGCGGGCCGAGGACATCCAGCGCGAACTGAGCAGCGACCTTGGTGCTCGGGCTCGGGTCTCGCTGGAAGCGAAGCTCGGAGCGATCCACGAACGCCTGCTCGACGAGGACGAGATCGCAGGAGCCGTCGAGAGCTTTGATCCGGTGTGGTGCTCGCTGGCGTCTGAAGAGCGCGAGAGGCTTGTGGGGCTGCTGATCGAACGCGTCGAGTACGACGCCGATGCGCAGACCGTGAGCGTCCACTTCCGTGAGGAGGCGATGTGCAAGGCCTAAGCGTCACCAAGAAGGTCCACCTAGCGATCGGCCGGAGAGGGTCCAAGCGGCTAGCGGACGGCGCTCGGCCCCAGCCGATCGTGCACGGGCCGCGTGTGCCCCGTGTGGCGCGTCTGATGGCGCTTGCCATACGGCTCGACGGTCTGTTGAAGGACGGCACACTGGCCAGCCAGGCGGACGCTGCGCGGCTTGCTGGGATCACGCCGGCGAGGGTGACGCAGATTCTCAACCTCAACCACCTCGCGCCCGACATCCAGCGCGAGCTGCTGGAGCTGCGCTCGGGCTCGCAGAGGCGCGACAGTCTTACCGAACGAGCGCTGAGAGCAGTGGTGGGGCGCGCGGCATAGGTGACTCAGGGCGGCGTGATTCCCACGCGGCCCAATTAGGTCACCTGATGCCGAAGCACTACGCAGACACGACGCGCAACCCGGACACGATGACGGCCGAGGAATATCGCGACGAGACCATCGGCATAACGTATGGGATGATTTCCGACAAGCACCGTGCGTGGATTGACCGTTCCGTCTTGTGTTGGTTGGCCACGGTCTCAACCGACGGATCGCCCAGCGTGTCGCCCAAAGAGATCTTTGTGGTACAGGATGACCGCGTGCTGATCGCGAACATCGCTTCCGCGAACTCCGCACGGAACATTCAGCAGAACTCGCGTGTCTGCGTCGCATTCCTCGATGTCTTCTCCCAGAAGGGTGTGCAGATCTACGGCGTCGCAGAAGTCGTCAAGAAAATTGACAGTCGATTTGCGAACATGGCTGCTCCGCTCCTGGCCATCGCCGGTGAAGCCTTCCCGTTTGCGTCGCTCTTCCTGATCTCGATAGAGCGGGCTAAACCCGTGATCGCCCCGCGCTACCGGCTCTACCCGCAGACGACCGAAACGCAGCAGATCGAGATCGCGATGGAAACCTACGGTGTTCTGCCAAAGGCATACGCACTCGATGCCACCTCGAACGGTGACAGCAAAAATTCCCCCACAGGAGCGTGCGCCATGAGAACCCGTGTCGCGTCCGGCTCGACCTTCGAGGAGCAGATCGGGTACTCGCGGGCGGTGCTCGTCGGGGACACGCTCTTCGTCTCTGGAACGACGGGGTACGACTACACGACCATGTCGATCGAGGACGATGTGGTCTCGCAAACAGAGCAGTGCATCGTGAATCTGCGGGCAACGCTCCGGGCGGCCGGAGGTTCTCTCGCGGATGTTGTTCGCGTCCGCTACATGCTCACAGATGCTCGGGACTTTCAGTCGACATGGCCGACACTCCGCGCCGCGTTCGGCGAAGTGCGTCCCGCAGCCACGATGATCGAGTGCGGCCTGGCCGACCCGCTAATGAAGATCGAGATCGAGGTTGACGCGATCATTGGCTCGGGACAGGCAGATGCGAAGACGGTAGCGGTCGGCCTTTGACCCCGCCCGTTCATGCGGAGGCCGATCCGGAGTTCTGAACCTCGGTATTGCCCTGCACAATGCGTCCGCGTCCAGAACGCAAAGTCCTCACTTCGATCTCAAGCACATTGCATCATCAATCGATCCGCTTCGGTGATGCGACCGTCTTGTCCGAAGTGATGTTGCCGGTGTTCAACACCGTCGCGGGCTCGAACAGCACAACTTCAGCCTCGTGCTTTGCAACTGGCCTGTGCTCCACCCCCCGCGGGACCACAAGAAAGTCGCCTTCACCAAGTTCTACCTTCTTGTCACGGAACTCCATGACAAACGACCCACGGTGGACCAAAAACATCTCGTCCTCGTGTTCATGCGAGTGCCAATCGAACGCGCCCTGGAACTTTGCGAGCTTGACCTGCTGGCCGTTGAGCTCAGCCGCAATACGCGGCGACCAGTGTTCCGTGAATGTGGCGAAAGCTGTAGCCAGATTGGTCTTCATGGGAACATTCTACTCTGCAAGGCATTCGACAAATCATTCCGGACGCTGCGCGTGCATCCCTATTACCGAGTCGGTTGCGAACGCGACTGGCTCACCGGTTCACGACTGACGCCGCCGAGAGACCTCGGCGGCGTTGTTGTTTTCAGAGCGGGTCTCCGCACTGCGGTCCGCGAGGGCCTGTTTCGGGCCGAGTGCAGATCGTGCCCCTGATTGCACTAGTACCCGGAGGTGAAGTCTCCGCGCAGCCGGTGGGCGCGCGGCATAGGTGACTCAGGGGCGGCCCATCCGGTCTTCCGGGGTGGCAGCGAAGGTGCTGCCCGCGGCGGCAAGGCCGGCGCGGTGGACGCGGTCGCGGCTTCCATCCGTGAGTTCGGCTTCCGCGTGCCCATCGTGGTGGACGGCGAGGGCGTGATCATCGCGGGCCACACCAGGCTCAGGGCGGCTGAGCGCCTCGGGCTCGACGAGGTCCCGGTGCACGTGGCGGACGAACTCAAGCCGGGTCAGGTGCGCGCGCTGCGGATCGCGGACAACAAGGTCCACGAGCTGTCGAAGTGGGACCTCGAGCTGCTGCCCGCGGAGCTGGCCGACCTCAAAGAGATGAACGTGGACATCGCGATGCTGGGGTTCAGCGATGACGAGCTCGGCGAGCTGCTGGCCCAAGCGCCGACTGCGGGCCTTACTGATCCAGATGAGGTGCCCAGCCCGCCCGACGAGGCCAAGACCAAGCGGGGCGATCTGTGGGTGCTGGGCCATCACAGGCTGCTCTGCGGCGACAGCGCCTCGGCAAGCGATCTCGACCGGCTTCTGGGCGGTGCCGAGATCCACATGGTCAACACGGACCCGCCGTACAACGTCAAGGTCGAGCCGCGAAGCAACAACGCGATCGCGGCGGGCAACTCGTCGTTCGCCAAAGCCAGAGACCACCACCAGAAGTTCGATCTCGCCCGTGACCCGGCCAAAGCCAAGGGCACGACCAGCCAGATGCGCGCCAAGGACCGGCCTTTAGAGAACGACTTCGTGTCGGACGAAGCGTTCGACGCGATGCTGGGTGCATGGTTCGGCAACGTGGCTCGTGTTCTGAGGCCAGGAGGGGCGTTCTACATCTGGGGCGGCTACGCCAACCTGGGCAACTACCCCGGCCCGCTCAAAGACGCGGGGCTGTACTTCTCGCAGGCCATCGTCTGGGACAAGCAGCACCCCGTGCTGACCCGCAAGGACTTCATGGGGGCGTTTGAGATCTGCTTCTACGGCTGGCGAGAGGGCGCTGCGCACCGCTACCTCGGCCCCAACAACGCGACGGACCTCTGGCACGTCAAGAAGGTCAACCCGCAGTCGATGGTGCATCTGACCGAGAAGCCCGTCGAGCTGGCGCAGCGCGCCCTCGAGTACTCGTCCAAGCCCGGCGACCACGTGCTCGATCTGTTCGGCGGCTCGGGCTCGACGCTGATGGCGTGCGAGGCGTGCGGCAGGAAGGCGTTTCTGATGGAGATCGACCCGCCGTACTGCGACGTGATCGTCCAGCGGTGGGAGGCGTTCACGGGCAAGAAGGCCCGGCTAGAGAAAGGTGGGCTTGAGAAGAGCGGGCTGGAGCGGGCCAACGAGAAAGCCCCGGCCAAAGCCGGGGCAGGAGAAGCCGCGTGAGCGGGCGGTCAGCGCTCGCGCAACGCGTGGTACTCGGTCACGCCTCACCCCTGCGGTCGAGGTCGGCGAGGCCTTCTTGCCAGACCAGCCCCTCTGTCGGGTCGTACCGGCAGGTGTAGGTGTGGCACTCGACGACATCGTCTTCGATCCAGATCAGCAGGTCCATGTTCCGCTCGCCGCACCAGGGGCACGCCTGCTCGGGGTCTACGGAGGGAGTCTGATGATCGCTGGGTTTCTTCGTCATGGCTCACGCCTCCTCCTTGGTCTGCAGGGCGAACAGCCCTCTGTCCACCTTGGCGAAGCGCGAGGCAGCGCCCTTCTTGGCGATCTCGCGGAGCATGCCCGCGTAGAGCGTGGACTGGGGCGTGACACCCTTGGGGGACTTCCAAAGACCGAGCCGATCGATCTCGTCCATGATGGCGCGCGAGGTCATGGGCTCTTTGGACTTGGCGAGGACTTGTTGAGCGGCACCGAGCAGCGTGGGCCTCGTGGCCACCACGCGGCGCTGGGCGGGCCGTGTTGGCGCTTTCTTCTGGGCGGCGGCCGTGACGGCCTCGCCCGGCTTGTCGGCGGAACGGGGCGTTGGCGACGCCCGAGTGGTTGCCGTGTCCGTGGCCTTCCTGGGGGAGCCGCGCTGAGCGCGGGTCTTCTTGGCTGGCTGCTTGGCGGCGGTTGCTTTCTTCGCTGGCATTCGTGTCTCCTTGGCCCCCCCTTTCCCCCCGAGGGTGGTGGGGTGGATGGGGG
>CAYGSG010000063.1:0-15875 GCA_964352615.1 uncultured Phycisphaeraceae bacterium
ACCCTGTCAGCTAAGAACCACCATGACCACACTCTCCCCCATCGAAACCAAAATCCATCCAGCGCTCGGCGAGTGGGAGCTCCCCACCTTCCTCCCCGAGGACCAGCTTCCAAGCCGTGAGGGTGACCGCGTCATCCAGTTCCGCGAGGCGCTCCGCGAAGCGATGAGCGAAGAGATGCGCCGTGACAAGCGCGTCATGCTGATGGGCGAAGAGGTCGCCCAGTACAACGGCGCGTACAAGATCAGCCAGGGCATGCTCGATGAGTTCGGCCCCAAACGCATCATCGATACGCCGATCAGCGAGAATGGCTTTGCAGGCATGGCCATCGGCGCTGCGATGTACGGCCTCCGCCCGATCGTCGAATTCAT
This sequence comes from uncultured Phycisphaeraceae bacterium, assembly GCA_964352615.1. Classification (GTDB taxonomy): domain Bacteria; phylum Planctomycetota; class Phycisphaerae; order Phycisphaerales; family UBA1924; genus OFTM382. Next base: position 370 of record CAYGSG010000063.1, read on the forward strand.
GAGCTGGTCGTTCAGCCTGGTCGCCGCTGACCCGATCCTGAACAACGCGCCCAAGATGCTCTACATGTCGGGCGGCCAATGGGGCTGCCCGATCGTGTTCCGTGGCAACGACGGCGCGGGCGGCCAGCTCGGCTCCACCCACTCGTGGTGCGTCGAGGGCCTCTTTGCCAACGTGCCCGGCATGAAGATGGCCATCCCATCCAACCCGTACGACGCCAAAGGCCTGCTCAAGACCGCGATCACCGATCCCGACCCGGTGTTCTTCCTCGAGTCAGAGCGCATGCTGGGCGACAAGGCCCACGTGCCGGACGAGGAATACTACATCCCCTTCGGACGCGCCCGGCTGGCGCGCGCAGGCGATGCCTGCACGCTGCTGAGCTGGGGCCGGCCCGTTCACTTCTGCATGGAGGCCGCCGAGGCGCTCGCGGCTGACGGCATCGAGGTTGATGTGCTGGACATGCGCACGATCAGGCCGCTCGACATCGACGCGGTCATCGAGAGCGTCAAGAAGACCAGCCGTGTGGTGGTGGTGGATCAGTCGTGGCCGTTCGCATCGATCGCCAGCGAGGTCATCACGCAGATCGTCGAGCACGCGTTTGATTACCTCGACCACCAGCCCAAGCGGGTGAACACGGTGGACGTGCCGACGCCGTACAACAAGCATCTGGAGCAGGCTTACCTGCCCAACGCCGACCGCATCGCCGAGGCTGTGCGGTCGGTCGTGAACGCCTGATACCCAAAACCTGAGCATGGAAGCCAAATGACCACGACCCAGCCCAATATTCTCGCCTTCACCGGCTCGCTTCGCGCCAGCTCGCACAACCATCGCCTGCTGAAGATCGGCATCGACCGCTTGCGCGGGCTGGGTGCCACCGTTACGGAAATCGAACTCCGCGACCTCGACCTTCCGATGTTCGATGAGGACATGGAAGCCGAGCAGACGGCTGCGGGCAAGCCGCCCCACGCGGGCGTGGCTAAGCTGCAAGAGCTGATGCTGAGCCACAACGCGCTGCTGCTCTCGTGCCCCGAGTACAACAGCTCGATCACGCCGGCGCTCAAGAACGCAATCGATTGGTGCTCGCGCCGCGTCGATGAGCACGGCCCATTGGCCTGCTACCGGGGCAAGGTCGCGGGACTCATGGCCGCTTCGCCCGGCGGACTGGGCGGAATTCGAGGCCTGCCAGAGGTTCGGCGAATCCTGTCCAACATCGGGGTGACCGTGGTGCCGGGCGATTACGCCTGCCCCAGCGTCCACGAAAACGTGCCCGCGGACGGCGAACCGACCGACTCGGTCGTCGCAGGGGTAAGCCGGCTGTGCGGCAACCTGTTCCACGCGGCATCCGCGTTGCAGGTCCGCTAGAAGTTGTACGATACCTGTGCGTGGGCTCGCTGCCCGCGATCACTGTTCCGGGCTTGACGATTGCGAAGGTGAACCATGCCGATCGAACTCACCATGCCGAGGCTGTCCGACACGATGGAGCAGGGCACCGTCGTGAAGTGGAACGTCAAAGAAGGCGACACCGTCGCCAGCGGCGATGTCGTAGCCGATGTCGAGACCGACAAGGCCACGATGGAACTGCAGGTGTTCGACGACGGCACCATCGCCAAACTCGCCATCGATGAAGGCACACAAGTCGCCGTCGGTACCGTAATCGCCATCATCGCCGAGGAAGGCGAAGACGTGGCAACCGCCGCCAAGGCCGCGGGCTCCTCGGCGAGCAAGGCCGAGGGAGGCAGCGACTCAACTACCACCTCGACCGCGACCGCCCCCGCTGCCAACGGGTCAGCACCCGCCCCAGCGCAGAACGGCTCAACCAACAGCAACGCCTCGAACAGCGGAGCTGCATCGAACGAGACCAACCGCGTGTTCGCGTCGCCCCTGGCGCGCAAGATCGCCGCCGAGAAGGGCATCGACCTCGCGGGCATCAACGGCTCAGGCCCGAGCGGCCGAATCGTTCGCAAGGACGTCGAGAGCGCTTCGCCCAAGCCAGCTTCGTCGGCCCAGCAAGCCGCAGCACCCATGATGGCCTCGGTGCTAAGCGAACTGGTCAGCAAGAATGTCCCGCTCAACAACATGCGTGGCACCATCGCACGCAGGCTCGTCGAATCCAAGCAGACCATCCCCCACTACCAGGTCACGGTCTCGGCCCGCCTCGATGCGCTCATGACGCTCCGCGAAGAACTCAACGAACAACTCGCTGAGCAGGGCGTCAAACTCAGCGTCAACGACTTCCTCGTCCGCGCCTGCGGCGTGGCGATGCACCAACACCCCTACGTCAACAGCTCGTGGAACCCCGGCTCTGGAAATGGTGGCCCATCCATCGACCTGCACGCCAACGTCAACATCGGGGTCGCGGTCGCGCTGCCCGAAGAACGCGGCGGCGGCCTCGTCGTCGCCACCATCCGTGATGCCGACCGTGTTGGCCTTCGACAGATCTCGTCCGAAACCAAACGCCTCGCCAAGAAGGCCCGCGACAAGGGCCTCAGCATCGAGGAAATGAGCGACTCCACGTTCACCATCTCCAACCTTGGGATGTTCGGCGTGGATCACTTCACCGCGATCATCAATCCGCCCAACGCCGCCATTCTCGCGGTGGGCCGCGCGATCGAAAAACCCTTCATCGAGTACGACGAAGACGGCGAACCCGTGCTGGTCGTTGGCCACGAGATGTCGATGACCATGTCGAGCGACCATCGCATCGTCGACGGCGCGATGGCCGCCCAGTACCTGACCACGGTCAAGGACTTGCTGGAAAGACCGGCCGCACTGCTGGTGTAAGCTCATCGCATGACCACTCGCACCCGCTCCGCTCGGCGATTCATGCTCCCGGGTTCCATAGCGCTCATGCTCCTTGCGTTAGCGACGGGCGCCATCGTCACAGTCCTGTTCATGCAGGATGTGTTCCCCAAGATCACGCACCCGGTCACGGAGTTCGCGCCCAACCAGCCTCACACCTTCACGCCCGAGTTCAGCGCGTACCCGCTGGCGCTCGCCGCGAGCGTGTCCGACAGTTCATCGCCAAAGCCCGAAGCGACCGTGACGATTCATGCCCAAGGCGAGCCCGTCGAGTTGCGAGAGTCGAACAGGTGGCAGAGCATGATGGGCCACAGCTTCCGGTACTTCGCGAACTTCGGCCCGGTCGAGGGCGAGATCGAGTTGCTCGTCGAGTCCGACCCGTCCGAGCGATTCTTCGTCTTCTACCACCCCGATTCCGTGCGAGAAGCTGGCACAGCCAAGGCCATGCCCGGCTGGGTTGTTTCCGCGGTTCTGTTTTTTCTTGGCACGATCGCCCTGCTCTGGACGCTCGCAACAGGCAGCCCCAAATCGGACGCACCGTAAAGAACAAGCCGATTTCCTCGTCCAACGCTGGGAAGAACCGCAAGCTTCGCACGGTTTGTGTTGGTGGCTGGCCCCGAGCGAGGTACGCTAAAGCCAGCAGCCACGCGAGGAGTTCGCCATGTCCGAGAACCCAGCCCATCCAACCCTGAGCCTCACCGAGGGCGACCGCGACATGCTCATCGAAGCACGCGCGAATTTGCGCGCCGAGCAGAGGCGCGAAGCCCAAGAGAAAGAGGGCGCCCGGCTTGCGCGTCGGATCTTCATCGCGGGCCTGCTCATCATCGGCATCGCGGTGGCCTGCCTGATCGCGCTGCCCAAGCTTGGGCTCGATCTCTCGCTGATGGTCCCCGTGGTGGCGTTCCTGGCGATCGCTGCGGGCGCGTGGCTGACGGGCCGGGCCGAGGGCGTGGTGCCCGACGCCGATGCGGGCTCGCGCCACGACTGCAACGACGGCAGGTGCATGAGCTGCGCCGGCCCCCAGCCGCTGAGGATCAAGCGGGAGAAGTAGCGTGCGCATCGTTGGCATAGACGTGACATCCAAACCTTCTGATAGGTCACCTATGTGGGCGGCGGATTGCCAGCTCGATGCCGGTGTGCTCCACGTTGAATCGATGAGAGCACTTAGCTCACCAAAGTCGCTTCAGTCGTTGCTCGAAGATTGCGGACCAAAGATCATCGGGATCGATACGCCATTCGGGCAGCACAAAGCCGTGTACGAGGCTTTCGGCGCAGCCACTTGGCCAGAGCTGATAGGCATGTTCGACTCGATGCAATTGGATGAGATCACGCAGCGGATGCGTAAAACAAAAGACACCACAGGTAACCGAAAGAGCCAACATCATCGACGTAAGACGGACTGGGAATCGAAAGCCGCCGCCGCAAACAACACGAACTTTCCGCCAGTGGGTGCGATGTGCGCCCTCGTCATGCCGATCGTTCTGCGATCTGGCTGTGACGCTCCTCCGGTCCATCGCACTTCATCCGATACCGTCGCCATCGAGGCATATCCGAAGCTTGTCGCGCAAGCCCTTCTGGGAGCACAGAAATACAAGCGCCGAGCCAAATCCAAAGTTACTGAGCACGAGTGCCGTGCCTCGAGACGATTACTCATCTCTGAACTCAGTAAAGACAACTTGAACATGTATGGCGTTCGCCTCGATCTTTCCAAGTTGTCTGAGAATCATTGTGAGGATCTTGTGAGCGATCCCTATGCCGATGGACTCGACTCGATTCTTGCTGGCATCCAAGCAGCATGGAGCTATTCTCAGCGCGACAACAACTGGGGCATCCCTGTAGACGCGAGCCCTCTTGAAGGCTGGATAGTCGATCCCAGCTTGCTTCACTAGCCCTTCACAGCGCGCCGCCGCTGAAGTTCCGCGTTGATGAACCCATCAAGCTCGCCCGCGAGCACCACCGTCGGGTTCGAGTGCTCATGGCTCGTGCGGTGGTCCTTCACGCGGTTGTCGTACAGCACGTAGCTGCGGATCTGCGTGCCCCAGCCGCGCGCCAGATCGCCGCCCGAGGCGTCTTTGATCTCCGCTGCCCGCTTCTCTTCTTCGAGTTGTTCGAGCCTTGCTTGCAGCAGCGTCATCGCCTGCCGCTTGTTCTGCGGCTGCTCGCGGTACGTACTCGCCACCACCATGAACCCGGTGGGCTTGTGGACGATTCGGCAAGCCGACGCCACCTTGTTGACGTTCTGCCCACCCGGCCCGCTCGAGCGCGCAAAGAACGTGAACTCAAGGTCCTTCTCCGGGATTTCGAAGTTGGATTCCTCGAACTCCGGCGTGACCTCAACGGTCGCGAAGCTCGTCTGCCGCTTGCCCTGCGAGTTGAACGGGCTGACGCGCGCGAGCCTGTGCGCGCCGCGCTCGCAGTTCAGGTATCCAAACGCGAACGGCCCCTTCACATGCAGCGTGACGCTGTCGATGCCGACCTCGGTGCCGAAGGATTTTTCGAGCTCCTCGACCTTCCACCTCATCCGCTCGAAGTAGTACAGGTACATCCGCAGCAGCATGTCGGCCCAGTCGTTGGCCTCGGTGCCGCCGTCGCCCGCGTGGATGGTGAAGAAGCAGTTGCGGTGGTCGTGCTTGCCGCTGAGCAGGCTCTGCAGCTCGACGCGGTCCATCTTCTTGACGAGCTTGTGCAGCGCCTCGTCGGCTTCAAGAAGCAGCTCCTCGTCGCCCTCCTCCTTGGCCATCTCGTAGGCGAGCGCGGCTTCTTCCAACTCGTCGGCCACATCGGTCACCGGCGCGATCTGGGCCTTGATGACCTTGAGCTGGCCGACGATTTTCTGGGCTGCGTCCTGGTCGTTCCAGAAGCCCTCGGCTCCCATCGATTCTTCGAGCTGAGCGAGCTTGATCTGCTTGGCGTCGTAGTTAAAGAGAGTCGCGGATGGTTAAGATCCGCGCCTCAAGGTCGTCGATGACGGGTTGGTGGGTCTCGAAGTGCATCAAACAGGCTCCTGGCTCGGTCCTGGCTCGGGGTTGTGTCGCACCGATGCCCGGCGCGAAGCAGATCGTAGACCCGCTGGCGCCGTTGTATGCTGTCGCCAGTGCCCCAGTTCATGCTCACACTCGCTCTTGCCCCAACGCCCGACCCGGACGCGGTAGGCCGGTGGTCGGTCGTGATGATGGGGCTCATTCTCTTCGCGCTGGCGCTGCTGGTCATGGGGCTGGTGGTCGTCGCGGTGCGCCGCAACCGGCGTGCTCGCGCCCAAACCCAGGCCGCGACCAAGGGCGGGCTCGACCCCTGGGCTGAGGCGGGCCGTCGGGCCGCAACGCCGCCAGTCGATGACGGCCCCGATCAAGCCGTGGACCACGATCGGGATCTGGACGACGACCCATGACCGCGCACGATCCATCCACCGCAACAGGGGCCAGCGCACCGACCAAACCAAGCGGCAGCCGGGCCGTGCTCGTAACGGGCGGCGCCAAGCGTGTCGGCCGGTCGATCTGCCGGGCGTTCGCCTCGGCGGGCTACGACGTGGTGCTCACCTACCACACCAGCAGCGACGAAGCCGTGCGCGCGCAGCGCGAGCTTGCAAAGTTCAACGTCAACTGCTCGATCCACCGCGTCGATCTCGGTGACCCGAGCCAGGCAATCGAGTTCGCTGAGCGGATGGCCGTCGAGCTGCCCCACCTCGATGCCCTCGTCCACAACGCGTCCGCCTACAGCCCATCGCCGCTCGCGGACCTCGACGCCGAGGATGCCCTCAGCCAGTACCGCGTCAACGCGCTGGCGCCGTTGCTGCTGAGCCAGCGGCTCGCGGGCCGGCTTGCCGAATCACCCTCGCAAGGCGGCGGGTCCATCGTGATGATGCTCGACATCCACGCCCTCGGCCTGCCCCGTCGCAACTACTCGGCGTACGCCATGTCCAAGGCCGCACTCGCCCAGGCCATGCGCACGCTCGCTCGCGAGCTCGCCCCAAGGGTCCGCGTCAACGGCGTGGCGCCGGGCGTGGTGAAGTGGCCCGAGACAGGCCCTGAATCCGACCGCGAGATGCAGGAACGCTACCTCAAAAGCGTGCCGCTCGACCGCGCCGGCACGCCCGAAGAAGCCGCCGAAGCCGTGCTCTGGCTGGCCACGCGCGCCACCTACTGCACCGGGCAGATCATCAACGTCGATGGCGGGCGAGCGCTGCTCTAGGTTGCTGTTCTGGCACCCGTCAAGGCAGGCCCCTGAGCCGATCGACCATCTCGCGCGCTCTGTCTTCCCCGAGCATGCCGGCGTGCATGGCCGCGCGGATCGCCCCGGCGTTGTCCCCCGCGCGTTCCAGCCAAGTGGCGGCCTCAAGCCAAACGCGCCCGTCGGTCGAGTACCGCTGGGCTGCCTCAAGAAACCGAGCCGCCGCTTCTTCGTTATTCCCGAGCATCGCAGCGCTGGTCGCGTACAGCCGAACCACCGGCAAACTCAGGCGGTCCTCTTCGCCCACGCCTTCAAGAGCTGCCAGCGCCTCGGCGGGTTCGTTCAGCCGGTTGCGCGCCCGCGCCTCGATCACCCGCCACGCGGTCACCCTCGGCTGCTGCTCGCGCGCCTTGGCGAGGTACTGCAGCGCCACCCCCGGTCGATTCTCGCGCAGCGCCAGCTCCGCCAGCGAGCCCCAAGCAATCGCCAGATGCTCATCGAGCTGCGTCGCACGGAACAGCGAGGCCCGCGCCTCATCCGGCCGGTCGAGCCCCATCAGCACCTGCGCTGCGTACAGCGGGAACCGAGCATCGGTCGGGTCCGCAGCCTCTGCGGCGCGGTAGTGCTCGATCGCGCGCTCGGGCAGGCCCGCCCGGTTGGCTGCCGTCCCCGCCTCGAACTCGTCCTCGGCCATCCCGCTGCCGAGCGCAAGCGCCGCCTCGTACGCCTCGTGGGCCGAGAGCGCCCCATCGGCCAGCCGCGTCCGCGTGCGGGCCAACGCCAGCCAGAGCACGCGGTCCTCGGGGTAGTCCGCCACCGCCGCCTCCAGCACCGCAGCCGCCTTCGATGGCTCCGAGTCCAGCATCGCCCGCTCGGCGGTCGCGAGCACGGCATCGAGCGTCTCTGGCGGAGCCTGCCGAGGCCCATCGGGCTCGACCGCTGCATCTGAAGTCTGGCCCGTGTTCATCCGCCAGACGCCGCCCGCGCCCGCGCCGACGCCTGCCGAGAGAATCGCAACAAGCAGTGCGGTGCGTGCGGTGGCCATGCACAGAGCCTAGCCGATCAGGCCCAGCGGGCCCCTCGCGGCTCTACACTCGACCACGATGCCAAGCCCCTCCGATGCCAAGCCGCCCCACGCCCCTCACTCAGCGCAAGCCGTGGAAATGCCCGGCAAGTACACGCCGGCCGACCACGAGGCCGCCATCAGCAAGCGGTGGGAAACCGCCCGCGCCTTCCACGCCGATCCCGGACGGGTGCTCAGCGGCGAGGCCGAGCCCTACTGCATCCTCATCCCGCCGCCAAACGTCACCGGCGCCCTGCACCTCGGCCACGCCTTCAACAACACCATCCAGGACATGCTTGTTCGTGCGCACCGCATGAAGGGCTTCGAGACCCTGTGGATGCCCGGCACGGACCACGCCGGAATCGCCACGCAGGCGGTGGTCGACAAGAGGCTCATCGCTCAGGGTGAGAAGGCCCTCGCCGACTACAAACGCCAGGAACTCGAAGACGGCACCGGACGCGAGGCCTTCATCGGCAAGGTGCTCGAATGGAAGGACGAATACCTCCAGCGGATCACAGGCCAGCTCAGAGCCATGGGCTGCTCGTGCGATTGGGAACGCCAACGCTTCACGATGGACGATGTGTGCGCGCGCGGCGTGCGTGAAGCGTTCTTCCGGCTGTTCAAAGACGGCCTCATCTATCGCGGCAAACGCCTCGTCAACTGGGACCCCGTCACGCAGACCGCGCTCGCCGACGACGAGGTCGAGATGGAGGAGGTCGAATCCTTCTTCTGGTACATGCGGTACCCAATCGTGGACCGCAATGGAACGGAAACCGGCGAGCACGTCACCGTCGCGACGACGCGGCCCGAGACCTACTTCGGCGATACCGCTGTCGCCGTCAACCCGAAGGACCCCGAGCGTGCGCACCTGATCGGTCAGCACGTCAAGCTGCCGTTTGTGGGGCGAGTGATCCCGATCATCGGCGACGACTACGTCGTGATGCCCGATCCAGAGTCGAGCGATGCCAAGGCCAAGTACGCCTCGGGCTTCTTGAAGGTCACGCCCGCGCACGACCCCAATGATTACGACATCGGCCAACGCCACGACCTGCCGATCATCAACGTGATGGCGCCCGATGCCTCCATCAGCGCCGACCACGGCTGGGAGGATGTGGGTGCTGCCGATTGGGCCATCGGCAAGAGCCGAGAGAACGCGAGGCAGCTTGTTGAGGCCAAGTTCAGCGAGGCAGGCCTGCTCGCCCAGAAGAAGCCCTACACGCACTCGGTGGGCCACAGCTATCGCAGCCATGCGGTGGTTGAGCCGTATTTGAGCGATCAGTGGTACGTGAAGGTCACCGATGACCGGCTGCGCGGCGAGGCCCAGCGCGCCCTCAACCCAAGCCAACGCACCGACAAGAGCCTGAGCGAATGGCCGGAGAGTGCGCCGAAGATCAGCACTGAACCCGGTGGCATAGGCGTCTCGCCTGTGGGAGCTGAGCTGTCAAAGCAGCGAAGGAACCTCCCCCATTGGCAGATGGGCGGCAGCACGTACTTCGTCACGTTCCGAGTCAGCTCCGGCGAACTCACCGAGTCAGAACGGTCGCTCGTCCTGGATGCCTGCCTCCACTGGCATGGCGAGAAGGCCAACGTGCATCTCGTAACGGTGATGCCCGATCATGTGCACCTGCTGCTTACGCCAGAGCGGAGCGGGGACGGATGGCACGCACTCTCCGAACTCACCCACAGCATCAAGAGCTACACCGCGCATGAGCTCAACAAGAAGCGCGGGAGTGAAGGCCCGGTGTGGCAGAGTGAGTCCTTCGACCGGATCGTCCGGGATCAGGATGAGTTCGATGAGAAGTGGAACTACATGCTCAACAACCCGGTGAAGGCCGGGCTTGCAGGTGCGCCCACCGAGTATCCATATACCCGGAGCGGAACAGGAACGTCTGACAGGCGGGACGCCTGTCCCACCGGTAAGGGTGCTTCGGAAGCGGGTGATGGCTCGATGACCTTCCACCCGCCGAGGTACGCGAAGAACTACGAGGGGTGGCACGACAACCTGCGCGATTGGTGCATCAGCCGCCAGCTCTGGTGGGGACACCGGATCCCGGTGTGGAGAGCACTTGGGAGATTTGCCTCAAAGTCAAACGACGGTTTCAACAGCGATCTTGGTCGACATCTTGAGGAGCTGGAAGAAAATGGCGACATCGCGGTGATGACGCGAGAAGAATCAGGCCTTGACTGGACCTATGTCTGCGTACGCGGCCCCGATCAGCTCAACGAGTTCATCGCTTACCTTGAGAACTCAGAAGGCATGTCGCTTGAGGAGTCAGACGATGGCCGTCTTGATCCATTAACCCCGAGCGCTGCCAAGACTCTTCGGCCCGAGGCGACTTTCGTGCAGGACCCCGACGTCCTCGACACGTGGTTCTCATCGGCGTTGTGGCCGTTGACCACGATGGGCTGGCCCGAGCCGGGCGCGTCCGAGGACGGCTTGCTCGAAGCGTTCAAGCCGACGAGCGTGCTCTGCACGGCCCGCGAAATCATCACGCTGTGGGTCAGCCGCATGGTGATGTTCAACCGCTACTTTGCGGGCGATGGCGACGCCTCGGGCGATGCGCCGTTCAAGGATGTGTTCATCCACGCGATGATCCAGGACGGCGATGGCCGCAAGATGTCCAAGAGCCTGGGCAACGGCGTGGACCCGCTCGACATCATCGACTCCCACGGCACGGACGCGATGCGGTTCACCCTCGCGCAAATGGCCACGCAGACGCAGGACGTGCGCATGCCGGTGGAGCACGACGAGGCCACCGGCAAGAACACGAGCCCCAAGTTTGACTTCGGACGAAACTTCTGCAACAAGCTGTGGAACGCGAGCCGGTTCGTTATCACCATGCTCAGCGAGCATGCGACTGGAGACGGGACGTTTGAAGAGTCCGAGCTGACGCTCCCTGACCGGTGGATACTCAGCCGGCTTGAAGCCGCCACGCGGGCGTGCGACGAGGCGATCGCTTCGTACCAGTTCGCCAGCTACGCGCAGGCGTTGTACGACCTGCTCTGGCGGGACTATTGCGATTGGTACGTCGAGGCGGTCAAGCCCACGCTCAAAACAAGCCCCACGCAGCAGGCGGTTCTTCGCGCCGTGCTCGATGCGATCCTTCGGCTGCTGCACCCGATCACGCCGTTTGTGACCGAAGCCATTTTCGACAAGCTCAGCCAGATCAAGACGGCAGACGTACCCGGGCTCACGCTCGCCCCGTCGCGTCGCGAGGGCCTGCTGTGCCTCGCGGGCTGGCCCGAGGCAGCCAGTTCGCTGAGCGATTCTGACGCAGAGCGCCAGTGGTCGCGTGTGCAGGGGCTCATCGGCGTGGTGCGCGAGGTGCGCGCTCAGCAGCAGGTCAAGCCCCGTCAGCGCATCACGCTGCACGTTCCTGGCGCAGCATCCGCCACGATCCAGCCGATCATCGACGCGGCGCCACAGGTCATCGAGTTTCTCGCCGGCATCGGTACGGTGACCGCTGATGAGCCAGAGGGCCGGGCGGTTGATATCCGCTGCGAAGGACTGGACCTGAAGCTCTCGCAGCTCTCAGACGAGGTCGACGCGGGTGCGGAGATTGAACGCATCGAACGCGAGCTGTCCGCCAAGGCCAAGTCAATCGCAGCGATGGAGGGGCGGCTGAACAACCCCGGCTACGCGGACAAAGCCCCGGCCCACCTCGTCCAACAAACCCGCGACCAACTCGAACAGGCCAAGGCCGAGCACGCAGCGCTCGCCGAGGCGCTGGGACGCCTCAAGTGAGGTTCGCTGCCGGTGCATTGGCTGGGGTGTCGATGCTGCTTGCGGGGTGCGGTTCAACGCAGCCTGCTTCGGTCTCGCAAGACGTGGCCAACAGTCCAACCGCCAGCGTGCGCGCAAGCGAGGTGGCTGTCAGCCGTCACCATTGGCCCGCAGGCGGCGCCGAGGGCGAGGAGCTGCGCACCGCGCACCACCGCGTGTTCACAAACGTGCGCAACCCGGTTATCAGCACGAGACTTCCCGTGTTTATGGAAGACTCGCTGCTGCACTACCGCAGCGCGTTCAGCCGGTCGCGACCGCTGCCCGACCCGCCAAGAACCCTGACTTCCTATGTCATGGCGACGCGCGGCGAATGGGCAAACCTCACCGCTGAAAGCCTGCCGCCTTCGCGTGCGCGCCGGTACCTTCAGATCGAACGCGGCGGCTTTGCCGAGAACGGCATCGGCTACCTGTTCGACATCGGAACGCAGGACACCTTCGCGGTTGCATCCCACGAGGGCTGGCACCAATACACGCAAACGACGTTCGCCGGGCGGCTTCCGTCGTGGCTTGAAGAAGGCTGTGCGACGTACTGCGAGGGGTTCCGGTGGAGCACCACCGACCGCGACCGCGCGATCTTCAGCCCTTGGTCGAATGTCGAGCGGTTCGACCGACTTCGCGATGCGCACCGGGTGGGCTCGCTCCTGAGCCTGCGCGAGCTGCTCTCAGCCAGGCCCGAAGTGCTGCTCGCTGGCTCTGCCGACGCGACGCTCGACTACTACGCCCAGCTCTGGGCCCTGCTGCACTTTCTGATCGAGGCTGATGACGGCCGGTACGCAGACGGGCTCTCGCGCGTGCTGCACGACGCCGCCGATGGGTCAATGGCCGCTGCTGTTCGCCCTCGCGCCCTCGCGTTTGGCCGCGCGCCCTCGCTCGGCGAGCGCGTGTTCACCACCTACATCACGCCGAACATCGCAGAGGCCGACGCCGCCTACCAAGCATTCGTTGGCCGTGTTGTCGCACCGGGTTCCAAGCAGGCGATCGTCGCAGGGCGCAACCCGCTTGGTATGCCGTAAACCAACCGACCCAAAGCACAAAGCGGGCCCCCATTGCTGGGAGCCCGCCGGATGATTCTCAAGTTGTAAGTTCGCGATCAGCGGCGGCGACGCACGCCAGCGATCGCACCGAGGCCGAGCAGAGCGGCCGAAGCGGGAGCCGGGATAAACACGGTGAAGTACTGGTTGCCCGCGTAGTTGTTGAGGTCAACACCGCTGAGCGTTCCGGTAAAGCCGCCCATGCCGTCGCCGCCGAGGTTGCCCGTTCCCGCGGGCAGGCCGCCGAGGAACTGGTTGGAGTTGTAGTTCTGGTCGCCGTTGCCGATGAAGGCCGCGATCCTGATCTCGCCGATGAAGTTCGCGGGCAGCCCCAGATCCTCAAGTGCGATGGAGAACTCCATGCCGGTATCGACCGCAGCAGCGGCGGCCTGGTCGGCGGCGCCGTCGCCCCCGCCTACTCCCGCGAGGTTGTTGTTGTTGATCGCGAACTGGAGCAGGTTGTTCAGCGCCGTGCCTGAGGCTCCCGGACCCACGTTCCCAGCGAGGATCGAACCCGACGAGATGTTGCCGATGTTCGGCCCACCGATGCCAGCCGAGCCGGGGACCATCGCGGATGCACCGCCCTGACGGCTGATGAAGTCAACCTCGTAGTTGCCGCCCCAGCGGCTGAACAGGTGGAAGTCCGCATCGAACCCGCTGTCAAAGGTCATGCCGCCCATGTTCGAGCTCCGACCCCCGTCGTAGCTCGGAGTCGCGCTGAGCTGGTTCTCACCACCCGCGACGGAGTCGACGAACACGTTGAGCTTGTTGAAGTTGGTTTCCTGGTTGCCCGTGAGCATCAGGAAGAGTCGGCCGCCATCAACCTTGGCATAGGCCGCGTTCAGTTCGCTGCCGTTGGGGTTGCCTGCGTCAACGTTGCCAAAGCCGGTATTAACCTGCTGAACGACGATCGGCGCGCCGTACGACGCATCACGGGTGCCGTCGACTACTGGGGCTTGGGCCGAAACGGATGCGGCAGCACCGCACATAGCGATAACGCTAACAATTCTGGTCATCTCTTTTCACCCTCTCGCGCTCTGTGCGCAAAATTCCACTCCGCCCGTTCCGCTACTCAGGAAAGGACATTCACAACCCCTTTAAACATAATTGGATATCGCCCTCTCGCAAGAAATCGCGGCCGATATCAGCCTCGCAGGCGGGACTTTATCAGCCTGGTGCTCAAATGATTTTGCAAGCAGTTGGGACTTATCGGGCCACCAAAGCAGCGGTCTCCCGAGCAGGTGGAACCCCAAGGTAGTGCAGCGACCGCTCCAGCACCCGGCGAACCACCGGTCCCGCCACGGCTGACCCGTAGTGCGAACGGGCTCGGATTCGCCCCGGCCCCGGATCGTCGATGACAATGATCGCCACCAGCCTCGGCTCTGCGGCGGGAGCCGCCGCCACGAAGCTCGAGTTGTACTGGTCTTCAAAGTATCCACGCGCGCCGCGCGGCCTACGGAACCCATCGGGCGCTTTACCCAGCGGTATCTCCGCCGTGCCGCTCTTGCCGAGCATCGGGTACCGCCAGCCGCCAGGCGGCTGCTCGTCCTTCATGCGGCTCTCGACCTTACGACCGACCTCGCGCATGGCCAGCCGCGCCTGCGCCGCAACCTCACCCCCGATGATCCGCTCGACGATCGCGTTGGCCGGGTCGTCCGTATGCGGCGCGGTCATCCGCAGCGATGGCATGGTCCCGGTGAGCCCGCCCGTGCGCACCAGAGCGCAGTACGCGCGGACCATCTGCACGGGCGTCACCGATATCTCATGCCCGAACGACACCGAAGTATGCGTGTACTTGTTCCACGATTTCTCCGTGGTCACGATGCCCCCTGCTTCGCCCGGCAGCTTGGTCCCCGTGCGCGAGCCGAACCCGAATCGAAGCACACCGTTGCGCAGATCGCGCCCGCTCATGCGCTCGCCGATCTTGACCATCCCGATGTTCGATGAATTCTCGAGCACTTGAAGCCACGTCATCTCGGCGCGCTTCGTCACGTCCTCGATGCCACGCCCATAGCTTGTGCGCCACCGGCCGCCCTCGGTATCGATCATGTCCTCGGGCACCGCGTGCCCAGCCTCGGTCAGCAGCGCCCACACGATCGGCTTAAACGTCGAGCCCGGCTCGTAGACATCCTCGACGCATCGCGCCCGGCCCAACGCCGGGTGCTCGAGCCGTGCGAAGTCATCGGGCAGCGTCTTGTACCGGCGGATCGGAACGGGCCACTCGCCGCGGTTGTCCGCCGGCTGCCATGGGTAGTCCGACAGGTCCGGCACATGCCGGTACACATCCGCCATCGCGATGATCTCGCCCGTGAGCGGGTCGGCGACCACAACCCTGCCGCCCGCAGCGTCTGCTTCTTCGACGCCGCGCGTGAGTTCTTCGATCGCAATCCGCTGCACTTCCAGATCGATGCTCAGCCGAACATCGCTGCCATGCGTCGGCTGCTCGATCGCGCCCCGCTCGATCCACAAAGGTCGGCCCCAGGCATCGCGCACGTACCGCACCCGGCCGTCGCTTGCCTGCAATTCACGGTCAAGCAAGCGCTCGGCGCCGAGCAAACCCGTCTGCTCGAACCCAACCTTGCCGACGATCGAAGCCATCAGCTCGCCGCCCGGGTACTCGCGCACCGCTCGCCGCTCAAGATGCACCCCGGGCAACCCAAGCCT
>CAYGSG010000064.1:0-15708 GCA_964352615.1 uncultured Phycisphaeraceae bacterium
CACCAGTGCAGCACCTTCGACCACCAGGGCGATGCAGCGACCCATGCTTCCTTGCCGCCGATGAAAGCGAGCACGCCCGCGCCGATGAAGTACGCCGCCGCGGCGAGAAGCAGCAGGCCCATCACCTGCTTGACCAAGTCGCTCGCAGGCCCCGCCTTGGGAAGCATGCCAAGCAGCGAGGGCTTGAGGCTCAGCACCAGGTACGGGGATGCCATCCCCACGCCGATGCCCACGAAGATCGCCATGACCGTTGACGTCGGCATCGTCGCAGCGCCCGCGAGCAGCGCACCCGCAACGAACCCGAAGCACGGCAGGCCCAGCACCGCGGTCATGATGCCGAACAGGAACGACCCCCAGCCCGAATCGGCCTTCGGGTTGAGCGCGGTGACCTTCTGCGGCAGCGTGATCTGAAACGCGCCCATGATGCCCACACCCATCGCCGCGATGATGACGCCGATGCCCAGCGTGATCCACCAGATGCCAAAGAGCCTGGATGGATCCGCGAAGGCCGTCACAAACGACGCGAGCAGCCCGAGCCCAGCCCAGAACCCGATGACCCCGATGGCCATCCAAGAGCCCAGGTAGAGCGTTCGGCCCGGCGAACCCGCGTGCTTGCTGATCGCCATGACCTTGAGCGGGATCACGGGCAGCACGCACGGCGTGAGGTTCAGAATCAGCCCGCCCAGCGCGCCCAGCAGCGCCAGCCCCACCGCGCCCGTCGGGACCGAAATACCAAAGAACGTTCTACCTGCGCTACCGGCTTCCACAACCACCGGCGGCGCGTCCCACGCGGATGGGTCGGCAAACACCGTCGCATCAAACCCTACAAAGTCGCTGCCCGCGCTGGCTGGCCCGTCGGTGCCCACGGTCAGCGTGACGCTCACGGTCTGCGTCGTCGGGATCAGGCACTGGCTGTCATCGCACGCCTGGTAGAACACTTCGAACGACAGCTCCAGTTCGCCCGCAGCGTCCGCTGCGATGCGCACAGGCACGAACGCGACCGCTCGCCCCGCGTAACTCATTACGTCGACCGTCGGGTTTGGTCCGCTGATCGCGGGCACCGGGTTGAGCGATGGCTCGGGCCACTGGATGCGGCCCGTCACCACGCCTTCGGGCAACGCCGGCGTGATCTTGGTTCGCAGCGCAAAGTCGGCGATTTCCTCGGGCAGCACATCCTGCGCCAGCGAGGGCCAGGTGTGGAAGTGCTCCTTGTGGTCCAGCACCACGGCGACAGCCAGCGTCGAGCCCGGAGCCACCTCCGTGCGCTCAGCCGACGCTGACACCTTCACCTCGTCGCCAAAGCCGGGCTGGGCCAACGCAGGCGAAACAGCCCGCAGCATCGGCACCCAGACAAGCAGTACAAGCAGCAGGCGTTTCATGCGGTCTCCGTGCAGTTGGTCGAGATTTGGAGCTGGCTCTCGAACGCGGGGCCTAACCCAGTGGATGCCGGGAGTATTCGCCAGTTGGCAGCCCTCGGCGGCCTGCGACGGCCACGTTCGCAGCTTATACGGGAGCGGGATTGGCCGAAGCATCGCTCAGACGGCTTGCTCGCCGTCCTTCAAGCGGATCGATCGCACCGGCCGATACCAGTCCTAGCAGCTTCGGTCCCGGTTCCCGACGGGGGCTGGCCGTGCGCGCTCGGAGCGATTCCCCATGGACATGATGGACCAATCCGAGATCGACGCCCTGCTCGCCTCAGCCGAGTCGGGGGAGATGGAAGACGAGGAGCTCTCGACCGAGGTCTTTAGTCGACGCGCCCACGATGTGCCGCCCGAGATTCGGCCTTACGACTTCAAGCGTCCCGAGCGCGTCAGCAAGGACCAGATGATGGCCCTTCAGACGCTGCACGAGGGCTTTGCGCGGAACTTCGGAGCGTCCCTCTCTGGGTTCCTGCGGACCATCGTCGAGTGCCGGGTCGCCTCGTGCGAGCAGATGACGTATTCCGAGTTCATCGCCAGCCTGCCCAACCCGACCAGCTTTAATCTGATCGAGTCCGACCAGCTTGATGGACAAATCTGCCTCGAACTCAGCCCGCTGATCATCTACCCGGTCATCGATCGCCTGCTCGGCGGCTCGAGCCACGACCTGTTCATCCCCCAGCGGCCCATGACGCTCATCGAGATGCGGCTGATCTCCAACGTCACCAACCGGGGGCTCAGCGCCCTGGGCGAGGCATGGAGCGGCGTGCGCGAGATGACGTTCGACATCACCTCGACCGAGTCCAACCCCCAGCTCGTGCAGATCGTGCCGCCCAACGAGGTGGTCGTGGTCATCAGCTTTGAAGTCAAGCTCGCCAGCCGAGCGGGCACGATGAGCCTGTGCATCCCGTACAATTCGATCGAACCCATGATGGAAGAACTCAGCGCTCAGAGCTGGTTCAATGCTGCGGTCAAGAAGGGCACCCCCGAGCTGACCGAACGGCTCGGCTTGGGCATCTCGGGGGCCACGATCGAGGTCAGCGGCCTGCTCGCCGAGACCACCATCACGCTGGAGGATCTCGCGACCATGCAGATCGGCGACCTGATCGTCACCGAGACCGCGAGCAAGAGCCCGATGGTGCTCAGCGTCGGCGGGGAGCGCAAGTTCCTGGCAGAGCTGGGCCAACTGAAGAAGCAGCGGGCGCTGCGGGTCATCCGACCCCTGACTTCTACCGAACGTTCGAGGACCAAGCCGCCCCGCTCGGCCTGAGGTCGCGGTCCCCCACCCTCAGCATCAGAGCAGAACCCTTCCAGCGGGTTTGACCCCTGCTTGTGTGCCTTTCTACACTCAAGGACTCCCGGGCGGCGGTTCGCTCGGATCAGAGTGGAGTTGGAGCGCATGCAGACGGTCACACGACATGGCTGCTAGTCGTCCCGATCTCGGAGCGACTGGTTCTACCGCACCTCATGGGGGTCCTCCCATGGGCTAGGTTGTGGTTCCAGTTGGCTTCGCGGGTGTCGGCTGCCCTGTGCTCAGGACTGCCTGCGTCAGCAATAGTCGCGGGGTATCGCGCCGTTTGGGCGACGGACCCCGTTCAGTGGAGCCAAGCGTGAACACCGCCGAGATGATGCGGATCCTCGATTCGATCGCCAGAGACAGGAACATCGACCGGTCGCTGCTGATCCAGGATCTCGAGCAAGCGATGGTCTCGGCTGCGCGCCGTCACTACAACACGCTGGATGTCGAAGAGTTCCAGTGCGTAATCGACCCGATCTCGGGCGAAGTCGCCCTGACCAGGCACGGCGAGCCCATGCCCTTCACCGCTGAGGGCTTCGGTCGAATCGCGGCCCAAACCTTCAAGCAGGTCATGATCCAGCGGTTCCGCGAGGACGAACGCGACAGCATCCTCACCGAGTACACCAAGCGAGTGGGCGAGATCGTCACGGGCGTGGCCCAGCGCTACGAGGGCGGCGCGCTGGTCGTGACCATCGACCGGGCCGAGGCTTTCATGCCCCGCAGCGAGCAGATCCCGGGCGAGTACTTCGAGGCAGGCGGGCGCGTCCGCTGCCTGATTCTCGATGTCCGCGAAGCGGGTCATCAGGTCAAGATCGTGCTCAGCCGGTCGCACCCCGACTTCATCAAACGCCTGTTCGAGGTCGAGGTTCCCGAGGTCGCCGAGCGCGTGATCGAGGTCAAGGCGATGGCCCGCGAGGCCGGGCACCGCACCAAGATCGCCGTCAGCTCGATGGACAACAAGGTCGATGCCGTCGGCGCGTGCGTCGGTGTGCGCGGCAGCCGAATCAAGAACATCGTCGACGAACTCAACGGCGAGAAGATCGACATCGTCCGCTGGAACGAATCAAGCCAGATTCTCATCGGTAACGCGCTCAAGCCCGCCGAAGTCAGCGAGATCAGCCTCTGCTTCGAGCTCGGACGCGCCACTGTCGTCGTGCGCGACGACCAGCTCAGCCTGGCCATCGGCAAGCGCGGCCAGAACGTTCGTCTCGCCGCCAGGCTCACCGGCTGGGACGTGGACATCCTCACGCCCGAGGAATTCAACAAGGGCCTCGACACGCTCTCCGAAACGCTGCTGGCCATCGAAGGCTTCACCGAAGTGCACGTGGACCGTCTGGCGGCTCTGGGCATGATCAGCGTGTTCGACGTTGAAGAAGTCGGTGCCGAGGTGCTAGCCACCGAGCTTGAACTGCCCGTCGAGATGACGACCGGCGCCGTCGAGATCGCGTCGGCCAGGGCGAAAATTGTCGCCGAGCAACAGGCCAAGGACAAAATAGAATCCGATGCC
Source organism: uncultured Phycisphaeraceae bacterium (assembly GCA_964352615.1). Taxonomy (GTDB): domain Bacteria; phylum Planctomycetota; class Phycisphaerae; order Phycisphaerales; family UBA1924; genus OFTM382. Next base: position 4,223 of record CAYGSG010000064.1, read on the forward strand.
CGCCGAGCCCAGGAGCAGGAGGCGGCACGCCGGCTCATCGAGGGCGGCGAGATGCCAGCAAGCGACGGTCTCGATGCCGACCCGAACGCGGCAGCCGCTGCGATCTTGGGCCTCGGCGGTGGATCGACCAGCAAGCCCGCCCAAGACAGCTCCGGCGAGAGCGCCGCCGACGCGATCCTGGGCGGCGGGTCTTCAGCCGGTGCAAACAGCAATGAGCAGCAAGCCGCGGCGACCGATGCCGCGGGCGATGACAAGCAGGGCTGATCCAGCCCGAGTGATTTGAGAGCGCCACGGGCCGCGATGCGGCTGCGATGGCCAGAAGCAGGAGTCAACAGTTTGGCACGACGCGTGTTTGAGATCGCCAAGGAACTGAACGTCGCCTCTAAGGCGGTCGTTGCCAAGTGCCATGCCGAGGGCATCCCCGAGAGCATCATCAAGAACCACATGTCCAGCGTGTCGGTCGGCCTTGAGGCCACCATCCGCGACTGGTTCTCAAACGCCGAGGCCCACGACGAGGGCGGCGGCACCGCCATCGAGACCGCGGCCAAGGTCGACATCGAGAAGGTCCGCGCCAAGCCCAAGCGCGCCAAGGCGGTCGCACGCAAGGCCACTGCCGTCGGCGATGACGGCGGCGATGATGGTGTTCAGAACGATTCCTCCTCGGCGACCGGCACCGCAATTGCTGAGCCGACCACTCATCCCATCGCTGAGCCAAAATCCGAACCGACCACGCCCGCCAAAGCCGTCGCGCCCGACCAGACGTCAGCGACGGGCGAGACCGCAGTTGCCGCCAATGACGCTGACTCGGACGCACCCGCAGAGCCCACGATCGCCGCAGCCTCCGACACAGCCGTGCCGACTGCGACCAAGACAGCACCCACCAAACCCGCACCCATGAACGTGCCGGTTCGGCCCGACGTGGTCGTGCCCGCAGGCCCGCAGCTCGAAAAGAAGCAGCAGGTCAAGCTCGCCGGTCCAAAGGTGATCCGCGTCGAAGCGCCCGAAGTCATCGAAGCCCCGCGCAGAAGGCCCCCGAGTGATTACGGCGGAGGCGGTGGCGGCGGCCGAGGCGCCGGATACGGTCCCGGCGGTGGTGGCGGTGGTGGCGACCAGGGCAGAAGCCCGCGCCGCGGAGGCAAACGCCGTGGCCCCGGCGAGTCCGACACCAACCAGGACGGACGCTCAGGCAGCGGCTATTCGCAAGCCGACCTTGCCGAGCGCGAGGCACGACTCCAGCGCTCGGGCGGCTACCTTAAGCAGCGCCGCCAACTCGCCCGCAACTCCAGCCAGGCCGACAAGGCGCAGAACCTCGCGCAGACCGGCGGCAAGGTCGCCATCAACGCGCCGTTCACCATCAAGGACCTCTCGGCAGCGACGGGCGTCAAGGCCGCCGAGATTGTCAAGCGTCTGTTCATGGAAGGCGTGATGGCGACCGCCAACTCGGGCATCGACGTCGAGAAGGCCCAGGAAATCCTCTTCGATTACAACATCGAGCTCGATGTCCAAGAAGCCAAGAGCGCCGAAGAAGTCGTCACCGAAGAGTTCGGCCAGCGCGACACCGTCGACGAGCGCCGCCGAGGCCCCGTCGTCACCATCCTCGGCCACGTCGATCACGGCAAGACCAGCCTGCTCGACCGCATCCGCAACGCCAACGTCGCCGAGGGCGAGGCCGGCGGCATCACCCAGGCGACCAGCGCGTTCCGCGTTCCCGTCAACATCGGCGACGCCGACAAGGTCGTCGTCTTCATCGATACGCCCGGCCACGCGGCGTTCACCGAGATGCGTTCGCGCGGTGCCAACGTCACCGATCTCTGCGTGATCGTCGTAGCCGCCGACGACGGCGTCATGCCGCAGACCATCGAGTCCATCGCCCACGCCAAGGCCGCGGGCACGCCCGTGATCGTGGCGCTCAACAAGATCGACAAGGCCGAGGCCACCGACGCCAACATCCAACGCATCCTCGGTCAGCTCGCCGAACACGGGCTCAACCCCGTCGAATGGGGCGGCGAAACCGAGATCATCAAGACAAGCGCGGTCAAAGACATCGGCATCCAGGAACTGCTGGAAGTGCTCGACTACCAAGCCGAGCTGCTCGAGCTCAAGGCCGACTTCGGCGGGCCAGCACGCGGCTCGGTCATCGAGGCCAAGACGGAAATCGGCCGAGGCGTCGTCGCCAACGTGCTCATCTCCGACGGCGAACTCAAGGTCGGCGACTTCATCGTCGCGGGACGCGGCTTCGGACGCGTACGCGACATCACCGACGACCGCGGCAAGAAGTCCAAGACCGCCACCCCGCCGAGCCCCATTCAGATCTCCGGCCTCGACGAGCTGCCCGATGCGGGCGACCCGTTCTACGTCGTCGACAGTCTCAAGAAGGCGCAGGAGGCCGCCGAGCAACGCCGCGAGCGCGTCCGTGATTCCCAGCTCGCCAAGCCCAAGGTCACGCTCGACAGCATGCTCAGCCAGATGCAGAACGCGGGTCTCAAAGAGATCCTCATCGTGCTCAAAGCCGACGTGCAGGGCTCGGTCGATGTGCTCCGCCAGGAGATCGAGAAGGTCTCGGGCGACGAGGTCAAGGTCCGCGTGCTCCACGCCGCAGTCGGCGGCATCACCGAGTCCGATGTGATTCTCGCCGAGGCATCCAAGGCCATCATCATCGGCTTCAACGTCATCCCGTCGGGCAGGGCCCGTTCGATGGCCGAGGCCAAGCGCGTCGAGATCCGCAAGTACGACGTCATCTACCACATCACCGAGGACATCATCAAGGCCGCCGAGGGCCTGCTCGAACCCGAGCTTCGCCAAGAGGTCTTGGGCCACGCCGAGGTCCGACAGGTCTTCAAGGTCTCGAAGGTCGGCATGATCGCGGGCTGCTACGTCACCGATGGCAAGATCGAACGCGATGCCCTCATCCGCGTCACACGCAACGACGTCGTCATCGAGAACGACCGCAAGCTCAGCCAGCTCAAGCGCGTCAAAGACGATGCCAAGGAAGTGCGAACCGGGCTCGAGTGCGGCATGAAGATCAACGGCTACGACGACATCAAGGCCGGCGACATCCTCGAGTGCTACAAGCAGATCGAGGTCAAACGCACGCTTTGAGCAACGCGACCAAGAGCGTGGCTCGTTCGGGCTAAGGGCATCTCATGATCGTCGGCATCCTCCAGGTCGAACTGGCGATCCCCGAGGCGGGCTCGCTCAAGGACAAACGAAGCGTGATCCGTTCGCTCAAGGACCATCTGCACCGCGACCTCAAGCTCGCCGCCGCTGAGATCGCCCACCAGGACGATCCGGCCACGGGGGCGATCGGTGTTGCTGTGATCGCCACCGACGGCAAGCGCGCGGGCGAAGCGCTCGACCACGCAAGCGAGCTCTGCCGAAGGCAGGTCGCAGCAGAGGTCGTGTCAACCAAGCGCTGGATCGTCCGCATGAAAGACCTCGTCCCCCAACGCGAGACCACCACGATGCTCGATACCGGGGCAATCGCCACCGAGATGCTCGCCCATCTCGGGGATGTTGGCGATCTCGACGAGGCCGATCTCTCGCCCGATCGCACGGAGGACTCGCCGTGAGCATCCGCACCCAGCGTGTCGCTTCTGCGATTCAGCGAGCCGTGCAGAAGGCCATCGCCAAGGGCCTGTCCGACCCGCGCGTGCGCGGCCTCATCACGATCACATCGGTCGAGGTGGACGAAGACCTGCGCCACGCGAACCTTCGCGTCTCGGTCATGCCCGCCGAGCACGCCGAGCTGACGATGCACGGCCTCAAAGCCGCCGCCAAGCACATCCGCCACCTGATCGCCGACGACCTCGTGCTGAAGCAGACGCCTCACCTTCGGTTCAAACTCGACACCGGCGCGTCCAAGCAGGCGGGCGTGTTCATCGCGCTGGCGCAGGTCCGCCAAGAGCTCGACGCACTCGATCCCCCCAGCGACGAATCAGTGCCAAGCGCCGAGTCTGATGCAGCCGATGGTTCTGGCTCAGCATCCGGAGAGAGCCCGTGAGCGATGGCTTCGACCAGAAGCTCGCGGCACTCATCGCGGCGATCCCTTTGCCAGCCGAGGAGGAGGCCGCGACCGTGCCCGCGCTCGAAGGCATCGAGCCCGTGCTCGCCGAGCTCATCTTCAGCTTCATGCTCTGGGAGACCACACCCAAGCAGGCCGCTATTGGCACCACCAAGCTGATCGGCTCGTTCATCGACCTCAACGAGCTGCGCATTAGCCTGCCAGACGAGCTCGCAGCGATCCTTGGCAACCGGTACGCGCGCGCCGGTGAACGGGCGCTTCGGCTCCGCATGGCGCTCAACCAGGTCTTCCTGCTTGAACACGAGATGAGCCTGGCACGCCTCCGCGAGCTCTCCAAACGCGATGCCCGCCAATACCTGATCGACCTGCCCGGCGTGCCGCCGTTCGTTGCGTCGCGCGTCAGCCTGCTCGCGCTGGGAGCGCACGCGTTCCCGCTCGACGATCGGCTCTTGCAGGTACTCGTATCGCGCGCCGCTGCAAGCGCGGAGCAGTCGGCCGACGAATGCTCGCAGTGGCTCGAACGCCAGTTCCGCGCGGGCGAGGCCACCGAGGCCTACCTCAAGCTCGAACACGCAGCCAGCACCAAGACCAAGTCTGCTCGAAAGCCTGCCAAAGAATCCACCGGCAAAGCCGCAAAGAAAGCCTCGCCCAAACGCAGCACCAAGGCGGACAAGGCCAGCTCGTGACCGCCCAACGCCGCGCACACGCGGGGCACAAGGAGTCGCCCGTGCGCCGATCGACCACCATGTTGCTGCTCGTCGGCCTGCTGTTCGCAGTGGCGAGCCCGTCGCGCGCGCAGGCCCCTATCGACGGCCCTCCGATGCCGCCCGGCTTCTTGATTGCGCCTCTCCCCGAGGCCAACGCTTCCGATCCCCTCCGCGCCTACCGCCCGTTCGACGAAGTCCTCGACGCGCTGCTCGCGATGGACGATGTACCCGAGCCGCGTGCCGAGCCCGCGCCGCCAGAGGCGCTGCGTCGCTACGTCAGCGGCCGCGAGAGGCTGCTCGCAGGCGATGCCAACGGCGCCGCTCGCGATTTCTACGCCGCTGCCCAGATCGATCCGTTGGCGACCGCGCCCAATGAAGCGCTGGGCGAGCTGCTTTTGCGCGGGGGCGTGCTCGAGCAAGGCCTCGATGCCTACCGCCGAGCGGTGGACGCCGGTGCGACAAGCCCGACCGTCCTGCTCGATGTGGCCAACGCCGAGCTCCGCGCCGGCAACGCCGAACGCGCCGCCGTGCTCCTCGCACGAGGCCTGGAATCACCCCTAGCTTCACCCGAAGCTCGCGGCTTTGCCCGGCCGTTGCTGCTCGAACGCCTGGATGTCGCGCTCGATCGGCTCGGCTGGCTCCGCGCTTCCATCGACGCGGGCGACGAGGCGCTCCGCAAGATCGCTTTGATCGATGCCGGCACGACAAGCCCCGCGCTCGCCCGCCTTCGCGCCGGGCTCGGTGACAAGTGGGCCTCCCTCGGCGACCGCTCGATCACGCTCGGCGACGTGGACGCCGCGCAGGACTACTACGAGCTTGCTGCAAACGCTGGCGGCGACTGGATGGTCCTCGCTCCGCGGCGGGTCTGGGCGTTCGCCCGCGCAGGCGACCTGAACGCAGCGGTCGATACCGCGCTCCCACCCGACCAACCCCACCGGCTCGCGTCAGGGCTCACCGTCGCGCTGCTGGAGTGGCTGCTCGAAGCCGGCGCGGACTGCGCCGCCATCACGCAACGGATCGATGAGGCCGCCAGCAGTTGGCCATCACCAACGCCGATGCTCGAAACCCGCCTGGCCATTGCAGGGTCCATCGTCAGCGATACTCCGGTGGGCATGACACTCGCCCTCAGCCGCGCACTCGAACGCACCCCCCGCCATCGCGGTCTGCACCGCGCGATCGCCGATCGCTATGGCTCATTGGTCGATCTCGCCGATGCCATGCACCAGCACCCTCGCGCCGCGCGCGGTCTTGCACGCGCCTGGCTCGATAAGACAGGCCAGGACAGCCAGCAAATCACACGGCTCGATACCACGACCGACGCGGGCGCGCTGGCCGCTGCGGCTGCGTGGCTCGAACTCGGCAGGCCAGACCTCGCTGCCGACCTGCTCAAGGAGCAGCCCGCCTCGCTCTTGCAGGCCACGGCGCTCGCGGGCGATACCCGCTGGGACGCGTTCGAGCAGTCGCTCTCGCAGCTCACAGACCCCGCCGAGCGGGCCGCCGCGCTCGTCGCTGCCTACCGATACCAGGACGCCGCCGGTGCCGTGAACAGCGCGCCCGACACCGCCGCCAATCGCAACGCGCGCGCCCAAGTTGCGATGCTTCTCGGCAGGCCGTTTGAAGCCGTGGACCTGTTCGACCAGAGCCTCAGCGCCGATGCGTTCGACACGCACGCACTGGAGGGGCTGGTCGTGCTTTGTGCGCCGGGGGCACCGGCGAACGATCCTCGCAAATTCGAGCCCGCGTTGGCTGCTTTGAAGTCGGCCAATCCGTGGGACCCGCTGGTAATCCAAAAAGACACCCAGCGGGCAGTCCAGTTCGAAGGCGTCGCGGCGGCCCTCGACCACGCCATCCCGCTTCTCGATCGCGCGGAGTCGGTCGCGGGAACGGTCGCCGAAGTAGCGCTCACCGGCAGCGAGCAAGATAAGCAGCGAGCGATCTCGGCCCTGACGATCGCGCACGAAGCCTCACCAAGCGACGGCCGGGTCCTCGCCCCGCTCATCGTCCTGCTGCTCCAGACCGGCGCGACCGAGCAGGCCAGAGCACTCGCCGACGCCTTCACCGGCTCCAGCACCGACATCGAAGACATCGCCGAATCGCTCGGTGCGGCCAAGGCCACTGATGCACCGGCGTATCGGGCCGAGCCACTGGCCAAAGCGCCGCGAACCGTTGAACGCACGCTCAGGCTCGCAGAGACCCTCGTGCGCGATGATCCTTCGCAGGCCGCAGAGTTGGTGGAACGAGCGCTCACTCAACGCATGACGCTCCCGACCAACTCGTACGCAGCCCTCATGCGCACGCTGCTCACAAGCGGCCAACTCGCTGAACGCGAGGCCTCGGTCGAGCGCGCCGATCAGACCCTGGCCATGATCGCCATCGCTGACGCAGCGAGTATCAAACCCGCGTGGCAGATCAGGCTCGTCGGCTTCAGCGCCGCGGTCATGGCCAAACGGGACGATCCCGCTGCGGTCTCGGCCTCGGTCCGCGCGCTCGTCCAAGCCATCGACAACCGCGAGGATGCCCAGCGGCTTGCGCAGCAATACCGCGGCGCTCGAGCCGATGTCGGTGCAAGCATCACGCAGGCCCGCGCCGAGGTCGCCTACGCACTCGCCGGGGCGTTGTACTTCGAGGGGCTAATCGAGGCCGCGATGGGCGCGTACCGCATCGCGCTCGAACTCAACCCCGACCACGTCTGGGCGAACAACGACCTAGGGTACTTTCTTACCCAAGAGGGCGGCCGGCTCGACGAGGCCGCGCCCCTCATCGAGCGGGCGTACGCCCAGCGGCCAGACGAGATCAACATCCTCGACTCGCTCGCGTGGCTCCGATACTTGCAGGGCAGGCTCGAGGACGACAGCCGAGGCCCCGGCGCAATCACGCTCTTCGACCGCGCGCTCGAACGCGAAGACGGCAGGACCAACGACACCGTTCAGCAGCAGGCGGGCGATGTGTTCTGGGCTGCGGGCGACAAGGACCGGGCCATCGCCGCCTGGGAAGAAGCCCTCAAGCTGCTCGACGCGATGCTCGCCCAGGCCCCCGAAGGCTCGGCGGTCGAAGCCCGCTGGCAGGAGCAACGAACGGGCCTCGTCGGCAGGCTCGATCGAGCCCGCTCAGGAGGCGACCCGCTCGAAACAGCCAAGCCGCCCGGCGACTGAGTGGACATGTTCAACATGGTGGTTCGAGCGACCGGCCCCTGCAACAATCAGCACATATAGCAGGCAAGAAGAGCTGCCCGAGTCCCGGCCAGCATGCAGCAACCGAGGAGACCCCGTCATGGCCGGTCACAGCAAATGGTCCAACATCAAGCACCGCAAGGAACGCCAGGACAAAAAGCGCGGCGCCGCGTGGTCCAAGTGCTCGCGTGCGATCATCGCTGCAGCCCGCAACGGCGGGGGCGATCCCGACGCCAACCTCACGCTGCGGTACGCCATCGATGAAGCCAAGTACGCCAACATGCCCAAGGACACCATCCAGCGGGCCATCGAAAAAGGCGCCGGCGCCGCCGACGGCGACAACTACGAAGAAGCGATCTACGAGGGCTTCGGCCCGGGCGGGGCCGCCATGATCGTCACCGCGCTCACCGACAACAAGACCCGCACCGTCGCCGATGTGCGCAGCTTCTTCAAGAAGGGCGGCGGCACGCTCGGTCAGCCCGGCTCGGTCGCGTTCAGCTTCCAGACCAAGGGCCAGTTCATCATCGAGGCAGCCGACACCACCGAAGAACAACTCATGGACGTCACCATCGACGCGGGCGCTGAAGATGTCGAAGCCCCCGACGGCGACGACGGCGTGTGGACCGTGCTCTGCGAGCCCGCCGACTTCTCGACCGTCCGCGATGCGATCGAAGGCGCCAACATCAAGATCAGTTCCGCCGAGATCACCAAGATCGCGACCAACACCATCGAGGTCGCCGGCGACGACGTTCGCAAGCTGATGAACCTGATCGAAGCGCTCGAAGACTCCGACGATGTCCAGAAGGTCTACTCCAACGCTGACATCTCCGACGAGGCGCTCGCCGCGCTCGAGTAAGCCTCACTCACGTCCAAACAAATCGGCATCGCTCCACGCCTCGAGCGCCGCCTCCGCCCCAGCGAGCGAATCGTGCAGACCGCGCACATCCACCACCACCGTGCGCAGCAAGGGCGCAAGCGAAAGGCTCGCGCGGTACGCCCCAAGATCGAGCCGGCTCGCGGCTGAACCCACCGGCACGCGGAGCGCCGCATCGCCCAGCGAGCACACCCGAGCCGTGACCAGCGAACGGTTCGAAGCCGCCGCCACCGGGTCGGCCTTCTCCACCAGTGCGACGACCGGGTCGAGGCCCGCGCCGATCGGCCCGTTCCATGCGCACAAAGGCCAGCAGTGATCGGCCATCTGAACGCCCGCGGTCTCCGCCGCCGCGGCGAGCGCCTTGCGGGCATCGGTCGCGCCCTCGGTGGGCAGCACCACGCTCACCACCGGGTCGGCGGGCATGAGCGAAGCAAGCTCGGCGGCGAGGTCGATGGTCCCGATCGCCACCGCGATCGCGCGGTCCTGATGAGCCGTGTCAACAAAGTGCGACTCGGGAATCCACAGGTCGATGCCCGCAAGCCTCAGTTCAGCCCTGCGGAACGTCGCCGCCAGGTCCCGGCGGGCCGAGCGGTCCAAATCGCGAGCGCGCAGCCCAGCCGCCCGCGCATCGAGCGTTACCGCCCGGTACCCAAGCTCGCCCGCTGCCAGGATCCGCTCGCGGGGCGACGACCCCACCGCAAACTCAGCAAGCGACAGCGACAAAGCGGGCAGCGGCGCATCCATGACCGAGTTGTAGGTCGGCTATCGTCGAGCGGTTATGCCCAGCCGATCACCAAAGCCCGAGCCCGTGCGCACGCCCGGCAACCCGCGAGGCCTGCGGGACCTGCCCTTTGCTGTCCCGAGCGTCACCCCGGCGCAGAAAGCACGTGCCCGCAAGATCGCTTCGGCGCTGGCCGAGCACTACCAGGACGCGGTCTGCGAGCTTGACTACTCGAACGCTCATGAGCTGCTGATCGCGACGATTCTCTCAGCCCAAGCCACCGACATCGGCGTCAACAAGGCCACCCCCGCGCTGTTCAAGGCGTTCCCTTTGCCCGCCGACTACGCGAGGTCGAGCCCAGCCGAGATCGAGCCGTTTATCCGGACGATTGGCCTGTTCCGCAACAAGGCCAAGTCCGTTCACTCCGCGATGAACGACGTGGTCGAGAAGTTCGATGGCCAGGTTCCTCGGACGATGGACGAGCTGCTGACCCTGCGGGGCGTGGCCCGCAAAACAGCCAACGTGGTGCTCGGCAACGCCTTCGGCATCAACGTCGGCTTCGTCGTCGATACCCACATCGATCGCCTGAGCAAACGCCTCGGTCTGTGCGCACACGATGACAGCGTCCAGCGGGTCGAGCGCACGCTGTGCGCGTTGTTCCCACGCGACCAGTGGTGCGAGCTGAGCCACCGGCTCATCTGGCACGGCAGGCGGGCCTGCTCAGCCAGGCAGGGCGCGTGCAACAGCCACCCGATCTGCGCGAGCTTCGGCAAGACGTGCGAGCTACGAGTTACAGCGAAACGTGCAGAGTAGAAACCGTGCGAGCCCGCCTCAGTCCCCGGCGCTGGCGGTCAGCGAAGCCGGCGGCGCGAAATCGGGCAGCTCATCCACGTTCACCTCGACGAAGTCCGTCTTGATGATGTTGACCTGCCCACGAAGCGTCTGCCGCTGCAATGACACGAGCTTCACGCCCTCGTACTCGGTGTACGCGTCGTAGTTGAAGACGAGTTCGGTCGGGGTACCACCGGTGCCAACGACCTGCGTCTTGCCGATGATGAGCTTCGATTCCAGACCAAAGAAGATCCGCTGCGAGAGACCGACCCGGGTCTGAACATCCACAGCGAACACCGGACGATTATCAAAGATCGTGCGCTCGGTCGTGCGCATGGATGTGTACTGCGTCTTGTACGCAGCGTCGCCCTCAAAGACCGCGTTGAACGCGAGGTCCTTGGCCTCATCGGAGCCGGGCTCGATGATCCTTGTGCTGCCGTTCATCTCGATGCCCCACGCGGTGGTCCCATCAAACACGCGGACGATGGTGAATCGGCCCGGGCTCTGAGCCGTGAAGCGGAGCATGTTCGGCGCTGCCTGGGTGACGATGAGAATCTGGACCTCGCCGGCAGCGTTCTCGATCGTGCCATACACCACGCGGTTGCGCTGCTTGGCGATGACCTCACGACCACCGATGGCTTCAACGTGCGCCTCAAACAGACTCTCGGCGGTCGGCAGGTCCGCCTGCGCGCTTGCCTGGGGCGATACCCCCAGCATGACAAACAATGCAGCAACCAGACACAGAGCAGCCGGCGCGAGCGGCCGAGCCATGCGGGTCAGGCTGAACGGGAGGGTGAGGCTTGGCAGGTGGGTCATCGCGGGCGGTCTCCAGATGGCGCGTTCGCGGGCGGCTGTGGGCTGGCAGCGGTCTGTACACGATGCCCGCCCCGCAGGCCCGAGGGGTTATCGGTAAGCGGGCAGTGGGTCTTGACCGGACCCTGGCCAGCGGGCCGAGTTCGGCCTTGAACAGACCTGAACAGGCCCCAACATGCAAATACACCCGTTGGGAGTCGAACCCAAAACCTCTGGCTTCGGAGGCCAGCGCTCTATCCAGTTGAGCTACGGGTGCAGCTCGCCGGGAGTTCGCCCCGGACCCGGCACTCTACGATGGCTCGGACAACCGGGCAATCACGGGCGTGTGCTCGGAGCCTCATTGTTGGTT
>CAYGSG010000065.1:0-15677 GCA_964352615.1 uncultured Phycisphaeraceae bacterium
GTCTGGGGAGGGGTGGGCAAGGCTGGCGGTGTCCATCGGCCTCAGATCGGCGAGGGCGTGAGCAGGCGGCGGCAGATTCCTGACTTGAGCCGTCGGCTCGGGGCCGTAGACTATCCTGTACGCCCGCCGGACCTGAACCCCTGCTCGGTAGCCAGAGCGAATGCACATATCTCTGGCCCCGCTGTAAGGACTCCCGCCCATGACCGCAGCTCATTCGATCTACAAGCTCGCCGCCGTGCTGCTCGCAGCCATGGTGCTCGTAGCCCCCTCAACCGCTCAGGCGCAGGTGCCAGAGCCCCTGCCCGTGACCAATCGCTGGGCGCTTGATTTCAAGCCCGGGCCGCTTCGCCTTGTCTCGCTGCCCGTCGATGGCCAGGCCCGCCTGTTCCTCTACTTCACCTACGAGGTCCGCAACTTTGATGCGACCGAGTTGCGGCTGGTCCCGAGCCTCACGCTCATGAACGACCAGGGCCAGCTCCAGACCAGCGGCCAAAACGTGCCCGCCCCGGTCGTGCGCACGATTCTCGAACGCCTCGGCGACCCGCTGCTGTTCGATCAGATCTCGGTCATCGGCCCCATCAAGCGCGGCGAGGAGCACGCCCGGCGTGGGCTGGCCATCTGGCCCGTCATCGATGCCGACCCCAACGAGCTTCGCATCTTCGCCGCCGGCTTCAGCGGCGAGAGCGAGTCCCTCACCCTGACCGACCCCCGCACGGGCGACGAGAGCGAGCTGGTCTTCCGCAAGACCCGACAACTGCGGTACTTGGTGCCGGGCGAGCTGAGGGCTGATTCCTACGGCGACCGCCCCCTGACCCTGCTGGACGCCCGCTGGATCATGCGGTAGCCCACGCCTAACGTTGAGGCCGCCCTTGGGCCGTGCAGTTTGGCTCGCGGGCACTTATTGGAGATGATCTGTTATGGCACATAAGAAGGGCCAGGGCTCGACCCGCAACGGCCGCGACTCGAACCCCCAGTACCTCGGCATCAAGATCACGGGCGGCGCCTTTGCGCAAGCCGGTTCGATCATCCTGCGTCAGCGTGGCACGCCCCACCAGCCGGGCTTCAACGTCCGGCGCGGCAAGGACGACACCCTTTTCGCGGTCGTGCCTGGCACGGTCGTGTTCCAGGGCCGCAAGGTACACATCGACCCGCAGGACCAGGACGTGCCGCGTCCCCACTTCCTGCGAGCCCACCGCGCCAAGCAGGCGTAAGCCAAACCGGCAACCAGTGCTATTCGAGCCGCGAGCGGAAGCTCGCGGTTTTTATTGGTTGGTGCTTGGTGCGTGCTTTCGCTGCTCGGCTTCGAAAATGTCAGCGACCTCGTTGATCCACGTGCCGAGTTGCTGTAGGTGACCAAAGGCGGGGCAGCCTGCTCTCGTGTAGATGATCCACTCTCCAAAGCTCCAGCTTCCCGCTGAATGGGGGGGTTGTTTCGAGACCCTGAACGACTTCATGGGTTGGGCATCGCGATCGACATCGATCAGTGCTCGCACGCGCGGGGTCAATAGCGAACGAGCATTGGTTCCGGGCTCGCTACTGAAGCTCAAATCTTCGCCAAGCTCGTCTTCAAAGAGTTCATATGTCTGCGGTTCTATCATCGAACGGAACGACTCGAACTCGCAACGCACTTCCCAAACGCTGGAAAACTTGTCGTAGCTCGCGACAGCGGCATCGTGACTCAGTGTTCGTTTTTTCTTGAAGAATGGCGGATCGACATGCACACCGAACCCAGTGTGGGATGTCCGGACAGCCACGCCGTATTCCCCCGATGAGCTCCCCGAATTCACTCCATTGCCAACACACACCCAAGTCTCGCGTCGCAGCCCATGCAACCGCCCGGTGATGACCTTCCCAGTCGCTCCGAACGATTGTGCACGGGAATGGAACGGTGATCCTTCGGAGAACTTAGAAAGCGCCTCTGCGAACCGGAGGTTGGCTTCGTCAACGTCATTGCCCTCGATTCGGAGTGGTTCGGGCATCTCGTGGATTCGTTGCAATTCGACACTCACGCGGGCACCTTCCCCGATGAGCCTGCTGATGCGCATCCGGACATCGATGGCTTGTGCGACTGTCAGAAGAAGCATGGCCAGAGCTCCAAACAAACCCATTTGGAGCTTATTGCTCGCGAGAACCGCGCCCAGCACGAAGACGGTGATACAGACCGCGAGCCCTATCCACAGAATCATCCCCGGCATTCGAAACTCCGGCACTTTCACCCTCTTGGGGATCCGAGGCTCAACCGGGTTCATGCCATTGCATCCCGTATCCGTGCGCACTGGGCGATCACATCCACCGCGACCTCGATCGGCAGTTGCGTCGCGCCATCGCTCAGCGCCTTACTCGGCTCGGGGTGCGCCTCGATGAACAGCGCGTGCACGCCCGCAGCCGTCGCGGCGCGGGCGAGCAGCGGGGCTCGGTCGGGCCGGCCTCCGGTCTGTTCGCCGCTGCCGGGGAGCTGGGTCGAGTGCGTCACGTCAAAGCACACGGGCGGCGAGCCGAGCGTGGTGAACGAGTTGCAGTCGAGTTCCATCAGGTCGCCAAGGCCCGTGAAGTCGTTGACGAGGCGGTGGTAGCCGAAGAACGTGCCGCGCTCGGTGAGCAGCACGTTGTCGCAGGTGGCCTCGGCGAGCTTGCGCACGGGGCCGACCATCTCGCGCGGGCTGAGGAACTGGCCCTTCTTGACGTTCACGCCACGGCTGTGCTTGGCAGCGGCGTTGCCCGCCGCCTCCAGCAAATCGCTCTGCCGGCACAGGAACGCAGGGATCTGCAGCAGGTCCGCGGCCTGAGCGGCGTGGCCGCACTGCTCGGGCGTGTGCACATCGGTGGTGATCGGCACGCCCAGCTCTTGGCCGATGGATGCCAGCCATTCGAGGCCCTTCTCGAGCCCGGGGCCACGCGGCGAGTGCGCACTCGACCGGTTGGCCTTGTCGAACGAGGCCTTGAAGACGTAGCTCAGGCCAAGTTCGCGGCAGCACTCCCGCATGGCCAGGCCGATCGCCAGGCCCATCTCGCGTGATTCCAGCACGCACGGCCCGGCGATGATGGCCAGGGGTTGGCCCGGGCCGATCGAGACACTTCCAACTCGGCAAAGCCTGTGATCGCCTTGGGCATCGTTCGCGGTGGGGGCCATGGCGCTAGCCTAGGGGAGTTCCCGAATGGGGATGCAGTTCGGGCGGGTAGCTCAGTTGGCTAGAGCGCTTGCTTTACACGCAAGATGTCCGGGGTTCGAGTCCCCGCCTGCCCATTGGCGGTTGCACCCGGCGAGTCCCGCTGGGACGGTCATGGAGCGAAGCCGAGCGTGAACCTCCTCGACGTGGTGTATCTCGGTGTCGCCGCGGCCACCAGCCCGTGGTGGGTCCGCAAGGCCCGGGGCGGCTGGGGCCAGCGCTTCGCGATTGATCCGCCCACGCTCGCCGAGAAAGCGCCCGGCACGCCGAGGATCCTGCTGCACGCTGTATCGGTGGGCGAGGCCGCGGCCCTGCGGTCACTGGTGCCGATGCTCGTCGATCGCGGCGCCGAGGTGATCGTCTCGTGCACGACCGATACCGGCCTCGCCCGGGCCGAGGCGTTGTACGCCGACATCGCGCATGTGGCGCGGTACCCGCTGGATGCCTCGTGGTCGGTTCGGCGGTTCCTCGACGCTATCAACCCGGACGCGGTCGGGCTCGTTGAGCTCGAGCTGTGGCCGAACTTTCTCAAGGCTTGCAACAAGCGGCAGATCCCCGTGGCGGTCATCAACGGCAGGCTGAGCGAGCGGTCGTTCAAGGGCTATCGCAAGATTTCGTGGTGCATGAAACCAAGCTTCGCGGCCCTTTCGCTCGCAGCGGTCCAGGACGAGGTATACGCCCAGCGGTTCGCCGCGATGGGCACGCCCCAAGCACGCATCCGGGTCACGGGCTCGATGAAGTTCGATGCTGCCAAGATCGCAGGTCGAGTGGACGGGCAAGACGAATTGGCACGGGCGTTGGGCATCGACCCGGCCAGACCGTTGGTGGTGGGCGGCAGCACCGGTCCGGGCGAGGAGGCCCTGCTGCACCGGGCGTGCGAAGCGGTGGGGCCGGAGGTGCAACTGCTGTGCGCACCAAGGCGGCCCGAACGGTTCGATGAAGCAGCCTCGGCGCTGCCCGGCTGCGTTCGGCGTTCGACGGTCAGAGAAGGCGTCGCAGGCCAGTCGGGCTCGGGCCGGTTCCTGCTGGACACGATCGGGGAGCTTGCTGGGGCCTACGCCCTGGCCGATGTGGTGGTTGTGGGGCGGAGTTTCCCGCTGGCAGGAGGCAGGGGCCTAGGCGGCTCGGACCCGATCGAGCCGATCGCGCTGGGGCGGGCCACCGTCTTCGGCCCGGACGACGCGAACTTTCGGGATGCGGTCCAGGGCTTCGAGCGGGCACGTGGGCTCGTTCGGGCCGCCGATGAGGGCTCGCTCGTTGGATGTATTCGTAATTTGATCGGGTCTTCGAGGGAGCGGTTGGCGATGGCCGAGCGTGGCCGGTCGTGGATTCGCGAGCAGATGGGGGCGACGGGGCTGCACGCGGAGATTCTGTTGGAGCTTGCGAGTGGTTCGGGCAGGAGCGGATGAAAGCCACCGGTTGGAGGCAGTCAGCAATGGGACCAATCCGAAAGAAGCGCGGCTGGTTGGTGCGCGCTACTTGAGTCTGGAGCCGAACCGTGGCATGATGGGGAGCAAGACTGACGGCCCGCGCCGGGCGGCACCACCGCCGATGGCGGGCCAGACAGCCCGAGAGCCGCTGGGAGACCGGCGCAAGCTGCGGGCGTGCGCACCGATCGCTGGGAAGCTGCCCGCGGGGCGAGCGGCTCGGGAGCGCAAGAGTCTGTCCCTGATCGATGACCGATTGGTGCGCGAGCACGCGGTCCGAGTTACCGAACGCCCACGTCACGAGCCCCCCTGTCGCAGCCCTGTTACAGCCAAGCTCGCGGAGAACCTTGATGCCAAACCGTACCACTTCCCGTCGAGTTTCTTCAGCGGACGCGGGCCAACTGATCGACACGCTGGAAGCGCGCGTGCTGCTCTCGGGTGTGGGCGAAGCCGTCGGCATCGGGCCGATGCCTGTCGCGACTCCTGAGGGCATGGAGATCATCCCTTGGGGTGGCTTCCGCACGGAAGTGGCCAAGGGCTCTTGGCTGCTGACCAACAGCGAGCCGATGACGCAGGCAGCGTGGCAACAACGAGCCAACGCGGCCCTGAACAGCGTGGGGATCACGGCCATCGAGGTCAAGCCCGTTGGTCTCGGCTATTCGGCGCAACTTGTTCTGGGCACCGGTATCAACGAGTTCCTCAAGACCGAACTCGTGGAGAGCGATTCGCTGTTCCGCTCGCTTGAGCCTGACCGTATCTACCAGACCAACCGCATCCCCAACGACCCCGACCTGACCAGCCAATGGGTACACGACAATTCGGGTCAGTTCGTCACGGGCTTTGGCTTTGGCGTTCCCGATGCGGACATCGACAGCACCGAGGCGTGGGACATCACCATCGGCTCGCGCAGCGTGATCGTTGCGGTGATCGATACGGGCGTGGATACCGACCACCCGGACCTTGCTGACAACATCTGGTTCAACCCGGGCGAGATCGCGGGCAACGGGATCGATGACGACGGCAACGGGTTCGTGGACGACATCAACGGCTGGGACTTCGGCGAGAACGACAACGATCCTGACGATGCCGACGGGCACGGCACGGGTGCGTCCGGCCTGATCGGGGCTGTGGGCAACAACGGCATCGGGCGAACCGGCGTGGCGTGGGAGGTCTCGATCCTGCCCATGAAGATCGCCGACCGGTTCGGCCGGCTCACCTTCAGCGCGATCATCGGCGCGCACGACTACCTCACGATGATGATCAACGACTTCGGTCACAACATCGTCGCATCGAACAACAGCTACGGTGGCTTCAGCCAAGCCATCTACACCGAGGTGCTCGAAGACGACGACGACAGCAACCTCCCCATCGTCGCTGAGGGTCAAGCGATCGCGCGGTTCATCGAGACCGGAGCAGCGTTTGTCGCCTCGGCTGGCAACAGCTCGTTCGACAACGACAACCCGGACGCCACCTTCTTCCCCACGTCGTACAACCTGCCGGGGTTGATCTCTGTTGCGGCCACCGCGCCCGACGACACGATTGCCGGTTTCAGCAACTTCGGCCCCGAGACGGTCGACCTCGCGGCCCCGGGTGTCTCGCCCGGTTCACTCGCCCCCGGCGGCGGCTACCAGCCCTTCGGCGGCACCTCCGCTGCTGGTCCGGTGGTCGCTGGTGCGATCGCTTTGATCAAGTCGCTGCGTCCCGATGCCTCGGGCGAAGAAATCCTCAACACGCTCATAGCCAGCTCCGATCCGCTGCCGACGCTGCAGAACAAGATTGTCTCCGGCGGCCGCATCAACATCGCCCGCGCTCTGGAGATCATCGGGCTCGACGGCCCGGTGGTTCGGCGGATCGAGCCCGGGCCGCGCTCGGGCCAGTTCAGCCCGTTCACAGGCGATGCGATCAATCAAGGCGTTGTGGTGTTCAACAAGGACATCGATTCCGCTTCGCTCAGCGCTTCCAGTGCCACGCTCACCTCAGCGGGCGTGGACAGCATCCTCGGCACGGGCGACGATTTTACGATCCCCGTGACCGACGTGCGTGTGCCGACGCTCGTGAGCGACAGCGCGTTGATAACCCGCCTGGCCGATGGCGAAGCCAACCGAACGATTGTCGTTGACTTTGATCTCACCGGCTTCAGCGGTCAGCGCCTTCCGGTCAACACCTACAACCTGACGCTGAATTCAGGTACCGCGGGCACCCCGCTGCTGACCGATACCGACGGCAACCTCCTCAATGGCAGCCTGGCCGCGGGTCAGAACGAGATCTACGAATTCCAGATCGTGCCTGCCACGGGCACGCTCGAACCCAACGACACGGTCGCGCTGGCGACCCCGGTGCCGTTCGCGGCGTCGGGCACCGCCGAGTTCACGGGCGTATTCCTCGGCGACGGCACCAACGCGGGCCTGGATGTCGACTTGTTCCGGCTTGACCTCGCACGCGGCGGCCTGATCTCGGCCAAAGTGATCGCCCAACGCCTCAACCCGGCTTCGCCGCTCGATGGCATGCTCCGCCTGTTCAACGCGCTGGGCGAAGAACTCGCTGTCAACGACCAGTCCGATGGCTTCGATCCCGCGCTTGACTACTTCGTCACCACCGGCGGTACGTACTACGTCGGCGTCTCCGGATTCCCCAACGACGATTACAACCCGTTCCTCGCAGGCAGCGGCAGAACACAATCCACCGGCACCTACTCGGTGCAGTTCAACGTCGAACTCATCGGCGACAGCCGCTTCCCCGCGGTCGGCCCGAACTTTACCGAGCCTCAGGCGATCCCGGACGCGGGCCAGTTCGTTTCGAGCGTGTTCATCCCCGATGCACGCGAGATTCTCGATGTGAACCTGCGCATCGACGCGACGCACACGTTCGTAGGCGATCTCCGCGTCACGCTGATCTCGCCCTCGGGCCAGACCGCGATTCTGGCCAACCGCCAGGGCGGCAGCACCGACGACATGCGCGTGCTGTTTGATGACGAAGCGACGCAACAAATCGTCAACTCCGCTGGCCCGCTTGCCGGGTCGTTGCGCCCCGTCGAGGCGCTGAGCATCTTTGATGGTGAATCTGCCGAGGGCACCTGGACGCTGCTCGTGCAAGACCTGCGCAGCTCCGACACGGGTTCGCTCGAAGACTGGCAGCTCGAACTCACGCTCTCCAACGACATCTTCGGGCCGTTCGAGCTGAACGACACGCCAGCGACGGCGGCTGAACTTGCTGGCATCAACGGCTCGGGCGCCAGCTCGATCGAGGCCGCGATCGGTGACGGCGGGTTCGGTCTGTTCGACCGCGACCTGTTCCGCTTTACCGCCGAGACCGGCGCCACCCTGACGGCGACCGTGGTGTCGACTTCAGAGAACGGTGCGGCGACGCTCAACACCGCGCTCAGGCTGTTCGATGTCGATGGCAACGCGCTTGTAACCACAAGCCCGGCGGGCACGCTCAACAGCACCATCGCGTCGTTCGTGTTCTCCAGCGGCGGCACGTACTACCTGGGTGTGAGCGAGGGCGCCAACGCCGCCTACAACCCGTTCAGCGTGACCAGCGGCAGCATCGCTCAGACCACGGGCAACTACACGCTCAGCGCGGTCGTCAACCGCGGCGTCAGCGATGGCTCGGCGGTCGTAGGCAGTGCGACCACCAGCGTGGGCATCAGCACCGATGGCACGTTCTTCGGTGCGAATGCCAACGACCAGGTCACGCGTCTGAGCATCGACGGCATCGAGTACATCGGCAACGAGAGCACGCCGGTGCTCGGCCGATCGTTCTTTGGCGGCGTGGCCGACGGCGCGGTGTTCCTCAACGACGGCTCGGGCAGTGCCGCCACGCTTCCTGTTTCGATCTCTGACCAGTCCGACTTCTTCAACAACCGACTCAATGTGCAGGGACGCTTCCGTGATCTGAAGGTTGAACGCAACGTCTCGTTCGGCGACAACGACAAGTTCGTCGCGATCGATGTCACGCTGACCAACGACGGCGCCGGCGAACTGCCGGGCATCGCGTGGATGGAGGGCTTCAACCCCAACCACGGGTACAGCCTGTTCTCCAACTCCGCCGCGACGCTCAACGACATCAGCAACACGCAGCCCTACGCCAGCGCGAGCGTCATCACCAACACCCTCACGCAGGGCAAGACCGTCGCGCTGGCAGCGCCCGCGACCGACGGCCGGGCGAGGCTCGACTTCATCGGCCAGGGCCAGAACCTGCGCGACCCATCGCTGCTGCTCGGCACGCCGGCCAACGACCCCAACGGCTTGTCGCAGGACCTCACGATGGTCATGAGCTTCGATGTTGGAACGATCCCGGCGGGCGGCTCGCAGACGCTTCGGTACTTCGTCCTCACGGGCGACAGCCCCGCCGAGGCGCAGGCGGTGTACGACTCGATCAACGACGGCTCGGCCATTGGCCACCTCGCCGCAGACACCGCTAATCCCGCGACCGAGACCCTCAGTGACGGCACGCCCATCCCGACGCTGCCCTACCGCGCGTACTACCCCGAGGGCTTCGCCAGCGCCACCACCAGCCACTTCCTACCCATGCTCAACCCGCACGACCAAGACACCCGCGTGGTCGTCGTGGCACGCTACGAGGACATCACCGTCGAGCGCGACTCGCTTATCGCGGACTTCACCATCGAGGGCCAGCAGCGAGGCGGCGTGACCATCACCACACCGCAAGCGTTCGGCGCGGGCCGTTCGCTCGTGCGGACCGATTTGCAGGCACTCGGCAAGGTGGCCAGCTACGGCATCGAAGTCTGGAGCGAGCGACCGATTTCGACCACGTTCAGCTACTACGACGAGTTCAACGCCGGCCGAAGTGCGCTGGGCGAGAGCTTCACCGCCGAGCCTTCGGAAGACTGGGTCTTCCCGGAAGTCGCCAAGGGCGACGGCCGAACCGATGTGATCGTGTTCCAGAACACGACCGATCGAGTGATCAAGGTCGAGGGCACGTTCATCACCGAGGACGGCCCGCTGAGCATTCGTCCCACGTTCGAACTCCAGCCCCACCGTCGTGGCGGGTTCAACCTCGCGGGCGTGACCACGCTGCCCGAGGGCACCTACGCGATGCGCATCGAAGCCGACGGCGGCATCATCGCCGCGCTGTCCACCTTCGATTCGGGAACCATCTCGGGCAACCAGGCCGCCGAGGGCCTGCTTGGCACCATCGGCACGGGCACCGCAACGGGCGCTATTCCAGAGGGCCAGTTGGGTCTCAACGGCACGGCTGAACGCGTCGGAGTGGTGAACTCCAACGGCGTTGAAGTCGGAGTCGACTTCACGTTCATCTTTGAGAGCGGCACCGCGTACCGCACCAGCATCAGCGTCGCGCCCGACAGCCGGGGCACGCTCGATGTCGCAAGCCTGCCGGGCTTCCCGTCGGGCGAGCCCTACGCGGTCACCTACCAGGCTTCCGACGCAGCAGGCAACGCCTTGCCCGTGGCGCTGGCCATGCCCGCCGACGTGCTGGGCGATCTCAACGCCTCGGCGTTCGCCGACTCGGCCTACTCGCTCTGGGCGTTCGGCGAAGGCTTCCGCCCCGCCGACCCGTTCAGCGGATCGGTCAGCGAATACCTGCGTCTGTTCAACCCGAACGAGTCGCAGATCGTCGCAGAGGTGCAGATCCGCTTCGATGGCGTGCTCGCGGGCACCAACGAACCGCTCGGCCAGGAGACCTTCCGCTTCACCATTCCCGCCCGCCGGGTCATCGAGATCGACGTACACGAACTCGTCACCGGCGCACGCAGGTTGCAGAACGTCTTCTACGGCCTGACCGTCCGCACACCCGACGGCTTGGTCGCGTACATGGGCCGATTCGATTCGTTCTTCGAAGGCGGGTTCGGTCTGCTCGGGACGCCGTTTGGTCGCCGCACCGACATCTGATGGCTGCCAGCGTCCCATTCACTGCCTGACAACCCACACGATCCATCAGCACCCCGGGCATCTCGCTCGGGGTGCTTTCTTTCCCGTGGTGGTCCACACGCCGCGCGCACGAAAGCGCCCCGGCCGAGCGAGTCGACCGGGGCGCGAACACGAGAGTCAACGTTGAACGCTCAGGCCAAACGCCTCAGCGGTTGATGACGTAGTTGGGATCCTCGGCCGACTCGATCCGCTTGGCGATCGATTCCAGGTGGGCCGCGGTGTAGCGGTCGGGCTTGGCCTCGCTGGCCTTATCGACAATGGCCTTGATCTCGTCGAGTTCCTGAGCCGCCATCGAGCTGATGGTCCGAAGGGCCGGGCTCGATGCGTTGTTGAGCAGCGCGAGCGTGATCAGGCGATCCACATGCTCCCGCTGAAGGTTGCGGCGGAAGCTCGAGACCATCGGCTCAGCGTCGCTGAAGCCTTTGGCCTTCTTCGTGCTGGTGCACTCGCGCCACACGTTGTCGCGTACCGCTTCGATCACCTCGCTCATGCGGAAGGCGTCGTCGCCCGCGCGGAACTCGTTGTCGTAGACACGGCGCAGCGTGGTGGGGTTCATGAGCAGCGTCATGCCGGTGGCCTGGATGCCGGCGACCAAATCATGCACGGGCACGCTGGGGTCGCTCATCAGTTCGTTCACGCCAGCGGGGTCCCAGTAGTACTCCTTGCCCATGTGACGCAGCAGCTCGGGGCTGAGGCCAAAGGCCTCGTCCTCGAAGGCGTTGGCGATGATCAGGTTCATCGCCTTGCGCTGGCGATCCGCGGGCACGTCGGCGATGGCGGCCTCGCCGTCGCCCTTGTAGTTGGTGGTCGAGAACGTACCGCCGACCCAGCGCGACGCGATGAACATCGCCTGCATCTGGGTGCCGAGCGTCTGGTTGAAGCGCCGGCGGACGACCGACCAGTTATCCCCGGCTTCGGTGATGTCGTCGATCAGCTTGCTGCGGATCTCTTTGATAATCCCGAGCCGAGATTCGGCGAACTGCAGGTTGTCCGCGCCCATGTCCCAGGTCTGGTTGCGCGGGTCAGAGCCCACGCTCATCTCGGGCTGCGGAAGCCAGATCAGGTCGGGCTCGTTGACGCGCTCGAGCAGCTTCTCGCGGTCCTTCTCGTCGCCGTAGCCGAACGCGATCGCCCAGTGGTCGTACGGGCCGAGTTCAGAGGTGGCGAACGGGCCTTGCACGTCGCCGAGTTCGTGGTTGATGTTGACCGCTGCGTACTCCATGACCGAGCCGACCATCGGGCCGCTGAAGTCGGGCGAGTTGATTTCCTCAAGCGTGCGAATGGTCGAGGAGGCCATGTTGTGCTGCAGGCCCAGGCAGTGCCCGACCTCGTGGGCCGAGATGTAGCGGATCATCGGGCCGAGGAATTCTTCGGGCACGCCGTCGAGCAGCGCGGTGCTGTCTTCGACTTCGATGAGCCCCGCGGCCAGCGCCGTGCCAGCCAGATCGAGGTTCATCGCGAGCATCCCGCCGATTCGGCACTGCGCATCGTTGTGGCTCATTACGCGCACAGCCTCAGGATCGGCCTGCATCGCGGCCCAGCGGTGCTGGAGCGCGGAGACCTTGGCCTCGCGCAGGTGCGGCGGCGCGACACGAACACGCGGATCCCACTGCGGGTGCTCGGCGAAGAACGACATCGTCTCGGCGCCGAACGTCTGCTCGACCATGTCGGCGGTCATGCTCTCGTACATGTTCTTGATGCCGCGCGTCAGGCCCTGGTGCCACACCACATCGGCATCCAGAATCTCGCCCGTGCGGGGGTTGGTTCGGCTCGGGCCGATCGCGTAGCCCTGATCGGAAGCGTTCCACCGGAAGAAGTTGTACCGCGTGTCCTCGGGGTCGAGGTCCATGTACGCCCCGCTGGAGGCGTCCTGCTGGCGCACCTCGAGCGCTCCTTCGATGCCGATACCGCGGTACGCATCGTTCCAAAGCTCGATGCCCTCGCGCACATACCGCCGGTACTCAACGGGCGTGGTGTGCTCGATGTACCACACGATCGGCTGGGTCGGCGGGCTCAGGCGCAGGCTTGGGTCACGCTTCTCGAGGTTCCACCGCGTGATGTAACGCTCGGTCGTCTCTTGGTTGGAGGTCTTGGCAAAGTCCTGGTGCCAGTCGTAGAAATAGCCCACGCGCGAGTCGGCCAGGCGAGGCTTGAAGCCCGGCGTGCCCTTGAGCGCGCTGATCGAGTACGCGACCCGCGTCAGCCGGCCATCAGGGGCCGGTGCCTCGAACTCGATCTCGATGTTCGACGGGAACGCTTTGGCCTTGGTGACGGTCGCGAGCTGTCCGTTGAGCCCACGGACCGAGGCGCCGTACTGGCCGTAGATCGAGCTGCCGAAGATCATGCCCGCCTGCCCCACACCGATGGCGCTCAGGTCGATGACCGGCCTGCCGTCCTTCTTGGTGATGATCGGCACGCTCGCGATCACGCGCCCCGTGAACAACTGAGCCGTGGAGTTCTGCGCTTCTTGGTTGCCCGCCGTGCGCACGTTGAGGTTGGGCTCGATCAGCGCGAGCTGGCCGTTGATCTCTTTCCAACTGGCGTAGATGGTCGGGCCCATCACGCCCGCCTGCGGGTCGCCGCCCGCGATGGTGCACGCGATCATCAGTTCCTGGCCTTCGAAGCCGCTGGGCAGCACGGCCAGCAGCTTGCCGGATTCATCGGTGCGGTACAGGTCGTACAGCGGGCTCGAACCGTCGGCTACCGAGACCACCTCGGTGAAGCCCTCGGTGACCTTGTCAAATGGCGGGTAGTCGGGGCCAGCGGAGGCTGTCGAGCCGGCGCACGCGATGAGCGCCGAAGCGATCGCGGGCCTAAGGAAGCGGGAAAGGGAAGCGGTGCGCACGTTGGTATCTCCTGGTTGGGGGCGAAGAACGGTGGGGAAGAACCCCGGGTCGTCTGGCCCGGCCCGTGGGGCGAGCATCGATGGTCCTGCGAGCCGGCGGGACTCCCCGCTGGCAACAGGGGGTGTACCGGGTAGGTTCCATCGGGTTCGCCTTGGCGCGCGAGAGTTGGCAACTGGCGAACGGGGCAACACCGATCCGATGGTCATCGCCGCCCGCCGGGCTAACATCGGGTGAACGCTGCGATCGGCCGCCAGCCCCGCAGCGCCAAGGTGTGGTGGCCGAGCGGTTGAAGGCACACGACTTGAAATCGTGCAGACCTGAAAGGGTCTCGTGGGTTCGAATCCCACCCGCACCGTTGAGAACCGACAACCCGGGCACGGGCCGCTCAGCCGGCTCGCGCGGCCCGGTCAACGGGAGCCCACGCGATGTCCGAACACCCGGTCACCATCCATCAGCTCCTCAGTGCGATGCGAGCCAACGACGCTTCTGACTTGCACATCAAGGTCGGTCTGCCGCCGATTTACCGCGTCGGCGGGCACCTTCGACGGGTCCACACCGAGGTCATCAGCGAGGATGAAGCGGACCGCCTCTTCACGCCCATTCTCACAGACGAGCTCCGCGAGCGGTACCGGGCCACGGGCTCGATCGATTTCGCCTGGCACCTGCCCGATGGCGATCGGTTCCGGATCAACATGTTCAAGTCCGGCAACCATGCGCACGCGGCGGTCCGCAGGGTGCGCGCCGAGATTCCGACGTACGCCAACCTGCACCTGCCGCCCGTCTACTCCAAGCTGACCGAGGGCGCCCAGCAGGGGCTGGTGCTGATCTGCGGCGTAACAGGCAGCGGCAAAAGCTCGACGCTCGCGGCCATGATTCAGCAGGTCAACGAGACGCGCGATGTCAACATCGTCACCATCGAAGACCCCATCGAGTACAAGTTCACCCCGGCCAAGTCCATCATCTCCCAGCGAGAGGTCGGGATCGACGTGGCCGACTTCGCCACGGCTCTGCGATCGGTCGTCCGCCAAGACCCCGATGTGATCTTCATCGGAGAGATGCGGGACGCCGAGACGATCCTCGCGGGCATCCAGGCCGCCGAAACCGGGCACCTGGTCTTCGCGACGCTGCACACCGCCGACACCATGCAGGCGCTTTCCCGCATGCTCGAGTTCTTCCCGCCCAACGAGCGGGACTTCATTCGCAACAGCCTCGCCAACACGCTGCTGGCGGTGTGCGCCCAGATGCTCCTGCCCGCTTCGCCTGAGTTCGAGGTCAAGGTGGTGCCCGCGGTCGAGGTGCTGGTCGTCAACAGCGTGGTGCGCACCAAGATCGCCGACGGCGACGACGCGGACCTGCCCTCGGTCATCGCCAGCCATCGCGCCGACGGCATGTGCAGCTTCAACGATTCGCTCGCCGCGCTGGTGGAGGAGGAGTCAGTCTCGCTCCGCACCGCGCTCCAGCATTCGCCCAACCGGTCCCAGCTCGAAAGCGGCCTGCGCGGGATGCGCATCAGCGATCAAAAACTGGGTTGAAGGCGCCTCAAGGGAGGGAGCCCGGCTCAGAACCGAAAGCGGAACTGCGCGTAGAGGCTGTCCTCGCTGTGGTTGCTCGTCGTCAGCCCGAACTGCTCGGGGTTGGTGCCCAGCAACTCGTAGCCCATACGCAGATCGACCCGGTTCGAGAGCCCGACCTTGGCCTCCGCGCCGAAGACCACCGCCTTGATGCCGGGCGTCAGCTCCCGCTGCCAGCCCCGGCCCGCGAGCCAGAACCGGTCGCTGACGGGCACCTTGAACACCGAGAAGCCCGCCGACAGCGGCGACGACGCCTCAAGCAAGTTCACGCTCGTCGGTCGGGCAAGGCCAGCTCTCGCACCCACGAACTCCGCGTTGGTGGTGACGAGCGGCAACTCGGCTTCGACGTTATCGATCAGCCGTTGGGATTCGGACGTGCTCAGGTCGTCAGCGCTCGCGGGCCTGATCGGCTCGGCTTGCGATGCGTCTTGGTCGGTTGGCGCGGCCGAGCTTTGGAACCGAGCGGGCGCCGAGAGCGATGGATCGATTTGTGGATCAAACGGCTGGGGGTCCGCGGCGCGCGCAGCCATCGGAACCACCGAAAGCGGACCGGCTGCCATCACCAAGATGAGAAGGCTGCGGCCCGGCCGCGGCATGTCATACCCCACGATCAGAAGCGATCAGAAGCGATCAGAAGGTGATCAGAGACAAGGCTTCATATCGGGAGTATACGGCCGAGTCGGCCATTTCTGTGTAACAACCCGCCCTAGGCGTTCGTCAGGGGGCACAGCCCAGCCCGGATCGCGATCCGGGC
>CAYGSG010000066.1:0-15592 GCA_964352615.1 uncultured Phycisphaeraceae bacterium
GACCGACCCCAATCACCCGAATCCGCCCTGGGAGCCCCCATGCCCACCCACCGCTGCCGACTGTTGCCCGTCCTGCTGCTGGCGCCACTTGTGGCGTTGGGCGGCTCGACCCTGCTCACCGGGTGCGGCGGGGGTTCCAGAGGCACCACGATCGAATCCAAGACCACCGGCTTTACGCGCTCGGTCGAGCCGATTCGGCGCGGCACGCTCGGGTCCATCGCCTCGACCACCGCGGGCGAGCCCATGCTTATCAGCGGCTACGGGCTGGTGGTGGGGCTCGACGGCACGGGCGGGGGTGTGCTCGCGGACAACATCGTCACCACGATGGAACGGCAGATGCAGCTTCAGGGCATCGGCCCCGGCGCAAGCTACACCGTCGGCCCGATGGTCGACCCCATCACGGGACAGCCCAAGACCGCACGCGAGATTCTTGCGGACCCCAACGTCGCGGTAGTGCTGGTGCAGGCTGTCATCGCGCGCGGCTCGCCCCAGGGCTTTCAGTTCGACGCGATCGTGCGCGCCGTCAACGCGACCAGCCTGCGCGGCGGGCTGCTCTGGACGACCGACCTGCGCCTCGGCCCGCCCGCTTCGTTTGGCCGGGTGCAGACCCGGCAGGTCGCGGCGGCGTACGGCCCGATCTACACCAACCCGTTTTTGGAGCCCGACTCGGAAGCTGCGGCCAACCAGCCCGTTGGCCGGGTGCTCGCGGGCGGCACGGTCTCGGACCCGCTTGCTGTGCAGATCGCGCTGGATGCGCCCTCGCACGTGCGCGCCACGCAGATCGTTTCCGCTGTCAATTCACGCTTTCGAGCCGGGCGCTACGACCCGGGTCCGATCGCGCGCGGCCGAAGCGATTCGCTCGTTGACATCCTGATCCCATACCGCTGGCGGTCGAACCCGGGCGAGTTCCTGAGCCTGCTCGAGCATGTGCAGCTTGAATACCAGTTCCCGGCGGCCCACGCCCAGCGGATCGTCGAACAGGTCCGCAGCGACCCGACCGTGGCGACGCTCGGCAGCGACATGCTCGTCGCGCTGGGCGACCCGGCGCTGCCCATGGCGCGCGAGCTGTACGAGGAGACCGACCCGCAGGTGCGGCTCGCCGGGCTCTCGGCGGGCGCACGACTGGGCGACGAGCGCACCGAGCAGGGCCTGCTTGAGTTCGCGGAGCATGCGCAGGGCACCGAACAGCTCGAGGCGATCAACATGCTCGGCCGCATCGACGGCGGCATCCGCAGCCAGCAGTTACTCCAGCAGTTGGCGTCGGGAGGCCGAACGACCGTGCGTGTCGCGGCGTACGCGGCCATCGCGTACCGAGCCGAGCAGGCGACCATCCGCTCGCAGCCGGGCAACGCCAACGCCGAGCGCGACGCGGAGATGCGGCTGGTGCATCGCGGCATCGGTGGGTTTGATCGCCGAACGATCGGGGGCGACTCGTTCGACAGTGCTTCGTCCAGGCCTCGCTTCGTGCTCGATCGCGTGCCATGGGGCGAGCCGCTGGTCTATGCCACCCAGCAGGGCAGGCCCCGCGTGGTGCTGATGGGCCAGTCGCTCGATATTCCCAAGCCCACGTTTGTTTCGTTGTGGGACGGCCGACTCGTCATGGTTGCGGATTCGGCCTCTGATCCGCTTCGCATCGCGTACCGCCGGGGCGACTCGGTCGTGCCCGCCACCGTCGAAGACGCGCCGACCGATCTCGCCGCCTTGCTGCAAGTGCTCACCCGCGTGCGCACGCAGGGCGACCCGAGGCCGGGGCTGGGCCTTTCGTACGGCGAGGTGGTCTCGGTGCTCGCGGGGCTCAGCGAACAACGGGGTTCGCCCTGGGCGTTCACCACCGAGCGCGACACCCTGACGGCGGCGCTCGCCGAGGCGCGGACAGGCCCCGCGGCCAGAGTTCGACCCGAGACCAGCGCCGACATCCCGGACCCCGCCGAGAGCACCACCGGCGTGCCGGGCCAGCGCGGCCCGCGCGAGCCGCAGCGGCCCCAGATCGTGCCGATCAACCCCGTCACCGGCGAGCGCGAGGGGCGCTAAAGCGCGAGCCCGCAGATTCACTGCGTGGATGGTCCGAGAAGATCGCGGCTCGTGCTGCACCCAGCAGTTTTGGTGTACAGTGTGCGCACTGGTGATGCCCACCGAGCACGGCTGGTCTCTAAGGATGAGACCGGTGTCACCAGCGACACGGAGGTCTTATGAGGCTCGCGAAGCTCACCGTCAACGGATTCAAGTCGTTCGCAGACCCGACAGAGTTCGTCTTTGACGACTCATTGACGGGCGTGGTCGGTCCCAACGGATGCGGCAAGAGCAACATCGTCGACGCGATCAAGTGGGTGCTGGGCGAGCGTTCGAGCAAGAGCCTTCGCGGCAAAGAAATGATCGACGTGATCTTCGCGGGCTCAGCGGGCCGAAAGCCCTCGGGCATGGCGAGCGTCTGCCTCGGGTTCGACAACCCGGTGCTGAGTGAAGCGCAGCTCGCGATGCTCAGGGGCATCAAGGCCGCAGGCCCGGCGCAAACAACACAGCTTGAGCCCGATGAGGAATCTGGCGACCAAACTGGCGACCAAACTGATCCCCTCGCCGACACCAGTGTCGGTACTGGCACCGACACCAGTACCGACACTGGCACCGACACCGAAGACGAGCACAGCCCGCTCGACCGGGCCGCAGCCAAAGGCCGGGGCCTGCCGCTCGATGCCGACGTGGTCGAGGTCGAACGCCGGCTCTACCGCGATGGAAAGAGCGAGTACCTCGTCAACGGCAAGCGCGCCCGGCTCAAGGACATCCGCGACCTGTTCCTCGATACCGGCATCGGCGCCGACGCGTACTCGATCATCGAGCAGGGCAAGGTCGATGCCATGCTGCTCGCCAGCCCGCAGGAACGCCGCTCAATCTTTGAAGAGGCAGCAGGCATCGCCCGGTATAAGCAGCGGCGGATCGAATCGCAGCGCAAGCTCGATAAGACCCAGCAGAACCTGGCCCTGACGCGCCAATCGCTTGAGAACACAGACCGCAGGCTGCGCATGGTCAAGGGTCAAGCCGCCAAGGCCAGGCGGTTCGTCGAACTCGATACCGAGTACCGAGCGCTGCGGGTGGGCGTGGCGTTCGAGCAGTACGACGATCTCCGCACACGCATCGACGGGTTTACCAGCCAGCTCAACGAGATCGAGTCTATCCGAAGCCGGGCACGGGCCGAGGTGGACGATCTTTCCATCCAGCGCGAGCAGGCCGAGCTTGAACGCTCGGAGATCGAGTCTGCATCGAGGCGGGCCGAGGAAGACCGCTTGCGGGCGGTGCACACGCAGGAGCGTGCCGACGAGCGCCGGGCGGCTGCGATCAAGGCCATCGCCGAGGCCAAACGTCTCGCCGATCAGCACGAGCAGGCGTTGGAAGCCAACCGCGTCAAAGCCGACGCGGACTCGGCGACGCATCGCGATCTTGAAGAACAGGTCGCGAGTCTCGAAACCAAGGTTCAAGAGGTCGAGCGCGTGCTCGACGAGACTTCCGTGGCGCAGTCCGCCGCGGCGCAAGCAGCAGCGAACCTGGCCTCGGCCGCTGCCCAGCGTCGCAGCGCGGTCGCCTCGACCGATCGCAAGCGTGCCGCGGCCATCGCCTCTCTTGAGAGCGATCAGCGGCGCCTCGCTCAGCTCGACGCGCAACGGACGGGCCTGTTCGATAAGCAGGAAAAGTTCTCTGTTGAACGCGCCACCGCCGAGGCAAGCCGAACGCAGGCCCTTGCGCAAACAGAAACACTCGGTGCCGAGGCCCGGTCGCTGCAAGCCGATTTGAACGAACAGGAGACGCTGGCATCATCAGCGGGCAGCGACCGCGCTTCGCTCGTTGAGGAAATCGCGACAGGCGAGCAGGATCGGGCCCGCATCGAGAGCCGCCACCAAACGCTCGAAGAACTGGTCGCGTCCCGCGTCGGGCTTGGCGATGCGACGCGAGCTGTGCTCGAAGCCAAGGACCGCGGCGAGGCGTTCAAGACCGTCATCGCGCCGCTCGCCGACCTTGTTTCGACCGATGCGACCAACGCGCGGACCATTGAGTCGGCACTGGGCGACCTGCTCGGCGGGCTCGTCATCGAGTCCATCGATTCGCTGCCGCCCGCCCATGAGCGAGCCGAACTGCCCGGCCGAGCCACGTTCATCCCGCTCGCCCGGCTCGGCGCCTCGCAGTCAAGCCGAATGGTCTTTGATCCTTCGTCATCGCTCGGCCAGCGGGTCGTGGCAGCTCGAACGCTCGTGCGCCCCAACGTGCCCGAGCACGATCCGATGCACGAACGCATCGCCACGCTGCTCGACCGCCTGCTGGGCGACACGTTCATCGTGCCCGACCTCGAGTCGTCCGTGCTGCTCGCAGCGGGCCCGCTCGCGGGCCGAAGGCTTGTGAGCCACGACGGCTCGGTGCTTGAAGCCGACGGCCGAATCATCGCGGGCCGCGCGAGCAGCCAGCAAGCAGGCGGCGTGCTCGAACAACGCACGCAGCTCGAGTCGCTCGCCGCCGAGCTTGCCGTTGTCCGTAAAGCCCTTGCCTCACTCCGCGAGCGTCTCGCCTCGCTCGATCAGCGGGCCGCCACGATCGAGTACCAGGCCGGAGAGACGCGGGCAGCGCTCAGCAACAAACAGCGGGAACTGGCCGCGGCGACCAGCCGAACCGATCGGCTCGAGTCTGAACTTGCCCATCTCGATCGTTCGCTGGCCGACTGCCATCAGCAGCTCGAACAGCACGACGAGCGTGCGGCCTCGCTGCGCAGCGAGCAAGAAGCGCTGCAACAGCGAGTTGCAGAGTTGGAAGGTCGGCACACCGACGAGGCGCAAGGGCTCGAGGCCATCGAGGCCGAGCACGCGGCTGCTACCGCCAAGGTCACCCAAGCGAGCGAGCAGACCGCGCTGCAGCGCGTCGAAGTCGGCAAGCTGCACGAGATTCTGCGTGCATCGCGGCGGGAACTGGCAAGGGCGGTCTCTGACCTCGACCACGCGGCCCGCGAACGGTCGGGGCTCGAGAGCCGGCTCGAAGAGGCCAAGGCCCGGATGGCCGAGGAGCAGGCCGCCATCACCGAGGCCGAACAGGCCGCCGCGACCGCCGCCACGAGAGCCACCGAATACGCCGAGGTTGCAGCAAGAACCAGCAGCAAACTGCAGAACGTGCGCGGCCGGGTCATCGAGATTCACGCGAGGCTCGACGCCTGCCGCCAGCGGGCCGAGACCATCGAACGCGATTGGAACGCGCTCGAGCGCTCACGCCGCGAGCTTGAGATCCGCCGGGAAACGCTCGAAGATCGCGCCGCCGAAGACCTCTCGCTCGAACTCGAGCTTGAGTACGACGACTTCCGACTGACCGTTGGCCCGGGCGATGTCGAGCGGCTTGACCCAGAGGCCATCCAGCCTCGCATCGACGAACTCCGCGCGGACATCGGCAAACTCGGTAACGTGAACCTCGACTCGATCGAAGAAGAAACCACGCTCGAAGAACGCAACGACGACCTCGCCCGCCAGGTCGACGACCTCGACACCGCGCGCGAGCAACTCATCGGGCTCATCGATCGCCTCAACGCGCTGAGCACCGACCGCTTCGCCGAGTCGTTCGCGGGCATTCAGCAGCAGTTCGGCGGGCCTGACGGCATGTTCCGCAAGCTCTTCGGCGGCGGCAAGGCCGAAGTGCGCCTCATGCCGCTCGTCAAGACCATCGAAGGACCCAACGGACCCGAGAAAATCGTCACCGACGAGATCGACGTGCTCGAAAGCGGCATCGAGGTCATCGCCAAGCCGCCGGGCAAAGAGCCCCGGCAGATCAGCCAGCTCTCGGGCGGCGAGAAAACGCTCACCGCTGTCGCGTTGTTGCTCTCGATCTTCCGAAGCAAGCCGAGCTGCTTCTGCGTGCTGGACGAAGTCGATGCCGCTCTCGACGAGGGCAACGTCGACCGGCTATCACGCACCATCGCGCAGTTCACCGACCTCTCGCACTTCATCGTCATCACCCACAACAAACGCACCATGCAGGCCATGGACCGCCTCTACGGCGTGACCATGCAGGAACGCGGCGTTTCGACGCGCGTCACGGTCAAGTTCGATCACGTCAACGAAGACGGCTCGATCAAACTCCCGGCCAACGGTGCCAAGCCAACGAAGCTTGCCGAACCAGTTGCGATCGAGCCAGACGACCAAGCAGACGACCATCCGGTGCAGCGCCGCGGCCCGGTCGCCGAAGCGCTGTCCAGATTGCGCGACGAACAGGCGGTTGAGCGTAGCGAGCAACCCGTCGCGAGCGAGAACTAGCCCGTCGCAAGCGAGTTGGAGTGGTCAATCGAGCCGAACCGCCCCCACCAGTTCGCTCAGGGCCGTAGCGCCTTGGGTGCGCAGCCACTTGCTCAGGCCCGCGTTGACACGCCTCGCAGCTTTCGGGTCAGCGAACGACGCGGTGCCGATCTGCACCGCTGATGCCCCGGCCAGTACGAACTCCGCAGCGTCCCGCCACGAAGTCACACCGCCAGCGCCGATGATCGGCGTGCCCGATTCCCGCGCCACCCGCCGGTACACCTCGTGCACCAGCTTCACCGCGACCGGGTGGACCGCCGGCCCGCTGAGCCCGCCGGTGACGTTGGCGAGCCTCGGCCTTCGACTCTCGACATCGATCTCCATCGCGGGGAGTGTATTGGCGATGGTCAGTGCATCAGCACCGGCTTCGATGGCCGAGGCCGCTATATCCGCCATCGAGTTCGGGGTGCCGACGGTGATCGGGCTGAGTTTGACGATGAGCGTCTGCGCGTTGGCCGCCTTTCGAACCGCCGCGAGCAGTTCGCGAAGCGCCCCCGGGTCAGCGCCAAACTCCGTGCCGCCGTGCACGTTGGGGCACGAGACGTTCAACTCGATCGCCGGGATCGCCCCCGCGTGCTTGGCGAGCTTCGCCGCGACGCCGACGTAGTCCTCGACCGACCACCCCGCGATCGAGACCACCACCCGCGTGGGCATCGCCGCGACTTTGGGCACCTCTCGCTCGATGAACGCATCGATGCCGATGTTCGCGAGGCCGATCGCGTTGAGCATGCCGACGCGTGATTCCAATATCCGCCACGTCTGGTTGCCCGCGCGCGGCTCCGCCGTAATCGACTTGGTCACCACCGCGCCCACATCGCGAAAGTCCAGCACCTCGCCCATCTCGTCCAGCGTGCCCGCTGTGCCCGCAGCGAGCAGCACCGGCGAGTCCATCCTCAAACCCGCAATCTTCGTGCTTAATGCGGTGTTTGGCGTCATCGCGCTCCACGATACGCGATCGCGACTGCTGGAGCGACAACGAGCACCGCCAGCCCGTACCGGCTACCCGCCCGCCCCTATGCTCGCGTATGACCGAGCCAACCACCGATCTCGACACCCGCATCGGCCGCTTCGAGCACCTGCTCAGCCAGGACCCCGACAACGACATGGCCCACTTCTCGCTCGCCGGGGCGTACAAGCAGGCCGGCCGCTTCGCCGAGGCCGCTGCCTCGTTCGCCAAGTGCTGCGAGCTGAACCCCGCCATGAGCAAGGCCTACCAACTCGGCGGCGAGTGCCACCTCGCCGCGGGCGACGAGGCCAAGGCCATCGAGCTGCTCACCGCGGGCGTCAAAGTCGCCGGCGGCCGGGGCGATGCCCTGCCCCTCAAGGCCATGACCGAGCTGCTCACCAAGCTCGGCGCGCCCGTCCCCGAGACCGCCCCGCCCAAGCCCGCCTCCAAGGGCGACTTTGTCTGCAAAAAGACCGGCAAGCCCGGCACCAAGCTCGGCCGACCGCCCTTCCGCGACGGCGTCGGCACCTGGATGGTCGAGAACATCACCAAAGAAACGCTCGACGACTGGATCGGCCTCGGCACCAAGATCATCAACGAGCTGCGGCTTGATCTCTCACGCGATGAAGACGAGGCTGTCTACGACTACGCCATGCTCCGCTACCTCGGCATCACCGAGCAGCAGGCCGCCGAACTCCGCGGCCGCGAGCCCGCCCCCATCAAGCCCGACACCAAGCACATCGTCGACGACATGCTCGGCCGCGGCGGCCACCTCGAAGACCTCAAGGGCGAGATGCACACCAAGCTGGGGTAGCGGTCAAGAAGCGACCGGAGAGTGAGCTTGCTAACGAGCCCCTCGCGGGAGCGAGGGGTTGTTTGCTTACGGGCAGGGCCCGATCAGCCCGAGCAGCGCGAGGAAGTCGCCAAAGCTGACCATGCCGTCGCCGCCGTTGAGGGTGCCAAAGTCGTCGGCGATGTCGCCCGTGCAGCCCGGTGTGCCGCCTGGGCAGGGCCCGACGAGGCCGAGCAGGGCAAGGAAGTCGCCGAAGCTGACCATGCCGTCTGCCCCAATCGTGCCGAAGTCGTCGGCGATGTCGCCGGGGCAGGGGGGAGGCGCAGCAAGATCGAAGACGTACGCTGAGCCAGAAGCCGAGCCATCGTCGTCATTTTGATCTGCGGCGACGAGAGCAGTGCTGCCTGTAATGGCGACCGAGTTTCCGAAAAAATCGAACTGTGCGGCATCAGACGCTGTGAGCTTGAATAGCTGCTGGCCGGTCGCAGTGTCGAAGACATAGGCCGAACCGGTGGCAGGGCCTTGCTCATCGCTGCGTGCTCCCACCAGGGCGGTCGTACCGGAGATGGCGACGGACACACCAAACTGATCGAATGGAGCGGCATCGGTAGGATTCAACTGCATTTGCTGCTCGCCCGTAACCACGTCGAAGAGATAGGCGGAGCCTGATTGGCCGCCAAAGTCGTCGTCAAGAAAAGATCCGACGATGGCAGTGGTGCCGGAGATAGCTACAGAATTGCCAAACTGCTCTATTCTTTCAGCATCGTTGGCCACTAGCTTGAAGAGCTGCTGGCCTGTCGTTACATCGAAGACATACGCCGAACCCGAGTCCTCGCCAGAAATGTCATCATCTTCGCCGTCGAGCGGCGCACCGATGATGGCTGTGGTGCCTGAGATAGCAACTGAGGAGCCGAACTCGTCAAACTCGGCACCGTCTGCTGCGACGAGCTTGAAGAGTTGTTGACCGGTCGTTGTGTCGAAGACATAAGCCGCGCCTGAGTCTGTGCCCGCGTCGTCGTCGCCGGACGCTCCGACGATGGCGGTACTGCCTCTGATGGCCACGGACCATCCGAAGAGGTCAATCTCCGCGGCGTCGGACGCGGTGACCTTGAAAAGCTGCTCGCCCGTTGTCGTGTCAAAGATATACGCAGAGCCGGAGGCGAGGCCCGCGTCGCCGTCCAACCGGGCCCCGACGATGGCGGTCGTGCCGCTGATCGCCACGGCCCCACCGAACTGGTCACCTCCTGCGGCGTCGGACGCGGTGAGCTTGAGAGTCTCGGTGAGCTGCCCGCAGGCGAGGGGGGCGGCGGTGGCCAAGCCCAACACGAGTATCGCTGACTTCGCTCTCATGGTGGGCTCCTGCTGCTGCGGGACTGGGGAAACGGGGGTAGGCATCACGTATCGGCAGAAGGCCCGACTTGCTCGGACTTTCTTCTCCTCAAGCCCCCTCACCCCGGCCCGCCTCATCTCTTCACCCTCTGTGTCTCTGTGGTGAACATCTTCTCTCTCTCCGCTCCATCGCCTGTTGCCCACTCCCCATTGCCCTCTTACCCCCACCAACCTCCCGCGCGCGCAACATTCGGCACCTCTGCGAAGCCTCCTTGATCCCGTCCCCGCAACATGCCACGATTGGTGCAAGGGGGGGACATGGACCACAACCAACTGCTCGAGGACTACCTCGATCCAGATCTCTCGGAGCTTCGCCTCTGCGATCGTCACAGCCTCACCCTCGCCCAGCTCCGTGAAGCCATCAACGCGCCTCAGTTCACCAAGGCGCTCAATGACCTCGAAGCGATCCGCCAGCACCGCTCAGCGCACCTCGCAAGTCAAGCCGCGCGCTCAGCACTCGCCCGCCTCACCGAGATCACCAACACCCCACTCCAGCACGCGAGCGCCTCACTCACCGAGACCGTCCGCAAGGCCTCCGCCGCGCTCCTTCGAGCCGGGGGCGCAAGCCCTCGAGCACGCTCTTCCAACAAGCCTCAAGCGCAGGCGAGAGCAATAGGATTCTCATCCACAATCCCTGTGATGAAGCACAAGGTAAATGCCGGGAAAGACGCATCCCCGCATCTGTCACCTATCGCCCAGTCATCATCGCCCGCTGCCTATCCCAACACCCCCCGCTGGCGCAGCACGCCTAGCAGCACCTCCGCCGGGTCCGCATCGGTCAGCACCCGCAGGTGCGTGATGTCCCGCGAAACGCACGCCTTGGCCACCCGCGCCGCGTGCGCCTCGAACTTCTCTTGGTACCTCTCCAGCAGCGCCCGCGAGAGCGTGACCTCGACCGCCTTCGATGTCTCGATATCCGTCAGCCGCAGATCGCCCACGAGCCCCGCGTCGCGGTCGGCCGATGGATCGACCTCGCCCGGGCTGAGCACCTGCACGCACGCGGCATCAAAGCCTTTAGGCACCACCAGCGCGCCCAGCGTCGTTTCGAGGCCATCATCAACAAGCAGGTCGCTCAGCAGGATGGCCACGCCCTGGCCGCGCCGGGTCAGCGCACTCCGCCGGAGCTCCGCCGCAAGGTCCACGCTTGGCATCTCGCGCGAGGCATCGCCGATCGCTTGCAACAGGAACTCGCCCACACGCCGGATGTTCCGCCGGCCCCGCAGCGGGGCGAGCGTGCGCCCGCGCGAGGTACCGACCGAGCCCCCCTGTACTGAACCCAGCGGAGCAAGACCCAGGACCGTCACCACCACACGGTTCTGCTGGCTGAGCCCCACCGCCGCCAGCGCCATCGCGAGCCGGGCGGCGCTGACGAGCTTGGTCGGTGCCGAACCGCTGGCCGCGAGCGTGCCCTTGCCGCCGGTGAGCATCGACGCCGAGACATCGAGGTACAGGTGGAGCGTCTGGTCCTCCTCCTCACGGAACAGCTTGAGCACGAGCCGATCGAACCGCGCCAGCACGTTCCAGTCGAGGTGGCGAAGGTCATCGCCCCGCGTGTAAGGCCGGTAGTCGTCGAACTCCACGCTCTGGCCCCGCCGCTTGCTCCGCCTTTCGCCCGGCAGCTTGCCCGCGAACAGCTTTCGGCTGAGGATCGCAAGCCGGTCAAGCCGGGCGAGCAGCTCCGGGCCGAGAAGCTCGTCGACGCTCTTGGGCACAGCGATGTCCGGCGTGAGCAGCACGCCGGTAGCATACGCGAAGGAAGGTGGAACCCGCCCATGCGAACCACGCCGACGATTCTTATTGCGTTGCTCGCCGCCATGATGACCGCACCGTTTGCGTACGGGCAGTCACAAACCGCCGAGCTCGACCGTCTTCGCGCCGACAACGCCGCGCTCCGCGAGCGGGTCGCCGAGCTCGAAGCCGCGCT
Source organism: uncultured Phycisphaeraceae bacterium (assembly GCA_964352615.1). Classification (GTDB taxonomy): domain Bacteria; phylum Planctomycetota; class Phycisphaerae; order Phycisphaerales; family UBA1924; genus OFTM382. The sequence goes on from CAYGSG010000066.1 coordinate 11,364, forward strand.
CTTTGGTGTGCGCTCGACGCTGAGCGAACTGCTCCGGTCGATCGCCCTTGACCAGACCAGCCGTGTTCCCCAGCGAGCTTTCGCGCCGGGGACTTCCGACCCGACCTCAAGCCCCGATGCGTTGCTGGCGATGCTCCGCGATCGGTTCGCGCGCGAACTGCCCACCGATGGCCGAACGCCGGGCGCTGTGCGCGCCTGGTGCGAACAGCACAACGCCAAGAGCCTCGGCCGGGTGACGTGGCTCATCAAGCCAGCAACTGACTCGCCCGCTGCTCGCTCGCCGGGCCATACATGGGTGCGCGTCTACGACGAACTCACCGGCAGACCCATGGGCTCGCCCGCCGAGGTCCCGCTGCCCGCCCGGCTCGTGCGCACACTCAACACCGATCCGAATCGGCCCTGGCTGCTCGAAGCCGAGCTTGCGCCCAATGCCACGTTCAATGCCAATCGCCCAACGCCCGGCGTGTTCAATTACCCGGTGCTCATCGGCCCCTACGCCGAGTTCGGCCTGGCGCTGCAACGCCCCGAACTGAGGCCTGCGCCCGAGGGCACCGCTGACCTGATCGACAACGCGACAGCACCCATGCCCGCGAGCGATCCGGGCCGATAGCCAACGATTCGTAGTCTCGATTCAGTGCGTTGGTCGTATTCAGCGGAACGCGCGCGGGTCGTCTGCGGGCTCGCCGTCGGCGTATTCCCAGATCACCACAGGCAGCTTCCGCACGCCCCACTTGCGGGCCTGCCGAGCCGTCGGGAACAGCACATCCAGCTCGTAGCCCTTGATCGCGGCACCACGGTCGAGCACCGGGACCACCCGCTCCTCGTCGTAGCCGGGCACGCTCACCAGGCTGCCGAACGGCAGCAGGCTTGTGTCGGCCGCCACCAGCTTCATAGCGTTGGTGTACACCGAGTGCAGCGTCGCGGTCTTGCCGTCGTCGAACGGTGCGCACGACTCGGCACCGGGCGAGTACGCGGTCACCTGCATCCACACGACCCGCGCCGGCCTGATCGGCCTGCCGTTGAACGTGTGCTCTTGCTCGCTGATCTGCTGCTGAATCGCTTCGCTCAGTTCGGCTGTATCGCCGACCGCGTGCTTCCTGGCCTCGCGGACGGCTACGCGGGGCATGGCTGCAACCTCGATCACGGGCTTGTCGACGCTCGGCCTGGCGCGGGTTTGCTCGACCACCGCAAGCGGCGGGGCCGCAGCTTCCTTGGCGATGATCGCCGAGCCCACCGTCACCGCGACGGCCATCGCTGCACCCACAGCCTTGGCCCAAGTCTGGAACCTTGCGGATCGCAAAATGCGGTGCGTGGCACTATCGGTGCGCATCGTCGGCACTCCAGCGGTGCCTTCCTTGGCCCGAGTCAGTTCCCCGCCGCCAGAGCACTCGCCGGGCGCGGGGCCGATATGGTAGACCCAGCTACCTCGCCGGTCGGCCCCCCACCCTTCACCCGTACACAAACCCAGCAGGAGCCCCAGTGGGCCTCGAAGCACTGATCATCGCCATTCTCATCGGGCTGTTCGCTGGCGTCATCGGGGGGCTGTGCGGCATCGGCGGGTCCATCGTCATGCTCCCCGCCCTGGGGCTGGTCTTTGGCTACAAACTTCTCGACGGCTCGCCCGACCCCCAGCGGTCCGCTCACCACGTCTACATGGCTGCGGCGATGATCGTCAACGTCGTCATCGCCTTCGCCTCCACCTCCCAGCACAAAAAAGCCAAGGCCAACGCGCCGGGCGTCGTCGCCAAAGCCCTGCCCAGCATGATCCTGGGCATCATCCTCGGCGTGCTCGTCTCCAACAGCTTCGACGGCAAGGTGCCCAAGCTCGCCCTCGCCGGCTTTCTCGTGCTCGCCGCCGCGTGGACCGCGTTCAGCGCTGTGCGCAAGCTGCCCGATCCACCGCCCGACGGCGTGCGCGCCACCTGGGCACGTCTCGGGCCGATCGCCCTGGGCACCGGCTTTCTCGCAGGCTTTCTGGGCATCGGCGGCGGGATCGTACTCGTACCCCTGCTCCAGCTCATCCCGCGCGTGCCGCTCAAATCATCGATCGCGGCCAGCGCCAGCGTGATGCGGGTCAGCTCGATCATCGGAGCGAGCCTCAAGCTCGCCACCCTGCCCACGCTGGCCCTCGCCGTCGAACAGCCCGTGCTTCGCGCGGTCTCGCTCGGCGGGGCGATGGCCATCGGGGGCGTTCTGGGAGCCATGCTCGGCGCCAAACTCACCCACCGCCTGCCCTTGCGCGAGCTTCGGCTCGTGGTCGCGGTCGTGCTCGCGGTGGCTGCGGCCAAGCTCGCCGGCTGGATCTGACCCCCCTCAAGCTCTGCCATCGATGGTGCGAACAAAGCCCGGCGTTCGGGCGTAGAGTCCGCCATGAGCACCTTTGTAAACAACACGAAGACGGTTCTGATGATGGGCGCGATGTCTGGCTTGCTCGTCGCGGTGGGTGCCGCGATGGGCGGCATGGAACTGATGGTCACCTTCTTTGCGATCTCCGTCGCCATGAACGTGGGCATGTGGTTCTTCAGCGACAAGCTCGCCATCGCCTCCATGCGTGGCAAGGAGGTCACCGAAGGCCCGCTGTTCGACATGATCGATCGCCTACGCCGAAACGCGAACCTGCCCATGCCCCGCGTCTACATCTGCCCTCACCAGGCGCCCAACGCCTTTGCGACAGGCCGCAGCCCGCGCAAGGCCGCCGTCGCGGTCACGCAGGGCGCGCTGCAACTGCTCGATCAACGCGAGCTTGAAGGTGTGATGGCCCACGAACTGGCCCATGTGAAGAACCGCGACACGCTTACCTCGACCATCGCCGCGACCATCGCGGGCCTGCTCGCCATGCTCGCCCAGTGGGGCTTCTTTCTGGGCGCTGGCAACCGCGAGGGCAGCAACCCGCTGGTGATGATCGGGGTCATCATCCTTGCTGCGGTGGGTGCCGCGATGCTCAAGTCCATGATCAGCCGCAGCCGGGAGTTCGTGGCCGACGCCGACGGCGCGCGCATCGCAGGCTCGCCCGAGGGCCTTATCAGCGCGCTGGCCAAGCTTGAATCGCTCAATCGCCGAATCCCGCTCCAGAGCCCCAACCCCGCGCAGAACAGCATGTTCATCGTCGAGCCGTTCAGCGCGGGCTCCACCATCAACAAGCTCTTCGCCTCGCACCCGCCCACCGAGAAGCGGATCGAGTCGCTCAGCCGGCTTCAGTAGTTTCAGGCGTCGGCCTGGCTCCGTTGTCATCGATGAGCTTAGCGGTCGGTAAATCGCCCGGCCCCTGCGAGGGCAGCCGGCCGTTGGTCCGCTCACGAAGAATCGCTCGTGCGCGCAGCCGCAGCGCATCCACCTCTTGCGCGAGCCTGAGCAGAGCCTGGTCGTCGCGCAGGTCTTCGGGCGCAATGGGCTTGCCGTATACCACGATCAACCGCCTGCGAAAGAACCTGGGCAGCCGCTTGTGGCGTGGCCAGGTGTCGTACACGCCCTCGACCGCTGCCGGCACCACCGGCCGCTTGGCCCGACGCATAAGCAGCACCACGCCTTTCTTGAACGGCAGCATCGAGCCGTCGATCGAGCGTGCGCCCTCCGGGAATACCACCACGGGCCTGCCGTCTTGCAGCGTCTTGATGAGCGCACGGATGGTCGATGCATCCGAGCCGCTCCCCGACACCGATACCGAGTTGAGCCCGCGGATGACCGCTGAGAACACCGGCACCTTGAACAGGTACTCGTGTGCCACGAACGCGAACTGCCGCCAGTGGATGAAGCACCCGAGCAGCGGCGGGTCGAAGAACGATTGATGGTTCGATGCCAGCAGCACGCCGCCCGAGCGGGGAACGTGGTGCGCATCGACGATTTCCGCCCGGTAGACAACCCGGAACACGAATACCGCAAGCCACCGCCACGCGCTGTAGAACCACCGGCGCTCGCCCTCGGGGCGGTGCTCACCGCCCGGGGGGCTGCCTGCGCTGGGTTCGCCATCGGGCTCGGTCGTCACGGCTTCTCGAGTCTCGAACGGACCAGTGTTTCCAACTGGTCGATCACCTGCTCAACGCTCAACTCGGAGGTATCCAGAACGACCGCGTGCTCGGGCACGACCAGCGGGCCCTCGGTGCGGGTCGAATCGATCTCGTCGCGCCGGCGCAGCTCCTCCAGAATGACCGCCGCCTCAACGGGCTTGCCCGCAGCCCTTAGCTGTTCGGCGCGCCGTTCGGCGCGCACGTTCGCGTCGGCATCCAGATAGA
>CAYGSG010000067.1:0-15485 GCA_964352615.1 uncultured Phycisphaeraceae bacterium
AGTCGATCTTGGCGGCGGCCTCGGAGTCCGGCACCATCGCGGGCGGCCACGCGCGCACAGGCTGGCCGTCCAAGCCGTCGGCCTGTGTCTTGGGCGAAGCGTCCACGCCCAGCCTGCCGCCGGTCGGGTGATCGATGACCACCGCGTCCCGAGCAGCGTCCGCGTGGGCCATCCACTCGAACAGCACTCGGTCGGCGTCATCGGGCTCGGTCGTTGCACCCACGATCACCACAAACGGCGGCGGGGCTTCGCACGCAACAGCCAGCACCCGGTCCCGCACCGTGCGACCAAAGCCGGGATGTGTTGAACGCTCGGCGGAAACAAACAGCCAGCCGGGCGCGGCCTCGGGCATCGCGGCCGAGCGCACGCCGTCCACCGCGCCAACCGCCTGCAGGTACCGCTCGGCATCGTCCCCGGTCACCCACCGCCGGGGCGCGGTCGCCAACTCGCGCACGCTGCCCGCCTGCTCGCCCTCGATCTTGGGTGTGCAATCAAAGCCGAGCTTGGTGCCCGCGCCAAGCCTTGGTGCCGCGTGGTCCAGGATGTCCAGCGGGCCGGTGACCCGCTCGATGTCCCGCGATGGATCGCACCACCGGCTCGCTGCCCCAAGCACCGCGGCGCCGTCGTGCACGTCCACATCCTGTCCGACTACAAAGATCGTCTTGGTCCACGCCATCTGCCCCGCGCCCCACACCGCGTGCATCACCTTCCGCGCGTGCAGCGGGTAATGCTTTTCGATCTTGATGTGCGCGCAGTTGTGAAACGCCCCGAACATCGGAAGGTCGTAGTCCTCGATGTCAGGGATCAGCACCTTGAGCAGCGGCAGGAACACACGCTCGGTCGTCTTGCCCAGGAAGTAATCCTCCTGCGGCGGCGGGCCAACAACTGTCGTTGAATAGATCGGATGAGCCCGCCGAGTCACGGCGCTGACTTCAACGACCGGGTAGCGGTCGGGCATCGAGTAGAACCCGGTGTGGTCGCCGAACGGCCCCTCAAACACAGCGCCCGGTCCGAGCGGCTCGGCGGTGTTTCTCGGGTCCCAGCCGATCACGCCCGCCTCGGTGCTGGCGTAGCCCTCGATGACCATCTCCGCGCCCGCGGGCACCCAGATCGGCACGCTCACGCCCCGCACCATGCGCACGCCGCGCCCACCGAGAAAGCCCGCCATCAGCAGCTCGCTGATGCCAGGCGGCAGCGGCGCGGTCGCCGCGTAAGGCAGCACGCTCGGGCCCCCTAGCACGATCGCCACGGGCATCGGCTCGCCGAGCTTCTTCCACGAACGCCAGTGGCGCGCGCCGTCGTGGTGCATGTGCCAGTGCATCGCCACGCGGTCCTTGCCGAGCAATTGCACGCGGTACATGCCGATGTTGTGGCTCGCTGGCTTCTTCTCGTTGCGGTCGTCGGCGTGGATCGTGTGAATGCCAGCGAGCGTGATGAACCGTCCGCGGAACCGCGCTTCCCATTGATCGCTGTCTATCGATGGGTGGCCAAGCCCGGGCACGTTGTTGTTGATGCCCGCCGGGTAGCCGACCGCCTCGTAGTCGCCATCCAGCGGCCAGCACCGCAAGATCGGCCAGCGGGTCAGGTCGATGTCGTCGCCGCGCTCGATCACTTCTTGGCACGCGCCCGTCCCGCGCGCACGCTTGGGGCCAATCTTCAAGAGCGGCGCGAACTGCCTCGCCTTGGCCATCGCCTCAGCCAGCGACCGGGGCGGCTCTGGCTTGGCCAGTTCACCGATGCGCCTAGCCATCGCCTCCAGCCCGCCCGAACCGAGGCCGAGGGCCATCTCCATCCGCCGATAGCTCCCGTAAGCGTTAATCAGCACCGGATAGTCCGACCCCACTGGTTTTTCGATCAGAAGCGCCGGCCCGCCCGCGTCATGAAACCGAGGGTCCGTCGCTCGCGTCGCAGCCGACGGCAGGCTCGGCGCACGCACGGTCCGCGACACGCGATCGGCCAGTGCCGCGATTTCGAGCAACGGGTCGACGGGCTCAGCGATGCGCACAAGCTCGCCCGCTGCCTCCAGAGCCTCCACAAATGATCGCACATCCGGGTACATGGCCTGTCACCCTATCCTGTTTACGATGCACGAGATGACCACACCATGAGCACACCTCCCCCTTCGAGTTCCGGACCCGCCTGGATTCCCGCGAGCACGCGGGACTGGCCCACCTACTTCGACCGCGTCGCCGGCGGCGAGCCGCGCTCCACGCTCACCCAGGCGCTTGATGCCTTCGATGCCGAGCCTTCCTCGGCTGGTCAGCATTTCGCGATCGACCTCGGGTGCGGCGAGGGGCGGGATACCGCTGAGCTGCTCAGGCGCGGCTGGCGCGTGCTCGCGATCGATGGCCACCCCGACGGCATCCGCAGGCTGGTCAGCCGAGACGACCTCGTCCACGCCGAACGCCTCACGATGCAGATGCGGCTGTTCGAGGGCATGACCGAGCTGCCGCCAGCCGACCTCGTCTCGGCCAGCTTCTCGCTGCCTTTCTGCCCGCCCGAGCACTTCGAAACGCTCTGGGCTGGCATTCGCGCCGCCATCAAGCCAGGCGGACGGTTCGCGGGCCAAATCTTCGGCGACCGCGATTCATGGGCCAGCATCCCCGATCGCAGCCACTTCACGCGCGCCCAAACCGAGTCGCTGCTCGACGGACTGAAACTCGAACACTTCGACGAGGAAGAACGAGAGGGAAGCGATGCCTCCGACAACCACAAGCACTGGCACATGTTCCACATCGTGGCCCATCGGCCCGCCTAGATTCAACGCTCACCCAGCCTCTGGATTCGCCGAACGGAACACTGATGCAAGCAGCCATTGACGTACAACAGGTCGAAAAGATCTATGGGGGCAAGATTCATGCCCTGCGCGGCGTGGACATGCGCGTCGAGCCGGGCGAGGTCTTCGGCCTGCTCGGCCCCAACGGCGCGGGCAAGTCCACACTCGTCAAGATTCTCATGACCGTTATCAGCCCCACCAAGTGCCAGGGCACCATGCTCGGTCAACCCATCGGGCACAAAGCCACGCTTACCAAAGTCGGCTACCTGCCCGAGCACCACCGCTTTCCGGAGTACCTGACCGGCGCGCAGATCGTTGATTACTTCGGTGCGCTAGCGGGCACACCCAGAGCCGAACGCAAGCGCCGCATCGGCGAGATGCTCGACCTCGTGGGCATGGGGCGGTGGGCCGACACCAAGATCAAGCAGTACTCCAAGGGCATGCGCCAGCGCGTCGGCATCGCCCAAGCCATGATCAACGACCCTGATCTGATCTTGATGGACGAACCCACCGACGGCGTCGACCCCGTGGGCCGAAAGGACATCCGAGATGTCGTCCGCACCATCCGCGACCGGGGCAAGACCGTGCTCATCAACAGCCACCTGCTGAGCGAGCTTGAGATGGTCTGCGACCGCGTCGCGATCATGGTGCAGGGGGAGGTCCGTCAGCAGGGCTCGCTGGACGACCTGACCGCCCCCCACCGCCGATACGAGGTCAGCTTCGTCGGCGATGACCAGAGTGCCGCGGCGCTGCTTTCGGACATGCAAGACGTGAGCGTCCAAGCCGGCATCGCGAGCATCCCCACCGAAGATCCTGCCCGCATGCAGCCGGTGATCGATCGCCTCCGCGCCAGCCAGATCATCGTCAAGGGGGTGCGCGCGTACAGGCCCTCGCTCGAACAGTTGTTCCTCGATGCTGTGGGTGAAGACTCTGGCCCCGGCGCCGGGCCTAACAAACGAGGCCGAATGCACATGGAGGCCAGACCATGATCCTGATGCAGACCGGCGCGATCTTCCTCGACGCCTACCGCGAACTCAACGCCAAGAAGCTGTTCTGGATCACGATGCTGCTCAGCGGGCTGGTGATTCTGATTCTTGCTGCCCTCGGGATCGGCCCAAACGGCGTGAGCGTGTTCGGGTTCACGCTCGAGTTCATTCCGGTCAACTCCGACATGATCTCGAAAGAGCTGTTCTACAAAGGGCTCTTTGCCAACCTCGGCATCTCGCTCTGGCTCACCTGGGTCGCGATGATCCTCGCGCTGGTCTCGACCGCGGGCATCATTCCTGACATGATCGAGGGCGGCTCGATCGAGTCGGTGCTGAGTAAGCCCATCGGGCGTGTCCGCCTGTTCCTGACCAAGTACGCCACGGGTCTGATGTTTGTCGGCTTGCAGGTGCTCGTCTTCAGCATCGGTTCGTTCATGGTTTTCGGCTTGCGGGCCGGCGTGTGGGAGCCACGGCTGTTTCTAGCGGTCCCAATCGTCGTGATCTTTTTCAGCTACCTCTTCTGCGTGTGCGCGCTGATCGGGCTGATCTCGAAATCCACCATCACGTCGCTTCTGGTAACAGTGCTTCTGTGGGCCTGTCTCTTCCTGGTCAACATGGCCGACGGCATTCTCCAGTCCATCGATACGCAGATGGAGCTTCGCATCGAGAGCGAGAACAAACGCCTCGAACTCATGCGCACAAACACCTCCAAGCTGCTCATCAAAGCGAACACCACCACGCAGGAGTACCCGGACAACTGGGTCCCAAGCGAGGATGAGATTCTTGGGCGGAACCCGTTCATACAGCGGAACATGGACCGCGTCGCCAAAACCGAAGTCACACGCGAGAAAATGGCCCCCTGGCTTACTCTGGTGTACGCAACCAAGACCGTGCTGCCCAAGACGGGCGAGACATCCGCGCTGCTCGAGCGGTGGCTGATCGACCTCAGCGAACTGCCGGATGAGTCGGAGGAACCCACCTTCGACCTTAACGACGAGGAAGTCGTGATCGATCAGAACGAGGCCAACCTCCGTCTACAAGAACGGTTCCGGTCGCGTTCCGAGTTCTGGGTGCTGGGCACCTCGCTCATGTTCGAGGTCGCGGTCCTTGGGCTCTGCCTGATTATCTTCGTTCGGCGGGACTTCTAAGCGCTGCCCGCGCCGCTGGCCAGTTCCGCGTCCCTGGCCACGCCCGCAGCCAGAGCCCGGCTGAACGACTCCATCACGCGCTCGCGGTCGAGTTCGCCGATCGCTGCAGCGGTCACGCCCGCTTTGCTCGTGACCGAGGCGCGAAGCTCGGCAGGCGACCGGGCCGACTGGGCGAGCAACGCCGATGCCCCCGCGATCATCTCGGCGGTGATGGCTCGCGCTTGCCCAGCGGGCAGCCCGAGTTCGATCGCCCCCCGTTCGAGCGCCTCAGCGAGGTAGAACACATACGCCGGCCCCGAGCCAGACAGCAATGTGAAGATCGGCATGTGCGATTCGTCCGCGAGCATGTGGACCGTGCCGACTGCTTCAAACAGCGTGCGGGCCATCGCCAGGTCGGCATCGCTCACGCCCTCCCCCGCGACGATGCCCGTCACGCCCCTGCCGAGTTTGGCCGGGGTGTTGGGCATGGTGCGCACAACCCGGCACCCGCCTCCGAGCGCGGCTCGCACCTGCGAGGTGCCTACCCCGGCGAGCATCGAGAGCACGGTGCGATTACCGAGAAGCCCCGCCAACTCCTTCGCCAGCCCCCCCAGCGACTGAGGCTTGACGGCCAGCAGGACCACCGCGTCGGCAGGGGCATCTGCTAGCAGTGCTGCGGCCGAGGTGGCCGCGTTGCAGCCCACCTGCTTGAACGCATCGAGCTTGGACTCGCTGTGGTCCGCCACGCTCACTCGTGCTGCATCCAGCGCCCCCGCCGAGAGGCCCCCAAGCACGACAGCGCTGGCCATCGTCCCACCACCGATGCAGACCAACGACCTTTCGAGGCCTTTCGGAGCACGCGAGGTCGGGTTTGGTGCGGTCATGGCTCACTCCCGGGCTCGGCTGCGAGCGCCCTACCATGCCCGCGACCATGTCCACGTTTTACCAGCTGGAATTCGAGAAGCCCATCGTTGAGCTCGATCGCAAGATCGCCGACGCCGAGGCATCGGGCAGCGTCAACGGCGAGCTTTCCTCGCTCCGTGAGCAGCGGTCCAAGCTGCTCAAGGAGTTATACACCGACCTCAGCCCGTGGAACACCGTTCGTGTGGCGCGGCATCCCAATCGGCCCCAGACCCGCGACTACCTGAAGATGCTCGGCCGAGACTTCACCGAGCTCTCGGGCGACCGCCGCTACGGCGACGACCCCGCGATCGTGACGGGCTTTGCCCGCATCGGCGAATTCAAGGTGCTCGTGGTCGGCCATCAAAAGGGCAAGAGCACGCAAGAGAAGCTCGACTGCCACTTCGGCTGTGCGCACCCCGAGGGCTACCGCAAGGCGCTGGCGAAGATGAAGCTGGCTGAGAAGTTCGGCGTGCCGATTGTCACATTCGTCGATACGCCCGGTGCCTACCCGGGTCTTGAAGCCGAGAAACGCGGCCAGGCGGAAGCCATAGCGGTGAACCTCCGCGAGATGTCCGTTATTAGGGTGCCGATCGTGAGCCTGGTCATCGGCGAGGGCGGCTCGGGCGGGGCGCTGGGCATCGCAGTGGCCGACCGGGTCGCGATGCTGGCCAACGCCTGGTACTCGGTCATCAGCCCCGAGGGCTGTGCCGCGATCCTCTGGAAGCAGGCCAACGAGCGGAACAACTCGGCTGCGGCCCAGGCCCTGCACCTGACAGCCCGGGACAACCTCAAGCTCGGCATCATCGAGGACGTGCTGCCCGAGCCCGCTGGCGGGGCCCACCGCGACCCCGCCCAGACCGCTGCCACCATCGAACGCTGGGTGGTTGATTCAGTCCGGGCCCTCAAGGACGTGCCTGCCGAGACGCTCGTCGAGCGGCGCTTTGAACGGTTCCGCAAGCTCGGGCGCTACCAAGAGGTGCAGGCTCCCGAAACGTCTGTTCAGGCCCCAGAACCGGCCTAGCGGCATTGACACGCGCTCGCCCGATTCCTACGCTTGGCCCCGACTTCGCAGGCTCTTAGCGAGCCTTGGGCGCGGTCAGGGAGCACGCGTGAAACCCCTATGGGCACGCGATGCGAGTGATTTTCGCTCACTGACGCGCGACCCACAGAGCGTCTCTACAGGCGCGGGGGCCATCGGACATGGCGAAGAAGACCACTTCCAAATCGGCCAAGTCGGCCAAGGGCACGACCAAGAAGGCTCCAGCTAAAAAGGCTGCGGCGAAGAAGTCTTCTGCCAAGAAGGCGTCGGCCAAAAAGGCTCCTGCGAAGAAGGCCGCACCGAAGGCCGCCGGGTCCGAAGAAGCCGCCACAACAACCGCACCCGCCAAGAAGCCCACAAGCAAGAAGGCGGCCAGTAAGAAATCCGCTCCGAAGAAGGCACCTGTCAAGAAAGCTGCTGCTGAGAAGGCTCCAGCGAAGAAGCCCACTGCGAAGAAGGCACCGACTAATAAATCTTCGGCCACGAAGGCTGCCTCAAAGAAGGCGCCCGTGACCAAGAAGATCGCAGCCAAGAAGGCACCCGCGAAGAAGCCGGTTGCCAAAAAAACACCGGCTAAGCCCGCTGCCAAGCAGACCGAAGCCCAAGCCGCAGCCGAGACAAAGGCAGGCCCCAAGGGCATCACGGTCGTCGCGAAGAAAGTCAGCCGGCGCGTCAGAGTCAAGGTCGAGATTCCCAAGTTCGTGCCCCCGGGCGGGCCGTTGCTCGGGCCGGGGCTCAAGCGTCGCGCGCCGCTCATCGCTTCGGGGCCTAAGAACACCGTTGCGGAAGAAGCCTTGGTTCTCGAAGCAGCGGGCGACAAGCCCAGGAAGTCGCCCTTCAACAAGCGACAACTCGACAAGTACAAAGCCATTCTGCTGGACAAGCGGCGCGTGCTCGTTGGCGAACTGGACAACCTCGAGTTCCAGGCGCTCAAGAGTGAGTCCGGGTCGCTATCGAACCTGCCCCAGCACTCGGCCGAGCAGGGGTCTGACACCACCGAACAGAGCATCAGCCTTGGCATGGCCGACGCCGATCGGCAGTTGATCCGCGAGATCGACGCGGCGCTGAAGCGGATCCAAGTCGGCACGTTCGGGCTCTGCGAGCAGACGGGCCAGCCCATCAGCGAAGATCGGCTGGAAGAACTGCCCTGGGCGAAGCTGTCCATCGAAGCAGCCCGCGCGAGCGATCGCGGCTTCCGCAGGTGAGCGGCAAGCACGCCAACGCAGCGCCCCTATTTCCCGCTGGCCGTTCGGCGCTGGCATGGGTGCTGCTCGTCGCGGTGACCTTGGCGGCGCTGGGCACCGACCTGTGGAGCAAATCGGTGGCGTTCGAACAGGTCGCCGGCCGGCCCGTGGTGCTGGATCGCCAGCAGGTGATCGCTGCGTCTGCTTCGCCGCGCGGCCCCGGCGCGGTCATCCCGCTGCACGATCCGGTCGAAGCGGTCCCGGGCCTGCTGGACTTCACGCTGGTGCTCAACCGCGGCGCCGTCTTCGGCATCGCTGCGGGTCAGCGGTGGGTGTTCGTCGCGTTCACGCTCGGGGCGGTGGGCTTTGCGCTGTTCGGCTTTAGCCGGTGGACGCACCGCCGCCAATGGGTTGTGCACACCGCGATCGGGCTTGTGCTTGGCGGCGGGCTAGGCAACCTCTACGACCGGCTGATGTACGCCTGCGTTCGAGACTTTTTGCATCCGCTTCCGGGCGTGCAGATGCCCTTTGGCCTCAAGTGGCCCGGGGGCAATCCCGAGCTTTGGCCTTACGTTTCGAACATCGCGGACCTGTACCTGATCGTCGGGATCGCGGTGCTGGTCATCCATGTTTGGCGGTCGCCGCAAGACCACTCGCCACCAGCCGATGGCGTGGTTGACCCCAAACCAGACGACGAGCCCGCTGCTTAGAGGGCGTCGGCCGCTGCGGCTCGGCGGAGCAGGTCATCGAGCATCGACCGCACCTCGTCGGCCATGCGCGAGTTGGGGAACTGCTCGATGATTTGCTGGCCTACTACCACGGCTTTGCGGTACTGATGGTCGCGTAGCGCCAGCTTGAACTGCGCTCCAAGGTTCTCGCGGGCTTTGCCGATCACCCCGCGCGCGACCTCCTTGAACTGCTCGGCCTCGTGGACCGACAGGTACGCATCAAGCTCGGTCAGCAGCGTCATGGCGTCGTCGATCCGTTCCTCGCCCGCCGCCTGCAAGAACCTTCGCTCCAGATCGAGCCGATACTGCCCGAAGGCGTGGTCGATTCGACCCATCAGACCCTTGGAACGCCTGGCGTTGGGGAACAGCCGTCCGATCCGGTCGGCCTCGGCCCGCGCTTCGTCCCAGCGCCGCTGCGTGATGAGCCCATCGAGCTGCGCCACCGCGTTCGACAGATCCGTCTCGACCTGTTCCGAACGCTCTGCTTCGATCCGCGTGCGCATCTCCTCGGCATCGGCCCGATACCCGAACCGCTCGGCGAGTTCGTGCACGAGCACCAACGCTGCGTCGTAGTCCCCCTGACGCATGTCCTGATCGATCGCTGCCTTAAGCAGTTGGCGTTCGTTGTCGCGGTTGAGCACTCGGCGTGCATCGTCCGAGAGCGACTGCTGATCGCACAACCGCTGGATCGAGTGGTTGATCTCGTGCAGCAGGCTGAGCATGTCGTCCTTGGTGTCGGAGCGCCCCGCGAAGCTGAACGGCGCCGAAGCACCAACGACGATGAGCCCGAGCACCCCGATTGCCGACACCGCTACATCGTTGCGCCACGCGCCATACCCGAGCAGCACGAGAGCGAGCAGGCCCGCGACCACATAGCTGGCGATGATGATCCCCGTCGTCTCTTTTCGATCTGCTGGCGGCATGCATGCTCCTTCGCTCGGCCGATTCAATCAGCTTCCTGGCGTCGACTCGCCGCAGTTTCGGCTCATAGGCACCAGGCACAGAAACCGCAGCCCGACCCCGCCCTGGGCGTTCTCTTGGGCCTTGAACTGGTGCTCGCTGTCGGCGGGAACGTAGATCACATCGCCTGCGCGCACGGGCCGCTCCTCGCCCCCGAGCAGCACCGTGCCCCCACCCTCGACGATGAACACCTCGTGCTCGTAGTCGTGGGCGTGCCTAGGTGTGTGGCCGCCTGAGGCGATTTCAAAGTGGCGCAGCGCAAAGTTGGGCGCCCCGTCCTCGCGTCCGACCATGACGGCCATCGAGGCGCCGCTCACGCCGGGCATATCAACGGGCTTGGTCGGTGTGTCGTGAATGTTGCGGATCACCATCGGCTTGGCTCCTCGGCCCGCCCCCACCATCAACCCCGCCCGACCAGTGTAGCTACAGTCGGCCTCGTGACCGATACCCCAGCCAAACCAAACGGCTCAGCCGGCGCCTCCGACCCGAATCGCCCGCAGATCGCCGCGTTCGTGCTCAGCGAGCCATGGCAGACCAACTGCTTCGTGGTCAACTTTCCGGGCGGGCCTACGCCCCACGACTGCTGGTGCGTTGACGTCGGGGCTAAGCCCGGCCCGATGGTCGACCACCTGCGCGAGCACGGGCTGACGCCACGCGCCGTCGTGCTGACCCACGCTCATGTGGACCACATCGCCGGCGTGCGGGACCTCCTTGAAGCCATCGGCCCGGTCCCGATCTGGATCCATCGCGACGAGCAGCAGTGGTTGCTCGACCCGGCCCTCAACCTGTCGGCCGCCGCCGGACTCCCGAGCACCACACCCGCCGCGGCCCGCCTGCTCGCGCACGACGAAGCAATCTCGATCGGTGACGACCCGGCAGCCGAGCGAGCCTGGCAAGTGATCCACGTGCCCGGCCATTCGCCGGGGAGCGTGGCGCTGTACCACGCAGGATCGAGCGTGCTCATCGGGGGCGATGCGCTCTTCGAGGGCTCGGTCGGCCGCACCGACCTGCCCGGGGCCGATCAAGACCAGTTGTTCAGTTCGATCCGCGACCGGTTGTACGCGCTGCCCGATCAGACCCTCGTGCTGCCTGGGCACGGCGGGGCGACCACCATCGGCCAAGAGAAGGCATCGAACCCGTTCGTGCGCGCGTAGACCAGCCGCTCACATCGCCGAGCCCATGCCCTCGCACCGACGCCACGTGCTGATCTGGCCCAGGTGCATCATGATGTGCCCGGAGACCATGAAGCTCAGCAGCGATGCCCGCGTCGGGAAGCGCTCTCGCATGCCTTCCGAACCCTCGTGGCCTTGGGCCATGAACTCGTCGCTGGCCTCAGCGCACGCTGCGACGAGCTTGCGGTAGCCGTCGAAAAATTTGCCCGTCAGCTCGTCCTTGGCCGGGTAGATGGAGCCCTTGGCATCGTCTTGGCAGTCTTTGCCCGCTTCGAACAGCGCGAGGTCCTGCTCGGAGTTGCTGACGCCTTCGAGCTTGAGCCCGCAGGCCTGCGAGACCTTGGCCGGGTAGATCGCGAGGTGGCCGATCTGCCATGCGGGATGGTTGGTGCTGACCGTCGTACCGCCCGGCGAGGTGTACCGCGCGAAGCGGTCGGGCTTGATGTCCTTGAGCAGCCCCTCGGCGTAACCGAACGAAGGGCCCGAGAGCTGCTGAATGATCGTGCCGAGTTGGCCCATGATGCTGTCTCCTTCGCCGGTTTTTTAGGTGCCGACGTATCGAGCATAGACCGCCCGTGCGCGCACGAGATCAGACGTGCCCCGCACCAGCGCCCGGCCATCAGGGAAAACCAGCAGGCTCAACGAACCCGCCGCATCGTCGGCTCGTTCTGCTGGAAGTGTGCAGCGGAGAACGCTGTCCTCGTGCGTGGTCGGGCCGTGCGCACGGAGCCGATCGGCGAGCACGTTCATGTCGATGTCGCCCTGGCTCCTGCTCGCGATCTGCACCGCGCCCCGGCCGCACAGCACGACTGGCGGTGGCGCGGCCCGTTCGTCCAGAAACTCATAACGTCCGAGCCCACAGCACGGGCAGCTCTCATCGCGCGCAGCGGTCATGTCAATCCGACGGTGCGTGCGTTCCCACACGTCCTGCTCAACAAGCCACGATCCGTCCGACCTTCCCAGCAGCAACCTCAGCACTTCGCACGCCTGCATCGACGCTGCGATCTGCACCGCAGCCGCGAGCACGCCAGCGGTATCGCACGTTTCGATCGTTCCCGGGGTGGGTAGCGAGGGCTCGATGCACCTCAGGCAGGGGCTGGCGGCGGGATGCAGGGCCATGCACATCGCCCGGCTGGCGATCACACCGCCGTAGACAAGCGGGATGCGCTCGCGGACCGATGCGTCGTTGAGCAGGTATCGCGTCTGGAAATTGTCCGTGCCGTCGAGGATTGCATCGGGCCTGCCGACCTCAAGCAGTTGCTCGATGAGCGCTGGCGTGCAGTCCGCGTTACTCGCGCGAAGATCGAGGGCCGGGTCGATGGCGTTCAGCCTGTCCCTGGCCGCGGATGCCTTGGGCCTGTCGATGTCCTGTACGGTGAACAGCGTCTGCCGCTGGAGGTTGGTCAAGTCCACCACGTCGCGGTCGATGAGGGTAAGCGTGCCGATGCCCGCGCGTGCGAGTTGGTCCGAAGCGGCGCACCCGAGCGCCCCGCAGCCGACGATCCAGACATGCGCACGGGCGAGGTGGTCTTGCCCGCGCGCGCCGACCATGGGCAGAATCGCCTGGCGGTGGTGCCGGCTCGCGGGGTTGGGCTGGATGGGATGGTCCGTCGGCACGCTGCATGGTAGAAGCACCGGGTAGACTGGCCGCATGACGCACTGCCAAAGCGAGACCGACACCGGGCTCGGCGAAAGCTGGAAGGCCCCGAGGCCCCTGAGCGTGAACATCCAGACGCCGAGGTTGGCGCTCCGCCCGTTTGAGCTATCCGAGGCACAGGCGCTGTTTGATGCGATCAACGCCGACCGCTCAACGCTCGCGCCCTGGGTGCCCTGGGCCGCCAAGGACCATCACGCTTTGCACCAGACTGTCCTGTACATCGCCAAGCAGCTTGAGGCGGTCCGCGACCTGGACTCGGCTAAGGGCCTCGGGCTCGGTGTGTTTGACCGTGAGACGGGGGAACTTCTCGGCGGGAACGGCTTCCATGATGTACGCAGCGACACCGCGTCGTGCGAGGTCGGGTACTGGATGCGTTCGACCCGCCGAGGCCGGGGCATCACGACCGAAGCGACCGCACACTTGCTGAGTTGGCTGTTCAAGCCGCAGGCAAAGGGCGGGTTAGGTCTGAAGCGTGTTCGCATCTACTGCTCGGCGGAGAACGCTGCCTCAAGCAGAGTGCCCACCAAGCTGGGGCTCGTTGCAGAAGTGCGCCAACGGCGGGACTACTTCGTCGAGGGGTTCGGCCCGACGGATCGCCTCGGCTGGGGCGTGCTCGCGGAAGAATGGGACAGCGCCGCGCACACCATGAAAGCGTGACCAGCGAAGTCACTCGCTAAACTCAAAGCTTGCCCATACGGGCCGGTGGTCCGAACCAATACCCTCGGTAACCCCTTGGTCGGTGCAGACCAGTGAACCCGCAAAAAGCAGATGGTCAATGCGTGTGCGCAGGCCGAGGAACGTGATCTTCGACCGGCGCTCTGGATCGGGCCAGCTCGAGCCCAGACCGCGCCCGCGATTGGCGTGTACCGAATCGTACCCGTGCGCGCGGATGAGGCGCACGACCGAGCCCCGCTCGGGGCTGTTGAAGTCGCCCGCAAGGATGACTGCGTCCGCGTCCGACTCGATCTCCGCCATCGCTCGGGCATGGCGGTGCTGGCGCACCATGAAACTGCCAGTGATCGGCGGCAGCGTGTGTACGTTGTGGATCTCGATGGTCTTCCCACCAACCTCGACCGTTACCACGATCTGCGGCAGGCCGCCGCTCGCCTCGCTGATTGACGGCACTTCAAGCCGGGGCTCTCTCACGAACGGCAGCTTGCTGAACGTCGCCTGCCCGAAGGCATCAGTGCGCGGGACCGAAACGCTGAACGGGTAGCGCTCGCTGAGCCTGGCTGCGAGCTTGTCGACCATGATCGTGTCGACCTCTTGAAACACCAGCACGTCGGGATCGACCGCGCTGATCTGTTCATCCAACCGAGCCGTGTCGGCCCGGCTGTACAGCACGTTGGCGCTCATGATCGTGATCGAACCCGGTGAGGGCTCCGCCAGCGGCCTCACGAAAGACCAAGCCCACGGACCGGAGGCATACACGAGTGCGAGCAGCAACACCGCGGCGGTCTTGCGTCGCTTCCACACGACGGCCATCGCCAAGCCGACCATCGCCGGAATCGCTGCGTACAGCCAGAACGAACTGGTGAGCATCGCCATGAAGTTCAGCAGCATCCAAGGCAGATCGAGCAGCGAGCCCGACGGCGCGGGCGCCCACCACGACCACAGATCGCTCGCTGCGAGCACTACCAGCAGAACCGCCGACGCGATCGTCAGCAGCCGTTGGAGCAGCGGGAAGCGCGGCGTGGATCGGTCCTTGATCGCGGGCGGCATGGCCCTGTATACCTCGGCCCACCAGTCCGTGTTCTCAAATGAAAAGAGCCCCACCGGTTGGGCGGGGCTCTCAAGAGTTCTCGAGGTTGGCTTATCAGGCCGCTCAGGCGAAGTGGGCGAACGCCTTGTTCGCGTCGGCCATGCGGTGCGTCTCTTCGCGCTTCTGGAGGGCCTTGCCCTCCTTGCGGGCGGCGGCGATCAGCTCGTCGGCCACGCGCAGATGCATCTCCCGGCCCTTCTCGCTGCGGCACGCGTTGATCAGCCAGCGGAACGCCAGCGCCTGCTGACGCTTGCGGTTGACCTGCATGGGCACCTGGTAGTTCGCACCGCCGATGCGCTTCGAGCGAACTTCGACGAACGGCTTGGCGTTCTCGATCGCCATGCGGAAGACCTCGATCGCTTCCTTGGGAGCGTCGGGGTCGTCCATCTTGGCAAGGCGGGCCTGGATCTCATCCATGGCGTTGTACATCACGCGCTGGGCGACGGACTTCTTGCCGTCGTACATGATGCAGTTGATGAACTTGGCCAGCACGATGTCGTCGAACCGGGGATCGGGACGCAGTTGCTCTTCGCTGGCGGTGAACTTGCGGGGCATGGTGTCTCCTGGCTTGCGCTCCACTTTGGAGCGGACGGTTCACCGCTTGGGGCCAACACGACCCGCCGCGATTACTCGCCATTCGTGAAATGTCTGGCTTCTCTCGATAGTTGGACGGACGGAGGCTGCTTTAGCCCTTGCCCTTTTTGGCGCCGTACTTCGAGCGGCCCTTCTTACGGCCTTCGACCGCGAGCGTGTCGAGCGCACCGCGAACGATATGGTATCGAACACCCGGAAGGTCGCGGACGCGGCCGCCACGCACGAGCACGATCGAGTGCTCTTGCAGGTTGTGGCCCTCGCCGCCGATGTAGGCGGTGACTTCCTTGCCGTTGCTGAGGCGTACACGGGCCATCTTCCGCAGCGCGGAGTTGGGCTTCTTGGGGGTCATCGTCTTGACGAGCAAGCACACGCCGCGACGCTGGGGGCACTGCTGAAGGTCGCGGACCTTCGACTTGGCCTTGGGCGAACGGCGGGGGTTGCGGATGAGCTGGTTGATCGTCGGCATCGTCGCTCCGGGCGCACTACACGGGACTTTTCCCGCTCTCGGTGGGCGGGGCAGCAACTCTAGACCCCAAATCCAGCCGGGCAAGCCTCGTTCATCCTGAACGGAGCCCATACCCTCCTCTCGCCATGACC
>CAYGSG010000068.1:0-15449 GCA_964352615.1 uncultured Phycisphaeraceae bacterium
GGCAGGGAAGGCCCCGATGGTCAAGCAACAACACCAACTCTTTGTCGCGCTGCTCGCTGCCTCCGACGGTGTGGTTGCGTCGCTGGCGTGCTACGCCGCGTGGGGTCTCCACCGCGTGCGCACGTTCGGCTACTTCCCCGACTGGCCCGGGCAGTGGGAGAGCTGGATCAAGAACCCGATCGCGTTCTTCGTCGCGCCGATTCTGTTGGTCGCGTTCCAGATGAACGGCTTGTACCGGCCGCAGCGTGACGGCTCGCTCATGCGCGAGCAGCTCGGCGTGCTGCGGGGCTCGGTGCTGACCTTTGCTGCGGCGGTCGTTGTGCTTTGGCTCGTCGACAACAAGGCACTCAACGAAGGCCGGTTCCACCTGGCGCTGCTCGGGCTGCTGCTTCCGCTGACGATGGGCCTGCACCGGATGGTGTTCCGTGTCGGCCTTCGCTGGCTGCGCAGCCGGGGCTGGAACCTTCGGCACGTCGCGATCATCGGCGTGGGCCGGCTCGGACACATCGCGTGCCGAACAGTCGAGCGCAACAGTTGGACGGGTATCAAGGTGGTGTACTTCGTCTCGCACCGAGAACAGACCAAACGCAGCGAGGTCATGGGCCGACCTGTGTACGACGGCCTCGATGACCTCGAACGCACGCTCGACGAGCACCCGATCGATTCGGTCTACATCTGCCTGCCCAACAGCCAGGCCAGCGCCCTGCCCGAGGTGCTCGCCAGGCTCAACCGCTTCGCTCTCGACGTGCGCATCATCCCGGACGTCCAGCCGAGGTACCTGCCCAGCGCAATGGCTGTCAGCGAACTCGAGGGCATGCCGATCCTGAGCGTCCGCGAGTGCCCGCTGTACGGGCTCGGCGGGGTTTCGAAGCGTGCGCTCGACATTATGGGTGCGAGCCTCGGGCTTCTCGTCTTCAGCCCGGTCATGCTCGCGTGCGCGATCGCCGTCCGACTGAGCGGGCCGGGGCGGGTGATCTTTAAACAGCGGCGGGTTTCGATCGGCGGCGAGACGTTCAAGATCTATAAGTTCCGCACCATGTTCCACGTCGAGGACGAGAAGTACGGCGGCTACACCGACGACCAGTGGACCCAGCGCGACGACCCACGCATCACGCCCGTCGGAAAGTTCCTCCGCAAGACCAGCCTCGATGAGCTGCCGCAGCTTCTGAACGTGCTCAAGGGCCAGATGTCACTCGTCGGGCCAAGACCCGAACGCCCCGAACTGATCAGCCGATTCCGCGACGACTGGCGCGGCTACATGCTCCGCCAGCACGTTAAGGCGGGCATTACGGGCTGGGCGCAGGTGAACGGCATGCGCGGCAATACTTCGCTCAGGAAGCGGCTGCAATACGACCTGCACTACGTGCGCCACTGGTCGATTTGGTTCGATATCAAAATCCTGGCTCTGACCGTGGTTCGCGGGTTCATTCACCGCAACGCCCACTAGGGAGCGGACCAGCGTTCGGCCCGCTCCGACGAGCCCGAAGCGCGAGCGAGGGCACTTGGACGAGCACGACTCTCGGCTATCGCCTGGTTTTTTACGAACGAATGGCGATCGTGGGGGACGGTTTCAGAGGTTTGGGCAATCCGCTGCAACTCGCGGCCCGCAATCACGAACAACCTGTAGCGTTGACCGCCGGGGGAAGGGTGCCAGCCGGGCATCTCGGGGGTCAATGCCGCGCCCAAGGCCCGATAGCGAGCCAGATGGCGCGGAGGCAAAAGGGGGGAGTGGCGCTTTGTGGCCCCTCCCGGTAACGGGTCCCGCATGGGTACGGGGGACGCGGGCAAAGCTGCCCAGCGATTCGACGGCTCACGCAGCAAGTAGGGAGTTTGGGGATGCAGTTGTCCGCAGAACAAACAAGTTGGCTTCGGCGGGGGCTCGAATGCCTGGCCGCCAACAGGCACCGGTGCTTCGAGGATGCCCTCTGGCTCGGGTTTGGCGACCAGTGGTGGCCCTTCCGCGAGCAGCTCGTGCAGCACGACTACATCGAGTCCAAACGCGACCAGAGCGTCGCGCTGACCGCTCGCGGCCGAATGCTGATGGAACGCCTCGCCGACCACAGCGTGGTCGCCTAAAGCCAGCCCACACCTGACAAGCTGATGCTCGATGACCCTGGCTTGGAGGGGCATACGCTTCGTCCATGCGCACACGGGCGTTCGATGTCATCGTGGTGGGGGGCGGGCACGCCGGCGTAGAAGCCGCGTGGGCTGCGGCCAACCTGCTCGGTGACGACGTGCGCCCCGCGCGCGTGGCACTGGTCACGCTCGACCCAGCCAAGATCGGGCAGATGAGCTGCAACCCGGCGATCGGGGGGCTCGCCAAGGGCCAACTCGTGCGCGAGATCGATGCGCTCGGCGGGCTCATGGGTTTGGCTGCCGACGCCACCGGCATTCATTTCAAAATGCTCAACCGCTCCAAGGGGCCAGCGGTGTGGGGTCCACGGTGCCAGAGCGACAACGTGGCGTACGCCCGGTGCGTGCGAGCGCTGATTGCCGACCGCCGCGAGATCGAGGTCATCGCGGGAACCGTCGACCGCATCGAAACAGACGACCAAGGCTGTGCGAGCGGTGTCACCATTACCCCTGGCGAGGGCGGTCAGCTCGTGCTGTGCGCACGGTCGGTCGTGCTGACGACGGGCACGTTCATGCGAGGCCTGATGCACCAGGGCTCCGACCAGACCAGCGGCGGACGCGTGGGCGAAGGCGCTGTCAGCGCCATCTCGGCGGCGCTCGCGACGCTCGGCTTTGAGCTGGGCCGGCTCAAGACCGGCACCCCGCCAAGGCTCGCGCGTGACACCATCGACTGGGACAACCTGCCTGCGGACCACGGCGACAGCGAGCCCATCCGGTTCAGCGATCTGACCCTGCCAGCGCAGTTCCCCGTGCTTGAGCAGGTGCCGTGCAGGCAGACGCACACCACCGCTGAGGCGCACGCGACGATCCGCGCCAACATCCATCGCGCTCCGATGTTCTCTGGGCAGATCGATTCAGCCGGGCCGAGGTACTGCCCGAGCATCGAGGACAAGGTTGTGCGTTTTGCTGAGCGCGAGCAGCACGGCGTGTTTCTCGAACCCGAAAGCCACGAGACCAACGTGGTGTACTGCAACGGCATCGCGACGAGCCTGCCCAGGGATGTGCAGGACCACCTTGTGCGCACAATGCCCGGCTGCGAGCACGCGAAGATCATCCGCTACGGGTACGCCGTGGAGTACGACATGGTCCGCCCGCACCAGATCCGCGCCACCGGCGAGACCAAGCTGGTGCCCGGTCTGTTTCTCGCGGGTCAGATCAACGGCACAAGCGGCTACGAAGAAGCGGCGGCGCAGGGCCTCGTCGCGGGCGTCAACGCGGTCCGATCGGCGCGCGGTCTTGATCCGTTCGTGCTCGGGCGCGATCAGGCGTACATCGGCGTGCTGTTTGATGACCTGGTGACCAAGACGCCCGTGGAGCCCTACCGGATGTTCACGAGCCGGGCCGAGCATCGTTTGCTGCTGCGCGGCGACAACGCAGCGGATCGGCTCACGCCGGTGGCGATCGAATTGGGACTGCTTGGCACAACCGATCGCGGTGCGCAGCGGAAACGGCTGTTCAGAGAGCGCCGAACCCAGCGCGACGCGGTCGCCAAGGCCATCGCCGATACACGAGTGGAACGAAAGCCGTTGGCGGATGTGCTCAGGCGGACGGAATCGAGTGTGGACACGCTTCGGCAGGCGGTAGCAGGGCATCCCGGGGTGGTGCGTCTTGGAGGCGTGGACGCGATCGGGCGTGATGTCTGGTTCAGCGCGCACGCCGATGCGCGGTACGAGGCGTACATCACCCGTCAGCACGCCGAGGTCAAGCGCCACGACTCGATGGAGCGTTCACCGGTGCCCGTTTGGATGCACGAAGCAGCACTGCCCGGCTTGCGCACGGAGGCGGCGCAGGCCATCGCCAAGTTTCGGCCTGACACGTTCGGACAGGCGCGCCGGCTCGAGGGCATTACGCCCGCGGATCTGACGCTCTTGGCGGTGCTGGCCAAGCGTGGCCCGGCGATGGCGGGGGCTACTCGGTGAGCTGGCCGAGTTCGTCGCGCAAGATGGCGGCGAGCTCGTAGTTCTCAGATTCGAGCGCCTCGCTCAAGCGTTGCTGAAGCTCGGTCTTGAGGCTCACAGGCAGCTTAGGAATGAGCGAGGCGCGCATAGCTCGGAGCGCCTGCACCTCGCCCGCTTGGTCGAAGGCATCGCCGTCGCCTCGATTGGCAAAGTGCTCGCGCAGCGAGTCGAGCGCCTGATCGATCGCGAGCACCGCGGCCTTTGGCTCGTTGGCATCGAGCGCTTGCCCGGCTAAGGCCCGGGCCTGCATCATGGTGATGTACGCGCGGTACGGCTCCATGCTCTGACGGTCGGCCTCGGTCTGTGCGTGCGTGGCCATGAACTCGAGCGCGCGAAGATTCTTGGTCGTATCGCGGATCACTCGCGCGAAGTCCTCCAAGACCAGCAGCGCCACATAGCGGTGGTAGACCTGCACGGTCTCGTCGCGAATGAGCTTGGCATCTGCGGGCGAGAGGTCGAACCGGCCCTCGGCGGGCTCGGGCTCGAAGACGGGCGAGCCGCCCAACGGATCGCTCTCGCCATCCACTGGCCCGCCGTCAGAAGCTTCGGATGCCTCGGTTTGGGGCGATTCCTCGTCCTTGCCCGCGAGCAGGCCCAGTTCGCTGCGGGGCGGCGGCGGCGGCGAGCCCTGCGTGACCGAGTCGTGGAGCGCCTCGAAATATTCGAGAACGCTCGGATAACCAGCGGGTTCGAGCCCATCGGGCCGGCCATCGAGGTTCATCTGGAGAACCCCGAGGTCGAGACGGATTTGCAGCTTCTCGGCGCCGTCGGTTCCGGTGATGAGCCGAACGTTCAGCTTGCCGGGTTCGAAGGGCCACGCATCGAGAAGGTCGGTGAGATCCACAGAACATGGTACGGCTGGCTGAGCGCGAGGGATCAGCCCTATTGACCGGAGCGCGACAGCGAGGGTTTCCGGACGCTCCCAGACCGGTTTTTCACAGGCGTTTTTGGGGGTGTTTGGGCGAGCACCACCCGTTTGAATGCCCGAGCTTTCATGGGGGTATCGGCGTTGAATGGTGGAGAAAGGGGGATGCGGTTGGGCGTATCGGACTCGGCGCCCATAAAGGACCGATAACAAAGCATTGTCAAGTTCCAATGAATGCAAACCGATGGAACCGAAAATCAACTGTGAGCGAACATTTGTATGTCTTTGCCTTCAGCGGGTGTGCTAAACTCGTTGGTGCAGCCTCTGGCTGCGGAAGGTGGGTGGAGAAGTGAGTGGAGTAAGAGCCTCGGCCTCATCGGCCGGAGGGTTGCAATCTGATTTGCAGCTATACCTGCGTGAGATCGGGCGGACGCCGCTGTTGACCGCTGAGGACGAGCGAGAGCTCGGCTGGGCGATCATCAACGACAACTGCCCGCAGGCCCGCGAGCGGATGATCCGCGCGAACCTGCGTCTCGTGGTGGCGATTGCCAAACGGTACAACAACCGCGGGCTGCACCTCACCGATCTTGTTGAAGAAGGCAACATCGGATTGATGCGCGCTGTCGAGGGTTTCGACCCATCGCAGGGAGCCCGCTTCAGCACCTACGCCTCGTGGTGGATCAAGCAAGCCATCAAGCGTGCCTTGATCAACGCCTCGCAGCCGGTTCACGTGCCCGCTTACATGGTTGAACTGATCGCCAAGTGGAAGGCCGCCTCGCGCCGGCTTGAAGCCGAGCTTGGCCACGCGCCGGATGTCGAGGACCTGGCCCGCGCCATGGATCTCCCCGCCAAGAAAATCCGCATCATCCGCAGAGCCATCAAGGCGATGCAGTCGCCGATCGGTCAGCCCTCGGATTCGAGCGGCGACCTGATGAGCATGGGCGACCTGCTCGCAGACACCCGCAACGAGATGCCCGAGGCTCCGGTCTTCCACAACGAGGAAATCGGGACACTCCGCAAGCTGCTGGAGGCGATCGATGAGCGCGAAGCTACGATCCTGCGGCTGCGGTTCGGTCTCGACGGCCAAGAGCCGATGACGCTCAAGCAGATCGCCGACGAGGTCGGGATCAGCCGAGAGCGGGTCCGTCAGATCGCAGAAGAAGCACTGGAACGGCTCAACAGTCAACTCACCGACGAGCGGCCCTCGCGGTTCTTCAACGAGAACCGTCGGCCCGGTCTCGACGGCAGGCAAGAGCTTGCGGACGAGAGCGAAGTTGCCCGGCCGACGCTGCGTTTCAGGCGTTCAACCGCGGGCTGATTCTTCTGCGGCCCATCCAGGCTACCCCCGTGCCACCGTTCTTGAGCGGCCCGCATCGGCTACCATGCCGACGTGATGCCAACAAGTAATTATCCAGCAGCAAGCTTCTGTCGTCGGCCCCTTTCGAGTGGCCGTTTCGCTCGCACCTGCGGTGTGCTCGTCGCGGGCGTAACGCTCGCGTGCGCAGCATTGCCAGCGAGCGCACAGGGACCGATCGAGCGCGTGAACGGAGCCTTCTCGAAGGTGCGCCACGAGTCACGGTCGGACGTGGTGCTCGTGCCCGCGCTGGGCGCGATGGCCCCGGCGCCTTCGGCGGTATCGGATCGGCGTTCCGCCGAGTTGACGACGCCGGAGATGTCGGCTTGGTCCGCTGCCAAGGCTTGGGCCATGGCGGCTCCGCAGCGGGCGATGCTCGATGCGCTCGAGTCGGTCACGCAGGAACAGAATCTCCGCCGAGCATTTGCATTCGCCCAGCCCTACGGGCAGGAGGCGCTTGTTTCGCAGCCGGGCGGCATCGAGTTGATCGCGGCGAAGCTGTACACCGAGATTCCCGGCGATCCGCCGCTGCTCGCGGGCGCGCGGTTCCACCTGCTGCCCAAGTTCGATCAGTTGGTCTGCCTGCTGCACGTCGAGGCCACCCGTCTCGCAGCGGAGGGCAATCCCGACGCGGCGGCTGAGGTGCTGGCCGACGGCATTCTGTTCGCTCGACAGATCGCAGACCGCCAATTCGCCGCCGAGGCCAACTGGGGCTACGACGCGATCAGCGAGCTTCAGCAGCGCATCCGCGACGTGTACTACCTGGATTTCCGCAGCCGAACCCCGCAGACCGATACCACCAAGGTGGCGACGCTGATCACTCGGCTCGATGAACGAGCGGGCTATCTCGAGATGGGGCGTGCGCGCTTTCCCGAGGGTGATCTGATCGCGGCCGAGCAACTCATCGCGCTTGTGATGGATGAGCGGGGCGGGCCACGTGCCGGCGTGTTCGGCACGGTGCTCGCTTCGCTGGGCTCGATCGATAGGCCATTGCGGTTGTTCAGCGAGAACGCACGCTGGTCGGACGCGGCATCGCGGCACGGCAATTGGTTTGAGACCACCGACACGCTCAAGGCCATCGGCGACGACTACCGCTTCCGCTGGAGCAGGTCATGGTCTGATCCCATTCAGCGGCCGCCCACCACCTACGCGACGCTTCAGGGCAACCGCGACAAGTTTGCAGCGGTGTTTGTGGCGGTGCCCGAGATCGAGGGCCTGTACCGCGCGAGGCTCCGGGCGATCACCGAGTCGGCCGGCACCCGCCATTCGCTGGCCGTGATGAGCTTTGCCAAAGACACCGGCGGGTTCCCGCTGTCGCTCGCAGCGACCCGGCCCCGGTACATCCCCCGCATCGATGCCGATCCGCTCAACAACGCGAAGGTGGACGGCCGAGACCCGGTGCTCGAGTACTTCGTGCCCATTCGCGACACCGCACGGGGTCGAAACGCGCGTGACGTCGCCGAGCCGCACGAGATCGTCATCATCAACCCCAAGGGCGAGGACGTGGCGTTCAGGCTGCGCGACGACCAGTTCGTGTTGTACTCCGTCGGCACCGACAGCCAGAAGAACTGGGCGAACGAGGTGCAGAACTCGACCGATGCGCTGCCCGGGCGCGACTACTTATTCTGGCCGCCCGTGCTTTCGCTGCTTCGGCAGGACCTGATCGACAGCGGCCGGCTTCGGTAACGTTTGGCGGCGTGTCGTGAGCGGCTACCGACGGAACATCGCACGGCCGAGCGGTGTAGGTACAAGCCGCGGGCGATCGCATTTCGGCGCAGCAGCTACCGGCCTTAGCTGAACGAGGTGTCCCATGAGTGATGCAACGACCAACGCAAAGCACGACGTCGAGAAGGTCGTCATCATCGGATCGGGGCCAGCGGGCTGGACGGCTGCGGTCTACGCGGCACGGGCCAACCTGAACCCCGTGGTCTACGTCGGCGTGGCCAAGCAAGACCCCGGACCCATCCTGCCCGGCGGCCAACTCATGCTCACGACCGAGGTCGAGAACTACCCCGGATTCCCCGACGGCGTCGAGGGGCCCGAGATGATGGCCAAGTTCCAGGACCAGGCCGAGCGGTTTGGAACGCGGACGGTCGACCAGGACATCGTCGAGGTCGACTTCACCACCAAGCCCATGACGCTCAAGACATCCAGCGGCGATGTTGTGCGCACGCACACGGTCGTCATCGCAACCGGAGCTACTGCAAACTGGCTGAACATCGAGAGCGAGCAGCGGCTCGCCCGCAACGGCGGCGGGGTTTCCGCGTGCGCGGTCTGCGATGGCGCGCTGCCCGCGTACCGCAACCAGCGCGTCGCGGTCGTCGGCGGCGGCGACACCGCGATGGAGGAAGCGATCTACCTCACCAAGTTCGCCAGCATGGTTAGCGTGATCCACCGCCGGGACGAGCTGCGCGCGAGCAAGATCATGCAGGAGCGCTTTCTGTCCAAGCCCAACGCCGAGGTTCTGTGGAACAAGCAGGTCGCCGACGTGCTCCCCGATGAGAAGGACCGCATCCGAGGCATACGACTCAAGGACACCGTGACCGGCGAGGAGAGCGAGATCGAGGTCAAGGGCATGTTCGTCGCGATCGGTCACACGCCGACCACCAAATTCCTAAAGGGCTCCGGGCTCGAGTTCGACGCCAAGGGCTACATCGTGCTGCCTACTCGGAGCAGCCACACCAAGCTCGAAGGCGTGTTCGCAGCGGGCGATGTGGCCGATGCCGACTACCGCCAAGCGGTGACCGCAGCGGGCATGGGCTGCCAGGCCGCGATCGACGCGGAACGCTGGCTCGGCGAGCACGGGCTGGCGTAAACACTGCGACTGCTCGAACTGACTCAGAACAAAAAGAGAGCGGGCGACCCCGGTGAGGCCGCCCGCTTGATGATGCCGGATTCAGAGGACTTGCCGTCGATCTTAGTGGCCGCCCGCAGCCTTCTTGAACGTCGCGAGCACTTCCTCCATGGCTTCACGCTGTTCGTCGCTCGTCGCGTGCGTGACCGCCTTGGTCTCGATCTCGATCGCCTTGGCGTGATCGCCCAAGTGGTGGTGCGCCCAAGCGAGGGTGTCGAGAATGTTCGAGTCCTCCCAGTCGGTCAGCTTGCAGGCCTTGGCGGCCATGTCGCGGGCGAGTTCAGCGCTCGAGGTCGAAACCTTCTCGCGGTCGACGAGGTTCCAGGCCATCGCGTTGAGGGCCATCGCATCATCCTTGAAATCAGTGGCGCTGAGGGCGGCCATGAGCGCCACCGCTTCCTTCTCTTCGCCTTCATTGAGCATGGCGTTCGCGGTGCCGATGAGTCGGCCTGCGCGCTGACCATCGTGCTCCTTGCGCATGGCTTCGAGGCGGTCGGCGCGCATGGTCTTGAGATCGTGCTCGCCAGCCAGGATGGCCTCGAGGTGCTCGCCCATGGAGCTGTCGGTGCCGTAGCCGATCCACGCGACCTTGCCAGCCCGGTCAATGATCATGGCGGTGGGGATGCCGCGCTGGCCAGAGGCCTTCATCCAGTGCTCTTCAAGCTTCTGCTCGCCGTCGATGGCGACGGTGTAGCGCATGTTCTCGTCGTGCTTCTCGACGAACTCCTTGACCAGTTTGGTGCGCTCCTCACCAACGATCGGTTTGGGGCCGTCCTCGGTGCGTTTGGTCTCCCAAATATCGACCGCGACCACTTGCAGGCCGTCGCCCGAGTGCTTCTCTTGCAGCTCGGACAGGTGGGGCATCGAGCGGATGCACGGCCCGCACCAGGTGGCCCAGAAATCGATGAGGTAGACGTTGCCGTTCTCGAAGGCGCCAACGGGTGCGCCCTTCACGAATTCGGTCACGGCGAGTTCGGGTGCGTCATCCCCGATGTTCAGCAGCGGCGCGACGAACGCAGGGGCGGCGTCGCCGGCGTACTGCTCGATGACCTGCTCGGGGGTCTGGCCTCCGAGGTAGTCACTCTGGGCCCACGCGGGCGAAGTAAGGAGCAGCAGAGCCGAAGCGGTGAGTTGAAGTTTCAAAGCGGGTCTCCTTGGTGTGCTCGCCGGTCTCTGGTCCGGGCGAGGCTTTGGGCGGCAGGGCTCGGCGACGCGGCAGACATTCCGCGAGATCGCTACGGCCTGTTCTGGTCTACAGCGTACCAGCGCAGCGGATGCTCGCAGCAGCGAGAGCGCCATATTGGAGGCGATCCCTGGGGGGTAACCCGGTGCGGCCTCGGGCAAGCGCGTGGCCAAGTACGTCACAGGCAGTGGAAAACCACCGGTGTGGGCATAGGCGAGGGCAGGCCGAGACGCATCGGCAAAGGGTCTAGTGGACTTCGAGGATGTCGTTCTCGCCAAACAGCCTGAACTGCTTTCGGCGGAGAATCTGCCCGGCGAGCACGTGGTCATCAACCGCTATGGCGATGGTGGGGGTGCCGTTGGGCCGGAGCATGAGCGGGTAGGCGAACTGGATGTTGAGCTCCGCACCCAGCAGGCACAGGCACATGCTCGAAAGCGAGTGGCCTTGGGAAAGCTCGACCACCAGCACGTCCTTCTCGCAATACGCGAGCTGTTCGCGGCGGAGCAGCGAGCGGGCGATGGTCGCGCTGTTGGTGATGAGCCGAACGACGGCGTGGTCGCTGGCTTCATGAACGCTCAGGGCGCACACCTGTGCGGGCGAAGCCTCAAAGCTCTCGACGAGGTCGTGCAGCTTGCCGACACGGTTGCTCAGGAACACGCTGAACTGCGTCACCGTGGGCGGGTTGTAGCTCTGCGATGTTTCGAGCGGTGCGGGCGCTTGTGACATTCGCGAATGAATCCAGCCGAGAATGGGCCTCGGCGAGCCTTTGAAACGCGCCAGAAGGGCCGTTTCACGCGGACGATGCAGACCGGCCGCTCCGCCCAATGTAGACGAAACGGCCTGAAAATGCGAGCACTTTCTTTCGGCTGAGCCTGGCTTTCGGCTGAGCCTGGTGGATCTGTTGAGCCCGGCTCGTCGCCCGGGGTCTAGGCGCTGAAGCTTGAGCCGCAGCCGCAGGAGCTGGTGGCGTTGGGGTTGCTGAAGACGAATCCCCGTCCCATGATCTCGTCGCGGAAATCCACGGTGGTGCCGTTCAGGTACAGCATGCTCTTGGGATCGCAGATGACCCGGATGCCGTGCTGCTCGAAGACCTCGTCGGTGTCCTTCTTCTGCTCGGTCAGATCGAGAACATAGCTGAAGCCCGAGCAGCCGCCGCCCTTGACACCTACCCGAAGGCAGACATCCTCTGCGGCCAACTCTTGCTGCTGAATGATGTTACGGATTTCTTTGGCAGCGGCCTCGGTGAGGATGACCGCGGTGGTATCGATATCGGTGGTGCTCATGGCGTGTTCCTTGCCTAGTCGTGCCGTCGCGAGAACTCCCGAGCCCTCGCGGCCTTGGACGGGGTCCGCTCCAGACATCCTATGCCCGCATCAGCCCGTCTGGAATAACGTTTCGGCCTACGGTCCGTACGGCTTGAACCTGAGAAAGGTTCAGGTTCGGTTGGGCCAGCGCGGATGGGCTCTGGCTGACCATCCGCTCAATCTTCGGATTCTGGTCGGATCAATTCCATCTCGACGCGGTTGCCCTGCTTGTTGTGCTCGATGCGGGTCATGTACGCCCGCATCAGCACGAGCCCCCGGCCGCTCGGGCGTTCAAGGTTCTCGTCGAGCGTGGGATCGGGCACGGCCTTTGGCGTGAAGCCCGGTCCCTGGTCTTCGACGATCACATGGATGCGTTCGGGCGAGACCACGAACTCGAAGCGGACCGGTGTATCGCCCGGCAGGCCCTTGTGGCCGTGCTTGAAGGCGTTGACAAGGGCCTCTTCGAGCGCGAGCCGCAGCGCGAACTGCGCGTTGGTGTTGTAGCCAAGGCAGTCGGCGGCATCGATCACCCGGTCCTGGATGGAATCGATGATCGCGCGGTCGTTGTGGACCCAGAGCGAATCGTGGTCGCCGTGCGGCGGCTTGGGACCGGAGCCCCCGCACGCATCGGGATGCAGCAGCGGGGCGTAGAGATGGAGTGTGGGGCGGCTCATGGGCACGCCTTCACTCGAAGCTGGCTCGGGCTTCTTCGGTGGTGTCAGAGATCTGGAAGAGCTGGTTGAGCCGGGTGATGACAAACACCTCATAGATCTGGCGGTCGATGTTGGCAAGCCGAAGCTGCCCGTTCTTGAGCTTGATCTTGGTGTTGAGCGTGATAAGCGTGCCCAGCGCCGAAGAGGAGAGATGGTCCACATTCGCGAAGCTGAGCAGCAGCTTGGGATCCTGCTCGGTGTCGAGGATCGAGAACAGCTCCTGGCCAATCATCTGGATGTTGGCTTCGTCGAGGATGTTCCGGTCGATGAACTCGACATGCACGATGCCGTCCTGACGCTGGACGCGCAGCCTGGACTCTTCTTGACTCATGAACGCTCCGAAGGAAAAGGCCCGAGAAACGAGCCGAACAGGTCCAGTCTAGCAGCCATCAGGTTGCGAAGTCCAAGCCGTGCATTCCCCGGCGTTCAGCCGCCGTAGCGATTGCTGAGTTCGCTCCCGATGCCCGGGTGTTGGCGTTCCTCTTCTTCTCCCTGGATGAGGATGGTGGGCTTGAGCAGGATCATGAGCGTGGACTCGTCGCGGGACTCGATCCGGTTCGAGAAGAAGCGGTTGAGGATCGGGATCTTGCTGAGAATCGGCACGCCCGTCTCGACCTCGGACTCGCTGACGATCCGCTGGCCGCCGAGCAGAGCGGTGCCCTGGTCGGGCACGTTGACCGTGGTCTGCACCCGGGTGACCGTGGTCGTGGGAAGGCCGATGAACGAGCCCGCGACGGCGGAACTCACAAGCTGACCGCCCGCGACCGCCACGACCTCCTCGTTGGCGATGCCGATGACCTCGGCGACCGCGGCGTCCACGTTCATCTGCACGTACCGGCGATCGGCGGAAACCGTGCCTTCGAGCAGCAGCGTCACGCCCTCGACCACGGTGTCGAGCTCGGGGTCAAAGCCCACCGCCGAGTCGCTGACCACGGGCTGAAGGTCAGAGATGAACGCGATCTGCGTGCCGACGACGATGTTGGCGACCTGCCCGTTCATGAACGTCAGGCGGGGCGCGGTCAGCGTGACCGTTCGGCGGTCGGCCTGCGTGGCTTGAATCAGGAAGTCGACCTGGATGTCGTCGAGGAACTGGCCAGCGATGCCAAGGGCCGGGGCGGCGCTGAGCACCTGGCTGGCGATGCCTTCGGACGGGAAGAGTGCTTCGGTCAGTCCGATCGAGTTGCTCGGGAAGCCGATGGGCGACCACGGGCGGGGCGCGACGACGCCTTGGGTGAGCGCACCACCGCCGCCAGCGACCGGGCCCGCAGGGGCCGCGGAACCGGTGACGGTTCGCTGAAGGCCCGCAGCACCGCCGCCAGAGGGGCTGAAGCTGAAGAAATCGCTCGCGTTGAGCGTTGGGTCGCCCGCGCGAGCGGTGCGGATCTGGTTGTTGTTGGCGTTCAGGTACACGTCAAAGTCAAAGCCGATCTGCTCGAAGAAGTCCTGGCTGACAAGCAGGAAGCGGACCTCGGCGTTGATCTGGATCGCGCGCTGGTCGCGGAGTTTGCTCAGCAGGCCACGCACCTCGCGGTGGTTCTTGGGGCTCGTGCGGATGATCAGCGACTTGCCGTACTCCTGAATGAACCCGTCCACGTCCCAGTGCTCAGGGTCCACATTCTGCTCGATGATATCGCGGACGAGACGGATGCGATCTTCGAGCGGGATGCGCTCGGGGTCTTCGTTCTGATCCTGGAACGGGCTCTGGCCGCCGCCCTCGTTGGATTGCAGCGCCTGCTGAAGATCGATCTCGGGCACGCTGTTGTAGTCGGGCACCTCGACGACGAGGTCGCCGATGTCGTAGATGTGCAGCGCGGTGCGCTTGCGGAGCCGGTCCTTGGAGGCAAACACCAGCACGCCGTCTTGCACGGCCCAGTCGGCCTCGGCGCCGATGTCGCTGACGCGCTCGGCGACCGCGTTCAAGATGCGCTCGGGCGTGACCGGGGGCAGGTTGAGCGTGACCTCGGTCTCGGGGTCGATCCCGATTTCTTCGAGGCTGCGCCAGTCCACATCGATCGGGACCTCGGCGACCAGGCTCACGAAATCGAGCACATCGCTCAGGCGGTTGGCCGCGAACCGTGCCTCGACCGGGCGGAGCCCGAGCTTGCCGAGCGTGGCGCGGTCCTCAGCGGTCTCGAACTGGCCCTGCGAACCCAAACGAGTCGTGCTGAGCGATGGCCAGTTCTCGGGGTACTCAAGGACTTCGCGCGGGATCAGCACGGCTTTCATGTTATCGAGCGCGTTCTCGCTCATCCGCACGTTGGCCTCGTTGCGCAGATCATTGAACGTCCAATAGATCTTCTGATCACGCAGGATGTCTTGCAGCAGCAGGCCCGCGGGGTTCAGCGGGTCGATGAACAGGATGTCCTGCTCGACCACAGCCAGAGCCGCGTCGTATCGGCGTTCGGCTTGCAGGGCGCGCACGCGGTCGAGCGCCTCGCGGAGACGGATTTCCTTCTTGATGATGCGATCGGCTTCCTTCGACTCGGCCGCGATTAGCGCCTGGCGTTCCTGGTCGCGGGCCGTCGTGTCGGCCTGCTCAAGGCCGCGGCGGGTGATGGCGGCGATGAGCGTGTCGATCTGATCGCTAAAGGCCTGGAACTCACTCGCGGAGAGCACGTCCTGGTTGCGGAGCAGGTCGCTGCGTGCGCCCTCGGCGTTGGTCTGCGCAAGCTCGGTCAGCCCGGTGTCGAGGCGGGTCTGGGCTTGTTCGATCTGGTTGGCGATGATCGCGCGGGCACGGTCGGCCTGCGCGCCGCGGGTCTGCAACTCGCCATCGAGGATGCTTCCGCCGTTGTCACCAAGCTGGAGCCTGCTCTCGGCCAGACGGTTGCTGATGTGCTGCATCTGGTCGGCGCTGAGGTACTGGCTGTACTGCTGGGCCGTGAAGTACAGGCCCTCGGCCCGTGCGTACTGGGCCTTCTCGAAGGCTGCGTCAGCGTTGGCGATGGTGCTCTGGGCTTCGATGCGAAGGGCCTGGTCGATGAGCGAGCCGCTGGCCTGCTGGGGCGCGAGCTGGCTCTGCTGAACCTGCATGCTGCCCATCGCGGGCGTGCGGCCCGGGGGCGGAGCGGGCTGGGTCATCGGC
>CAYGSG010000069.1:0-15429 GCA_964352615.1 uncultured Phycisphaeraceae bacterium
GGGTCGTCCTGCTGCGGCTGGGCTGCAATGGGACTGGCGATCGGCTGAGCCGTGACCGGAGCGACGATTGGCTGAGCAGCGGGCTTTGCTGCGGGCGGCGGGGTCGTGTTGCCGCCGAGCGCCATCTCGATCGGGTCCATGGTTCCGGCTGAACGCGTCGCGGGCTTGGCCGGTGCTGGCTGAGCAACCGGCTGAGCGATGGGCTCGACGGCCGGTTCGCTGGCGGGCTCGGTGGCGGGCTCGGTGGCTGGCTCGGTGGTTGGCTCAGTTGCGGGGGTCTCCGGCTCCTCAGCGCGGCGCTTGACCACCCCGGCTTGGAGCATGGTCGCGGCGTAGGGCGTGTGGTCGATCACGCCGTTGACCCGTTCAAGCTCGTAGAGCATCGTCGTGTAGTGGTCGACCGAGGCCTTGTTGGCCGGGTTGAGTTCGACTCCCGAGCGCTGCAACGCATCGAGGGCGGCCTTGGCGCGGGCGTACTGGCCCGAGGAGAAGTCGTCGCTCATCGCCAGCAGCAGATCGGGAATCTGAGGGGCAATCGCGGTGCGCTGGGCATCGACATCGGCGATCACCTGGCTCGCGGCTTGGCGGTCGGCTGCGTAGGCGTCGGCCATGGCGAGCACAGCGGTGGCGGTGTGCTCGGCGACGGTGAGGTTGCCGTCGAGCAGCGCGATCTGGGCTGCCTCGACGCGCTGCTGGCTCGCGGGCTGCGAACTGCGGAGCGACTTGGCCTTGCCGAGCAGACCCATCACCTCGTTGCGTCGGGCGGCGTCGGTCATGAACGAATCGCCACGCATCACTTCCGCAAGCAAGCGGAGCGCGTGGCCTGGGCGTTCTTCAGCGATGTGGACCCGGGCCTCAGCAAGCGCTTGCGAAGTGCGCTCGGCCGAGTCCTGCGGTGCGCCGAGTTGGGGCTCGTCGGGCATCGCGGCCCACGCAGGGGCTGCGACCCCGGCTGCGGTCGCGGCAGCGGTGACAAGCAAGGCACGCGTCGCGGAACGAACCGCACGGGACGAGAGGTAGGGGATGTTCGACATGAAACACCGGCTCCTATCGCGGAGGCTGTTGTAGCAGCCCCGGCGAGCGTTCTGGTCGGATCCCCGTGAGCAACAAAGCCTCAAAGCGGATCCGGACACGTCTCCTGGATGGAGGACCTGCGTGGGGCACCCACGCACTTGCCACAGCCCGACCACGACGGACGGGGCGGCTAGTCCTCCCTAATACCGGGCTGACCATATCGGGCTCGTCGGGCGGACGCAAACCGCAACAGGCCCCTGTGCATGGTTTTTTTCCATGATCGTGAGCGGCTCGGGGCGGCGTGCCGGTGGCTTGCGGCCCTTGGCATGGCCCTCAGCGGCTACGAAAGCCAGCGAGCGGCCAGCAGCCCAGGCTCGCCCAAGGGCTCTCGGTGGTCGACGAACTCGCCTGCTGCCTCAGCGCGAATCTTCCGGAGTGATTTCGTCAGGTCCTCGGGTGCCAGGCGGTCAGCCTGGAGCATCCGGGCATCATCGCAGAGGCGATCAATCGATTCGAGCATTCTCTCGGCTGCTTGCTGAGCGAGGTAGTCGGCCTCGTTGAGCGATTGAGCTTCCAGCAGCACTTCGACAAAAAGCACCTCTAGATCATCGCTAAATCGTAAATTCAACTGGCATCGCCACCCGACAACCCCGAGCGGTTGGCCGTTCTCGTCGGTGTTTTGCTCGGCATCGATGTTGAGCACCAGCCGCCACTCGTCCCGCAAGACGTCGCAGATCTCGTCGAAGCTCAGCAGGTCCGGGCGGTCCTTGGGTGCGATCACCACGCTGCGGTGCTCGTGGGCGGCAAAATCCGCTGCGGCGGGCTGGTCAACGGGTTCGAGATCGAACGCCTTGAACACCGCCTCGACCTTCTCGCGGTGCTCCTCGGTGCATCGGAGGGTCAGCACCTTGTGCTCATCGAGAAAGAGATAGAAGAAGGGGTTGTCGCTCATGGCCCCGATGCCGCACCAGCCGTCTTCGAACAGCACAGGCCCGAAACGACGCAGAGCGTCCATAAAGCGGTCCCGGCCGACCAGCTCGTACGAGATGTACGGGTCGATCTCGCGGTACGCGTCGTAGCCGATGATGTCGAGGATCGGAAAGATGCGTTCTGGCAGCAGGGCCGTCAGGGACCGGACGAGCTGCGGCAGCCGCGTTGCGGTGACGACCGCTTCAAAGACGTAGCGGTCAGGCCACTCCTCGACTTCTTGGTCGTCGCCGTCGGCTGGCTCGAACTGGACCGCGTAGCCGGCCTTGGGCTGCATCTTCTCGACGGGGTAGACCCCGAGCGGGAACGCGAACGTATCGATCTCGACCCTCTCGAGGGTTTCGTCGATTTTGCATTCCGTTGGTCGCGGAGGCTTGGAGGGGGCCATCGGCGGACACTGTAGTAGCGGGCGGCCGCCGCGCGTAGCCTATTGCCATGAGCGATCAAGATCGGATGCTGGCGGTGGCGGTGGGCAACTCTCGCGTCCGGTGGGGGGTCTTTGAGGGCTCGTCGCTGATCGAGGCCCACAGCGTGCCCAACGCGAAGCTCGCCGAGCTGGCCCCGGCCCTCAAGGCGCACGCCGATGTGGAGCTTGCCGCTGTCGCTTCGGTCAACGACCCGGTGGCAGCCGAGGTGGACAAGGCGCTGTACCAATCCCTCAAGTGCAGCGTGGGGCGGATCAATCGCGACATCCCAGTCCCGCTCAAGCACACCATCGAGGAAGCGCACACGCTGGGCGTGGATCGAGCGGTTTCGGCGCTGGCGGCCTGGCAGCGAGCCCAGCAGGCGTGCGTGGTGATCGATGCGGGCACCGCGATTACGGTGGACTTCGTCGACGGCAAGGGCGTGTTCCAGGGCGGAGCGATCCTGCCGGGCGGCGGGCTGATGTTCAAAGCCCTTCACGGCGGGACGGCCCAGCTCCCGCT
Organism: uncultured Phycisphaeraceae bacterium; assembly: GCA_964352615.1. Taxonomy (GTDB): domain Bacteria; phylum Planctomycetota; class Phycisphaerae; order Phycisphaerales; family UBA1924; genus OFTM382. The sequence goes on from CAYGSG010000069.1 coordinate 2,928, forward strand.
GAACGTCTGGCCCCCGGCCCAGGAGCCTGCCGAGGTCATGGGCCACAGCACCCCCGATGCGATGATGGTGGGTGTGCTCGCGGCGGCCAGAGGCAGCGTGCGGTACCTCATCGAGCGGTACAGCGAGTTCTACGGCGCGTACCCGCAGGTCATTGCGACCGGCGGCGATGCACCGCTGCTGTTTGATGGCGACGAGCTCGTCGAGCACATCATCCCCGACCTGCAACTCATGGGCATCCGCGCGTGCGTGGACCATGCGCGCAGCGACGCCGACGCATGAACGATCTTCGAGCGCGATGGTGGCGGGCCTCGGGCACCGGCGGCGCGGTCTCGGTCATCGGACTGGTTGCGGACGAAGCAAGCCAACTCGATGCGGCGCTCGAAGCGCTCTCGCTGCCAAGGGTGCCGGTCAATGGGGTTCGCTGGTGCAGGGTGGCGGGGGTCGATGAGATGGTGGTGGCTCGGTCCAGTGCGCGGCTCGTGTGGCTCACGCCCCACGCGGGCAAGGCCATCGCTGAACGCATCGACGGCTGGCTCAGCAGCGCGGGCCTTGAATGTGCGCATGAGCCTGCGTTCCCCGAGGCACGCAGCGCGATCGAAACGCGAGCGTTGGGCGCTGTGACGCGCGCCGCCAGCCCGCGTGCGGTGGACCTGCTGCTTCGCCAGCACGAACTTTGGTCCATGGGCGAGCGCGACGAGCAAACGCCGCTTAACGAACGCGACCGAGGGTTGCGTTGGCTGATCGAGCCGCCGATGGTGGTGGTCGTGGGCAGGCCCAACGCGGGCAAGAGCACGCTGCTCAACGCGGTCGCCGGGCAGACGGTGGCGCTGGCGACGGAAGTTGCCGGCACCACGCTCGACCATGTGGGTGCGCTGATCGAGCTTGATGGCTTGGTGGTTCGGTGGGTGGATACGCCGGGCATCGAGGACCACCCGAGCGATGAACTCCAAGCCAGCGCCCAGCAGACTGCGGCAGAGCTTGCCAGCAGCGCGGAACTCGTTGTGCGCATCGCCGAGGCGACTCGGCCAGAGGACATCGCGGAACTGCCGACGACCAAGGCGGGCCAAACACGCACGCTTGCCAGCAAGACCGATCTCGCTGCGGGGGGCGGCTGGACCTCTTGGGCGGACCTTGGCTGTTCGGCGCTCGACCAAGCGAGCGTTTTGGCACTGGCGACGGATCTTCGGCGGGCGTTCGTAAACGACGCTTGGCTTGCGAGCGATGAGCCTTGGCGGTTCTGGGGCGATTGAGCCGGGCCGCTACGATCGGTGCATGGCCAAGACTCGATACACATGGAAGCTGCTCGATGCGGGGCGATTGCTGCTGGACGGCGGCTCGATGTTCGGCGTGATTCCCCGCGTCGTCTGGACCAAGCAGGCGACGCCCGACGAGCAGAACCGCATCGAGGTTCGGCACAACTGCCTGCTGCTGGAGAGCGAGGGCGTGGACCCAGCGCTCGGGCGCGCGCGCCGGGTGCTCATCGAGGCGGGCACGGGCGACAAGCTGGATGAGAAGATGTCCAAAATCTTCGGGCTCGATGGCCGAACTGTTGAGAGCGCGGTGATGACAGCGGGCACCGATCCTGCGGAGATCGACCATGTGATCGTCAGCCACCTGCACTTTGACCATGCGGGGGGGCTGACTCGTCGCCCGCGCCCGGGCGAGGTGCCTGATTGGACCGCGCCGACGGCGCGCGATGCCTCGGGCGATTGCCCGGATGTGATGCGAACGTTCCCCAACGCCGAGGTCATCGTACAGCGGCGGGAATGGGACGATGCGCTCGCCAACACGGCCGTCATGACGCGGACGTACTACCGCGACCATCTGCTACCGTTTATGGAGTTAGAGGGCACCAAGCTTCGGCTGGTGGACAGCCCACCAGCGTACGACCGCAGGAGCGTTCCCCAGCGGGATGCCGTGCCCGCTGGCACACTCGACGCGCGCACGACCGAGGTCGCCAGCGGCATCGGTGTGTTCGGCGTGCCGGGGCACACCTGGGGTCAGCAGGCGGTGCGGTTTACGGATGTCGATGGCCAGACCGTGGTGTTCGTGCCGGATGTCTTGCCCAGCCGATGGCACAGCGGGGCGGCGTACAGCCTGGCCTACGACGTGGAGCCGTACACCAGCATGCTTAGCAAGCGGTGGCTGCTGGAAGAGGCGGCCCGAGGGGATGATGGGAGCGGGTGGAAGCTGGTGCTCGACCACGAGCCGAGGTCGCCGGTCTGCCGAAGCGTTTCCAACGGTAAGGGGTGGTTCGAACTGGTGGATGCCTGAGCGGCCGGGTTGCTTGCATCCCTGACGTTTTCCTGACGGGTAGCCGGGCCGAGGGTGGATACGATGGGCACTGGTGCTCCACGAGTGCGAGCCAAAAGGACAGCATTGACGACCGCCTCCAAGTCCAAACCAGCCGAGCCCACGACCGAGGCATCGCTGCGCGCCGATGACTCGGCGGAGGGACTCGACGAGGCCCTGCAGGGCCAGCCGGTCACCGCGATGGATCCGGCGGGGTCCAAGCCCGGCAAGCGGACGCTGTTCGATCGGCTCGATGCCTTCGTCAGCAAGCTGAGCACACGGAACAATTTCTGGCACCGGGTGTGCTCGCTGATCTGGCTGCCTTACGCGTTCCACTCGGGCATCAAGATGAAGCGGCTTGATGCGGAGACGTTCGCGGCGGTGCTGCCGTTCCGCCGGTTCAACCGCAACTGGTACAACGCGATGGCGGGCGCGGCGCTGCTGGGCAACGCGGAGATCGCCGGCGGCATGTACGTCTTTGGCAAGGCCGGGGCGAACTTTACCGTCGTGTGCAAGAAGCTCGAATACCGGTTTCTGCGGCCTTGCTTTGGGCCGGCGGTGTACAAGATCAAGTCGTCGGAGAACATCGACGAGCTGGTCGCGCTGGGCAAGGAGTTCAACTGCTCGCTCCGCATGGGGGTGATGCAGTCGATCCCCGGCACGCAGGACAAGCGCGTCGGCAAGGTCACGGTCACGTTCCATGTGACGCCCAAGGACCACTACAAGGCGCGGCTGGCTGACCGCAATCCGGAGGCGGAGGCCAAGGCCAAGCTGCCGACCGAGGTGAAACCGGAAGCCACCAACGACCTTTCCCAGGACGCCTCGGCGTGAACCTGCGAACGCTCGGGTGGGCGGCGTATCTGGCGGTGAGCTGGACGTGGTGCATCGGGATGTTCTTCCCGGTGCTGCTGGTGCGGGACTACGGCATCTGGGGCTTTGTCGTGTTCGCGGTGCCCAACGTGGTGGGCGCGGCGGCGATGGGCTGGGTGCTCTGCCGAGACGGCATGAGCGAGCACCTTGTGCACCGCCACCGCCACGCGATGGTGGCGTTCAGCGCGGTGACGGCGGCGTTTCATGGGTTTTGGCTGCTGTGGCTCGCAGTCAGCGTCGTGCAAGTGCCTTTGCTTTACGGGTTCATTGTACTTTGCCTTTTGATGTCGCTGATCCGGGGCTCTCAGCGCGAGCAACGTGATTCAAGTCGCTGGAACCTGTTCGCATGCGGTGTCGTGCTGGTGTCAAGCGTGTTCTGCATCTATCTGGTCGACAAGGAAGTCGGGCTCTCAGGGCGACAGCAAATGCCGTCCTTGGGAGGCGGACTATGGCCTTTGGCTTTCCCAGCTGCGTTGGGATTCATCTTGTGTCCTTATCTGGATCTGACGTTTCATCGAGCACGCCAAGCCATGACTCCTGTGGCAGCCAGAGCGAGCTTTACACTTGGATTTGGTGTTTGCTTCCTTGGCATGATCCTGCTCACGCTTGCCTATTCGGGATTGGTCATCGACTTGATGGCGGGCACGGCAGCGATCGGAGCGGCTTCCCTGAGTGCGATTGTGCTCCATGTCGGATTCCAGACGATGTGGACGATTGACTTCCATACTGAGGAGGTAAGTCGTCACTCTTCGGCTAAACACAAACAGTTGGTCACTTGGGCGTTCTTTCTGGGCGGCACGCTGGCTGCTCTGCCGCTTCTCGTCGGCATAGAGCCCGTCCATGCGGGCATGTCCATCGGCGAACTCATCTATCGCTGCTTCATGGTGTTCTACGGGCTCGTGTTCCCGGCGTACGTCTGGCTCGCGATGTGGCCCACCCGCGACGGGCACAGCGGCATCAAGGGCCGTGACGGGCGGCGCAAGCGGCTGGTGCTGGCGGGGGTGGTCGGGCTGGCCCTGCCGTTCTACTGGATGGGGTTCATCGAGCGGCAGGAGCCTTGGCTTGTGGGGGGCGTGGCGGTGGTGCTGCTGGGGCGGCTGTTTGTCAGGCGGAAGTAGGACGGACTTCCGTTAGTGGGACGGGCTTCCAGCCCGTCGGCTTTGCTTGCGATGCCTTCACAGACGGGCCGGAAGCCCGTCCCACTGGAAGCGCGGCCCACCGCAAGAGCCCTTCCCACCATCGCGGTCCAATGCCCCTAGAGTCGGGTCCAAGCAGGAGACACAGCGATGGCGATGGACAAACGACAGACCAAGATCGTGGAGGGCGCGGGCCTCGATGAAGGCCGCATCAACCAGGATCTGATCGACTTTCTGAGCAAGTGGTCGAGCCCGCTGCTGTTCGCGATGGCGCTAATCGCCGGCGGCTGGTGGTTCTGGAACTACCGCGGCGAGCAGCAGACCGCGTACCGCGACTCGGCGCTGGTACAGCTTGAGAACGCCACGCTCAGCGGCAACCCCAACCCGGTCACGCTGGTCGCCCTCGCCGACGAGTTCAGCGATGTGGACGGCGTGCCCGCTCGCGCCCTGCTCGCAGCGGGCGATGTTCGTCTCAGCGCGGCGTCGCGGGGCATCGCGCCCGGCGCGCAGGTCAACCAGGACGGCACGGTCGCCGAGGAAGACCTCTTGAGCGACGAAGACCGCCTCGACGAGTTCGACAAGGCCGCCAAGCTGTACCAAAGGGCGTGGGACCTTACCAAGGACGAACCTGCGATGGCGCTCCACGCGGTGGGCGCAGCGTCGGGCATGGCGGCGGTCGCCGAGTCGCTGGGTGATGTGGCGGGTGCTCGGCAGGCGTACGAGCGGCTGATCGGCATCGCTGAGCAGGCCAACTATTCCCAGCAGGCCGCGGTGGCCAAGCGGCGGATGGAATCGCTCGAACAGCGTTTGGGTGAAGCGCCCAAGCTGTTTGCCAAGAGCGAGCTGCCCGAGCTGTACGCCGACCGGCCGCTTGAGTCGGAGGAAGTGGTAACGCCGCTGATCGAGGGCTCGACGGATGTGGTCGGCCCCGAGGCGCCGCCAGCCGAAGAATCAACTGAAACGCCACCAACTGATCCCGCAGCGCCCGTAGCTGTTGAACCCGCAACTGAACCTGCGACCGAGCCAGCCACTGAACCAGCCACCGAGCCCGCGCCCGACCCGGGGGCGTGAAGCGCAGGCTGCGTGCGGCGGGGATCAGGGGTACGGATCGATCTCGAACCCACGCTCACGCATGGTTTCGCGAAGCCACCCAGTCACGCGTATGGGCGTGCGATTGAACAGATCAAGTAGAGACTGGTCACTGTCGAGCCCGTCGAAGATTGGCAGCACAGTCTCGGTGAGGCCGATCTGAATCCGACTCCAAACTTCGCGAGCGTCTTGGATGTTCTTCAGATCCCAGCCCTGCTGCATGCGCGCATCCCAGCTGTCGAGCCGCATGTCGAAGTCGCACGAATGTGCTGATTTCACTGGGTGCGGTCGATCGGGCTGGGGCTCCCATATCGCACCCTTTACCGCGACACCTACATCCACATAGAAGCTCAGTGGATACTCGCGGCCGACTCGCCATGTCGACTTGTTGAACCCGATGACCTGGGTGCAGATGTCGTTCCAGCGGTAGTAGTTGGTTCCCGATTTTCGAAACCCAAGCGGCTTAAGCAGGGTGTGAGCCCACTTGATGAGTTCGGCGTACGCGTCGTCCGGTCGATCGGTGCCGGGCGGCGGAGGCGCAACTGCCCATCGGTCCGTATCATCATCATTCATCGCAACTCCTCCGTTTGCTGCGACGAGATGCCCTCGCGGCTGGACACGCGCCGGATCTCAGCGCCTCTGCTTTGTGAGTCTACACCCAATGACGTACCCTTCGGCCTCTCGTTGCCACTCGGGGCTGGTTGCGGCGGGCTAGCCCGAACCCTTATGGTCGAGGCGCGTTGCGGGTGGCAAACCATGCCAGTGCCCGCATGCTCACGCCCGCGGCTCTGTTCCGCTCACAACCCGAATCGCGCCAGCGGCACCGAGCCCTCGGTGTGCACCGCCTCGGTCGGGCCTTGGCGCAGCACATCGATCAGCGCACGCAGCTCGGCGCGAAGCGGCGCGGTGAACGTCATGGGTGTGCGCAGCACGGGGTGCTCGAACGCGAGCAGCGCGGCGTGCAGCGCCTGCTGTTCGATCACGACCTCGCCCGTCGTTGGGTCGGCGAACGGCCGCCCGCTGTACATGTCGTCCCCGACGATGGGCCAGCCCAGGTGGCTCAGGTGCACGCGGATCTGGTGCGTGCGCCCGGTCTTGAGTTCGAGCTCGACGAGTGTTAGCTCGCCGGCGTGGGGCGTGCGGTAGCGCTCGCGGACGCGGCAGATGGTCACCGCGTTCTTGCCGAGGTCGTCGTGGCGGACGACCTGCTTCTCGCGGTAGCCCTTCTGCTTGCTCGGGTGGGGGCCGATGGGCGCATCGATCACGTCGATGTCGGGCTCGACCCGTCCATGAACAACCGCGAGGTACCGCTTGTCGACGGTCCGCTGCTCGAACTGGCGGCCGAGCTTCCAGTGCGCTTCGTCTGTCTTGGCGAACACGATGCATCCCGACGTGTGGCGGTCGAGCCGGTGGACGACGCCGGGCCGGGCGAATTCCTCGCCGACTTCGGAAAGCGAGCCCGAGCTGTTGGTTCGCATGTGCCACGCGAGCGCGTGGAGCATGGTGCCTGCGTTCTCGCTTCGCGCGGGGTGGACAATGATGTCGGCGGCCTTGTTGACCACGAGCAGGTGGTCGTCCTCGTGGAGCACCTCGATGGGGATGTCCTCGGGCTGGATGTCCTTGGATGGCGGCACAGGCACGACCATGCGCACGGTGTCGCCGAGGGTGAGCTTGGTCGAGGGCTTGGCGGGTTTGGCGTTGACGGTCACGCCGCCATCGTCGATGAGCTTCTGGAGCTGGGTCCGGCTCATGAAGGTGACGCGGCTGGTGAGGTACTTGTCGAGCCGGGTGGCGAGGTCGCGCTGGAGTGTGAACGTGACCTCGGGGAGTTCGACGTCTTCTTCTTCGCCGGACTCGGCGCTGCGAGCCGCAGCGAGCTTGCGGGCGCGTTCGATGGCCGAGGCGATGGCGTGCGGGTCGACCTTGCCGCCGGGCATGATGAGGCGGTCGCCGAGGCTGGCGCTGACGCTCTCGCCTCCCCGTTCGCCGCCCTCGTCGTGAGTTGGGTCTACTGAACGCGGCACGATGTCTGGCCGCGCCTGGCGAGGTACTGCTGGTGGTAGTCCTCGGCCCGGTGGAAGGTGGCCCAGGGCTCGATGGTGGTGGCGATGGGCTTCTTGAACGAGCCTGCCATGCGGTCTATCACGGCTTTGGCGGCGGCCTTCTGGTCGTCGTTCTTTACAAACACGGCAGAGCGGTACTGGCTACCCACATCGGTGCCCTGGCGGTTGAGCTGGGTTGGATCGTGCAGCTTCAAGAACGACTCGACCAACTGTTCGTAGCTGACCAGCGAAGGGTCAAACGTAACGAGTACGACCTCGGCGTGGCCTGTGGTGTCGGTGCAGACCTGTTCGTAGGTGGGCTTATCGACCTGGCCGCCCGCGTAGCCGACGGCGGTCTGCGTGACGCCGGCGATCTGGCCGAACGCGACTTCGACGCCCCAGAAGCAGCCAGCGCCGAACATGGCCTGTTCGGGGGCTTGCTGATGGGCCTGCTCTTGGGTTGGGTCGTTGGTGGTGGTGGACATGGTCAGATAGTACGCTCGGCCCGCAGCGGGCTATTCCAGCCCCGAGGGATGCGCCCGATGCTCAAGATGGACCCGATCAGGCTGGCCCGGCTCGAAGAACGCAGGCAGGCGGTGGGCACAGCCGACCTGTGCAACGAATCCCAGCCCGTCGGCGGCGGGATCATGAGCTACCAGTCGCCCAACTCATGGGCGAACCAGGCGTGCGGGCTTGGCCTCGATGGACCCGTCAGCGGGGGCGAACTCGACAGGCTGGTCGCGTTCTATCGTGAGCGCAGCGCCAAGCCACGCGTCGAGGTCGCGGCCCACTGTGATGAGTCGCTGATCGCGGGCCTCGCCGAGCGCGGGTTTCAGACGATCGAGTTTGAGAACATCTACGCCGCCGAGTGGGTCGAGGGGGAGGACGTGTTCGCACGCCTGCCCTGGGGCCTTCCCAACGGCGTGCGATGCGAGGTGATCGACCCCGCCGACGACACCCACTGGCGGTCGTTCATCGATGTTGCCACCAGCGGGTTTGCGCCGCGGCTGCAGAAGGACGGCACCGTGCTCCCGCTTGACGATGAGACGCAGGAGTTCATGAGCCGAATGATCCGTCACGAGCGCACAACGTGCATCGCAGCGTGGGCGGACAGCGCGATGGTGGGGGCCGCGGCGATGGAGATCGCGGGCGAGCTGTGCTGCCTGTTCGGGGGGTGCGTGCTGGCCGCGTTCCGAGGCCGGGGCATCCAGGCGATGATGATCGCTGAGCGCTTTGCGATCGGTCAGCGGGCTGGTTGCGAAGTCGCGGTGACGCACACCAAGCCGGGCATCGCGACGGAGCGCAACTGCCGACGGCTCGGGTGCGAGCTGGCGTACACGAAAGTCGTGATGGAGGCACCTGTTAGCGCTGCGATTCAGGAATCCTCGTAGCGGTCCTTTGCCCTGCGTTTGGCCGCGAGCAAGCCCGAGGCGCTGGACTGTTCGCCATCGGCTTCGGCGGGCGGCTCGGGCGTATTCGGCGTCGGTGACGATGCGGGCTTGGGCTGCTTGGACGCGGTTGTACCGGTCGCTGCCTGTTGCCGTCGTTGCTGGGCGTCACGCACAAGTCGCAGCGCGTCGGCATCGCTGTTGGATGCGGCGGTTGTTGGAACAGCCGGATCGCCTTTGCGCGCGCGCAGCGCGGCGGCGGCTCGCTCGGCCAGCGCGGATCGGTCGGTCGTTGCAGCGGTCGCCTGCCTGCGGAAGTCGTCGGCGAATTCGCGAGAGAGCCATCGGTCCCACGCGACTCGGCGGGTGCCGATGTCGAGCATCAGCACCACCAGCGCTGCGGTGAGCAGCGGCTGCCAGAGCGGAATCCAGGCCCGCCGCGTCGGTCGATCTTGCATCGTGTAGAGGCGCTGACCGTCTGCAATGGTGGCCTCAAGCATCCGGCCGCCTGTGCGCTGTGCGATCGCTTCGAGCAGCGCCTCGTTGGACGCAAGCGAGCGGTGCTCGGCGCCGTCCGGTCTTGATAGGCCGCCTACGGCTGCGGGCAGTGCGACGCCCGAGTCGGTGGGCCGGGCGATCGCGATGTAATCGCCCGACTCTGCCGCCGGGACCGAGGCTTCATAAAGACCCGGCGCGGTCTGCATGAGCCGTGCGCGAAGCTGCTCGCCGTCCGGAGCGAAGACGGTGACTGGGATGTCGAGCCCGTCGGTGGGCGCGCCGTCGGGCTGGTACGCCTCAAGGCTCAGGCGCAGCGTGTCGCCCTCGAGCCTTGTGCGCATGGCGAACCTGCGGTCGTCACCGGGCCTGCTGAGCGAGCGCGCAACGGTGGTCCAGAATCGGCGGTAGGTGGGCGAATCGATCCACTGTTCGGCCCAGTCGGAGGCATCGGACGTGAACGCAGCGACTCGGCCCAGGCCGGTTTGCCAGTGCGCGAGCACGGGCACGCCGTCGGGCGCGGACAGCGCGGTGGCGATGCCGACCTCGTCGCGGCGCGAGGTGAGTACGAGCCCGCCGAGCGGCGGTAGTTCGGCCGGCAGGCCCTCGATGAGCGGCGACGATGCGGTGCGCACGGGAACGAAGTCGCCCTCGCGGAGCATGGGTGAACGCACGATGCGCACGGCCGAGAGGAACACCGCGGGCAATCGGTTGGGGTCGATGACCTCGTAGAACGAGCCCTCGCCTTGCGCGGCGATCTTGCGGAGGGTCTGGGTGTCGGCCTCGTCGCCCACGCTGATGGTGGTGACGGTGATGCCGGCGTCGGCCATCTGCCGGGCGAGTTGCGGGAGCGCCTCTTCGTTCTGCGATCTGCCATCGGAGAGCACGACGACGTGCTTGATGTCGGCATCGGCTTGTTGCAGGGCGCGGTTGGCGTCCTCGAGCGCGGGCAGCAAGTTGGTGCCCCCGCCGTGCCGGATCGAAAGGATGCGGCGTTCGGTCTCGTCTGGCTGGTCGTTGGGCGCGAGCGGAACCACGGTCTGGCTCGAGTTGGAGAACCGGATAACGCCGACAAGATCGGTCGGCCCAAGGCTCGTAACGGCTCGGGACGCCGCCTCGTTGGCGATCTGTTGCTGGCTGCGCGCCGAGCCCAGCACCGACTGCCCCATCGAGCCCGAACTGTCGAGCACAAGCATGAGTGCGACGCGGGGCATGACCATGCGGTCGGGCACGTCGAGCGCTACGGGCAGCAGCGGTTCGATGGGCGAGCCTCGCCAGCTTCCCGCGCCGAAGCTGTTCGGCCCACCCACCATGACCAGACCGACTCCGAATTCAGTGACGGCTGAGGCGAGCGAGCGCTGGGACAAATCGGGCACCGCATCGGCCGACACATCGTCGAGGATGACAAGATCGTGGCCCTGCCAGCCGAGCACATCGGTTGGGGCTGCAACCGGATCAGCGGTCTCGACGCGAAGCCCCGAAGCGCGGAGCGTGCGCACGAGTGTGGTTTCGGATGGGGCGCTCTGCACCACGAGCACCGAGCCGGTGCCCGGAGTGATGGTGAACGAGCGAGCGCGGTTGTTGCGGAGCGAAGTGTCGGCGAGCGGTCGGGCGGTTGTTGTCGAGCCGTCGCCAGTGGAATCGAGCGTCGGCTCCCAGACGGCCTCGAAGCGGTGGACGCGCTGGGAATCGAGCGTGACCTCTGCGGTCTCGACGCGTTGTCCAATCCCCAATCGCAGCGGTCTGGCGTTGCCCTGCGCGCTGCCGTTGAGGTCCACGACCGCGCCGTCGTACAGCAGCGACAACCGGCCGGTCGCGGGCGAGGTTGAACGCAGCACGATACGCACGGTCACCGTGGACTCGCTGATCGCGGTGGGGGGCACGTCGACGCGCTCGACGAGGACTTCCTTGTCGATGCGGTATCGGATCGGGAGCACATCGACGGGTACGGGCGAGCCATCGGCGCGGACGAGCGAGCCCGCTGCGGCGAGTGCGTCGCCCGAGGTCTGGTTGCCATCAGAGACAAGCAGCAGTCGGCCGCTGGCATCGGCGGGGAGCATGGCTGCGGCGAGGCGAAGCGCCTGGGCGATGTCGGTGCCCTCGCGGTAGCGGGCATCGAGTGGCCTGCCGGTCGGGTCGGCGCGGGTGGGCATGGCGGCGGCAGCGGCGACCGCGTCAAAGAGCACGAGCCCGAGTCGGTCGTCGCTCGTGCGGGCGATCGCTGCGGCTGAGAGCATCGTTCGGAACTGCTCGTCGAACTCGATCCTGTTGCCGTCAGCATCGGTCGCGGCCGGGGCGTTGGAGCGAGCCGAGTCGGACACATCCAGCACGGCGACAACCGCGAGCGCATCGGTCTGCCGGGGCGATGCGGCGCCAGCCAGCGCAAGCGCCAGCAGCGCCAGCAGGAGCGTGCGCGATGCGATGACGGTGAAGCGCCGGGCCGCGCTCATGCCAAGCAGCCAGCGCACACCCAGCCAGACGGTGGGCACCACCAGTGCGATCAGCACAAGCCAGACGGGATCACTCAGACGGATCGATGGCATAGCGGAAGGGCATCACGGGTCGGGGGTTGGCGGGGTGGAAGTCGGAGGAGCGGTTGGCGGCTGCTGACGCTCGGCGAGCCGTTCGTACACACGGCGGATGAGCGACCGTCGATCGGGCGGCACGCCCTGCTGCTCGATCGCGCGTTCAGCGCTGGCGCGTGCCTCGCGGATCGCAGCGGGCGAGAACCGCTCGCTTGCGCTGGTCAACGGGTCGCGGGGGCCATCGGTGAATCGTTCGCCGACAACTTCGCCTTGAGCCGGGGCATCGGGGTTGGTGGCATCGAACGGATCGAACGCCGGGTCATCGAGCGAAGCCGGCCCGAGGTCGCGTTCGCCGGGCGAATCGCCAGCGCCGCCAGTTGGGTTGGGGTCGTTCGCATCCGGTAGCTCGGTGGATTGCGGATCGGCTTGTTCACCCGTAGCCTGCCCGGGCTCGGGTGGCTGATCGAGCAACCGGCGGGCGCTCTCACGCATGCGGCCAGCTTGTTCGCGCTGCTCGCCAGCTTGACGCTGGCGCTCACGGGCTTGCTCGAGCTGCTCACGCACTTCACGGGCTTGTTGTTCAGGCGAAGATGGCTCGCCTGTTGGTTCTCCCGAGTTTGGTTGTTGCTGTTCGCCGGGCTGAGGTTGTTCGCCGGGTTGTTGC
>CAYGSG010000070.1:0-15262 GCA_964352615.1 uncultured Phycisphaeraceae bacterium
CCATCCTGCACGCGGATATGGACGCGTTCTTTGCGTCCGTCGAACAGCTTGATGCCCCCTCGCTGCGCGGAAGGCCCGTGCTCGTCGGCGGAGCAGGCAAGCGCGGCGTGGTCGCGGCCGCCAGCTACGAGGCCCGCGTGTTCGGGTGCAAATCAGCCATGCCCACCGCGATCGCGCTGCGCCGCTGCCCGCACGCGGTGGTGCTGCCCGGCCGATTCAGCCGGTACAGCGAGGTCTCCTCGCAGGTGTTCGCGATCTTCCACGATGTGTCGCCACTCGTTCAGCCATTGAGTGTGGACGAGGCGTTCATCGACGTGACGGGTTCGTTCGCGGTGCTCGGCGATGGACCAACGATCGCCCGGCTCATCCGCAGTCGCGTGCGTAACGAGGTCGGCCTCGCGGTCAGCGTCGGTGTGGCTTCCAACAAGATGGTCGCCAAGGTCGCGTCCGACTTCCACAAGCCCGACGGGCTCTGCATCGTCGAGCCCGGAACCGAAGCAGCATTCCTCGCGCCGATGGCGGTAGGCGTGCTCCCGGGCATAGGGCCTGCGAGCGTGCGGAGGCTCGAAGCCATCGGCCTGCGCACGGTGGGGGATGTCGCACGCGCGCCGCTCGACCAGTTACGCGCTGTCTTTGGGGAGCACGCCGACAGCGCCCGCGACAAGGCGCTGGGCATCGATGACCGGCCCGTGCGCACCGACCGCCAGCGCAAGAGCATCAGCCAGGAACGCACCATGACCGACGATCTTGATTCAGCCGAGCAGGCGCGGGCGCTGCTGCTTTGGCATGTCGAGGCCGTCAGCCACCGCCTTCGCTCCAAGCACCTCGTCGCGGGCGGCATCACGCTCAAGATCCGCTACGGCGACTTCGAGACCATCACTCGCTCAGCGAGCCTCGAACCGCCATCGAGCAGTTCCGCCGAGCTGTGGCGTGTAGCGCTCGCCACGTTCGATCAGTGGGCCAACAAGGACTGGCACGCGCTCCGGCTGCTGGGCTTTGGGGTTGACCGCTTGGCCGACGCGACCGGCCAGCAGGCGGGCCTGTTCGAGCAAACGGATCGCTCATCGGCGCTCGACGCAGCCAAAGATGCGGTGATGGACAAGTTCGGCAAGAGCGCCATCAGCTCCGCGGGCGCGCTGCAAAGCCGTCGGCGGGACAGATGAAGAAGAACGCAGAGGTTGCAGAGGGTTCGCAGAGGCGCAATCTGACAGAACCGTAAACGGAGTCGACATGAGTCCCACTGTGCCATGGGTCATATTCTGGATCTTTGCGATCTGCGTGACGCTCGATTGCTATGTCATGACGAGCAGCCTGTTCTCGACGCGCCGAGGTCACTATATCTCCGGTCTTCCTGGCCTGTTCACGCTTCCAATCGCAGTATCTGGTGCTGTGCTCGTAGGTCTTACATCAACACTCCTGATCGGTTTTATGTGGTTTGCGATTATCTGTGCTGCACATTTATCGATCTGTGTGGTTCATCACTTTCTCAACTACAAGCCAGACGGAATGAACTACACCGCGCCAAACTCACCTGCAACCCCGCATGAGCACACAGACCCCTCTGCGCCTCTGCGTTCGTTCTTCGCTCCTTGCTCAATACAGCAACGGCGCCAGCGCCACTACGACCACGCCCACCAGCAGCGTCAGCGGCACGCCGAACCGCAGGTAGTCCGTCACCTTGTACCCGCCCGGACCCATGACGATCAGGTTGGTCTGGTAGCCGATCGGGCTCATGAACTCCGCGCTGGCAGCGAGCGTCACGCACACCAGCAGCGGCATGGGATCGAACCCGAACAGCGACGCGGCGCTCAGCGCGATCGGGAACATGAGCACCGCAGCGGCGATGTTGTTGATGGTCGCCGTCGCGAGGCTGGTCATCGCGTACAGCACGGCGCACACGCCCCAGATGCCAAGGGGGGCGGCCCACCCGATGCCGCGCGTCGCGACGAGCTGGCCCAGGCCCGACGCCTCGACCGCGTGGCCCAGTGCCGAAGCGCCGCCGATGACGATCAGCACCGACCAGTCCACGCTCTTGCGCGCCTGCCTGCCCGTGCAGCAGCGGAGCAGCACCATGCCGCAGGCCGCGGTGAGCGCCGCGATCAACGGCGGCATGTCCAAGACGGGCACGCTCAGCACAAGACCCGCGAGCAGCGCGATCGCCACCCACGCCCGATCGTGCCGGGGCGCGGCGCTGCCCTTGAGCGGGCTGAGCAGGTAGAAGTCGGTCGTCTCGCGGTGCCGCATGGCAAAGTCCGGGTCGGCCTCGAACAGCAGCCGGTCTCCGGCGCGCAGCACGATGTCGCCCAGCCGTCCCACAAGCCGGTGGCCCTGGCGGTGTACAGCCACGATCACCGCGCCGTAGCGAGCGCGGAAGCCCGAGTCACGGATGCTCTGGCCGATCACCGCCGCCTCGGGCGACACCACCGCCTCGATCAGCCGAAGGTGCGGGCGATAGACGGTGTGGTCGTCTTCTTCGGCTGCGGGCACGAGGCCCTTGAGCTTCTGAAGATCGACGACCGACTCGATGTCGCCGACGAACATAAGCAGGTCGTTCTCAGCGAGTTCTTCATCGGGGCTTACCGCGAGCATGGCCTGGTGCTGGCGATCGATTCGGCTCAGGAACAGCCCCGGCAGCCTGCGCAGCCCCGCTTGCTCGATGGTCTTGCCCGCCAATGCCGAGCCTGGCATCACGCGCATGGTCGTTGCGAACTCGCGGGCCGCATCGGTCACCGGCTCAGCGGTGCGCGCGCCGGGCAGCAGCCTGCGCCCGAACAGCAGGATGAACGCCAGGCCGATGATCGCTGCGGGCAGACCGATGCGCGTCAGCCCGAACATGCCGAAGCGTTCGATTTGCTGGGCATCCGGGAAGGCGGCGTTATGGTCGGCGATGAGCGCGTCCATCACGAGGTTCGTGCTCGTACCGATGAGCGTGCAGAGCCCGCCGAGAATCGCCGCCGCGCTCAACGGCATGAAGACCTGCCCCGGCGCGATGCCCGTGCGTTTGCACAGCGAACTCAGCACCGGCAGGAACACCGTGACGATGGGCGTGTTGTTGATGAACGCGCTGGATGCCGCCACCGGCAGCGCCAGCCGGGCCTGGGCCGCCAGTGCGGTCTTGGGCGAACCCAGCATTCGCTCGGTCAGGAACGTCAGCGCCCCCGTTTCGCGCAGCCCCGCCGCCACGACGTACAGCAAACCAACCGTGGCCGGCCCTGGGCTTGCAAAGCCCGCCAAGGCGTCGGCGGGCTTGAGCAGATCGAGCCGGAATACAAAGTCGATCAGCAGCATGAGCGCCACCGTGCCCATGACGATCAGGTCCGCGCCAACGCGGTTGGTCGCCAGCCCGGCGAGCATCACCGCCAAGAGCCCCAGTGTGATCCAAGCCTCGATCGACAACGCCTTTGCTCCACTGGCCGTGCGGCACTTTTCGTACGATCGAACATCGCACCCGTTCACGGCAAGCGAGCTTACCCGATCTGCTGGCCTTGCTGTGCGGCGCGATCGGGCGCCTCTTGAGCGATCGCCACGATGATCGCCGCGTGCGCGCTCGGCGAGGCGCACACGATGCCTCGGTTGTGCTTGAGCCGCTCGCCGGTTGTGAAGTCCAGGGCCCTGCCGTCGATATCCGTTACGACCGCGCCGGCCTGCTGGGCGATCAACGCGCCCGCGGCGTGGTCCCAGATCGCCTCGACGTAGCCCGGCCGGCTCGGAAGCCGCAGATAGGCATCGGCCTGGCCGCGCGCCACCGTCGCGTACTTGGTCTGGCTATCGAGCGCCAGGCCTTCGCCGACCGCTCGGCCCGAGGCCGCTAGCGCCGCGAGTGTTCGCCCCGTCCAGCCGGTGTTGGAGTGCGCCGCCTCGACCGAGCCGCAGACCACCAGCGGGCGAACGCCCGGC
Organism: uncultured Phycisphaeraceae bacterium; assembly: GCA_964352615.1. Classification (GTDB taxonomy): domain Bacteria; phylum Planctomycetota; class Phycisphaerae; order Phycisphaerales; family UBA1924; genus OFTM382. The sequence goes on from CAYGSG010000070.1 coordinate 3,898, forward strand.
TCGCAGCGAACGTCCGTCGCAGGAATCGCGCCATCCAGTGGCAGGCATCGCGTGCGCTGTTCAGTTGTCGCGGTGAACACGCAGCCGGTGCCCAGTGGCTTCGCTTCGAGCACCGCAGGATCGGGCGAAAGATTCGGGCAGCCCATCACCGCGACCACCGGCTCGCCATCGACGATGTACGCCAGCGCGATCGCGTACTGCTGGCCTCGCAAAAACCCCTTGGTTCCGTCGATCGGATCGAGCGTCCAGAAGCCGGCGTTGTCGGCCTTGGCATTGCCCAGGTCGATCGCGTCGAGCAACTCTGCTTCGGTCAACTGAGGCATCGCGACCCGGGCTGCATCGAGCGCGGCTCGGCGGTGGGCCGCGTGGTCGTCCCGGCGCAGCGATGCGGCGTCTTCTTCGCCAACGAGCTTGAGCTTCGGATCGTGAGCCGACAGCATGCGGGCGATCACGGCCTGGCTCGCCAGATCGGCGACCGTCACCGGGCTCTTGTCGTCCTTGGTCATCGCCCGCACATCATCAAGCGAGGCCTGCACCCGGCTGGTTACGCGGGCCGCCGCCTGAACAGCGGGAATCGCCACCGCGAGCAGTTCGTTGGATCGGTTCATGACCCACCTTAGCCGGTCGCTGCACCGCATGAGCCCCCGCTGGCTTGGGTGCGGGCCACGAACTGGCGCGATCCGTGACGGGCAGCCGCTTGGCCGGTATCCCTGCCAACGAACCGGCCTCCTCGGCTGGCGCGTCGCGGCGCTAATCCAGGGTTGATTCCGCCGGGCTTTGCACAAAGGGCCGCAACCACTCGCATGGGGTTGCGCCAGGGAGAATCCAGCTATGCCTAAGCCAACCAAGGCCCTCATCGGGGGCGGTGTTCTCTTGCTCGCAGCGGGCGGCGTGCTCGCGTGGCAGCTCAGCCGTCAGTTCGGTTCGGGCGGCCAGGTGCTCTCGGCCAACTCCGCTGCATCTGAACAATCGGCCGAAGCATCGCCAGACTCCGACAGCCCGACGAGGCTTCGCCGCGGCATGCCCAACATGGGCGAGGGCGATCGCATGATGATCCCCGGCGGAGGACGCAACGGCAGCGACTTCCAATGGTCGAGCGAAGACTCGAGCCCCGAAGAGATAGAGGCTCGCCTGACGGCCATGCGCCTCAACAGCGCCACGCCGCCCGATGAAGCCATGAACTTCGAGGCGTTCGACACCAGCGTCGCCGATGTGAAGCTGCTGGACGAGGCCTTCGCAGCAAGCCTGACTTCAGGCGAATGGGCCGAGATCATCGGCTCATGGCGTACGTTCGTTCGCCCGCTGATCGAGGGCGATGCGCCCGCGTTCACCGCAGCCATTGCCGAACTTGGAGGCTCCGACACCGGAGCCAGCAACCTCTTTGGCACGCTCTCGGGCTATCTGCACGGCGCCGCCGTGGCGTGGGAAGCAAGCAAGATCCGCCGGGCGAACATCGTCGGCGGGCCCGACCTGCCCGCGCTGCCCAACATGCCCGGCATGACGCTGCCCGAAGGGGCCGTTCCCATGATGGCAACCACGAGCGAGACGGAGGACGAAGCCGGCCAAGTCACCCGGCTCCACACGGTCAACCTGCCACTGGCGGGCATCTTCCCGCAGTTGACCGATGCGCCCGACACCACGCGGTACTTCGAGATCTGGACCCCGGCCCGGCTTGAAGGTTCAAAGAGCGATCAGGCCGACCTAGGCATGTCGGTGTTTCTGGCACGCGTCGACAACCGGTGGACGCCCGCAGCCGTGCGCCTGGGGCTGCGTTCAGAAGCCGCCAACTCGCAGTTCCGCAGCGCCATGCAGGAAGCCCGCTCCCAGCGGCGCGAACGAGCCGAGCAGGCCCAGCAGGCCGAGAACGATGGCCAAGGAGGTGGCAATTGAACCCCCATCAGCCACGCCGCGCCTTCACGCTCATCGAAGTGCTCGTCGTCATCGCGATCATCGCGCTGCTCATCGGGATCTTGCTGCCCGCCCTTGGCGGCGGGCGCGAATCCAGCCGGCGCCTGCTCGCGCTCTCCAACGCTCGCTCGGTCACGCAGAGCTTCAGCCTCTATCTCGGTGCCAACGACGACGTGTACCCGTTCATCCAGCCCGGCTCGATGGGCGGCATGCCCGGCGGGCCCAGTGGAATCGCGGTCCGCTGGTACCCCGAGAACACCTTCATCGCTACCAGCGATGTCTTCGGCATGGAATGGGCGTGGCCCGCTGTCGTCTCAAGTATCACGCCCTGGACCGAGGCCTACGCCACTTGGGTCTCACCCGGCATGCCGACGGACTTGCCAACCGTCGACGACATCGACCCGACCAGCCCCGACTTCCGGCCCGAAGAGATGATCTCGTGGCGCTACGCCAACGGCTTTGTCGCCGACCCCGACCTCTGGACCGACAACCCGCCGACCGAAGAACCCGTGCGAGCCGTGCGCGATAACGAGGTCCAGTTTCCCTCGCAAAAAGTGCTGCTATGGGACACGCACCTGGCGTTCTTGCGCACGCGCCCCGACCTCAACGGCGGGCACTGGAACGCCAAGACGCCGATGGCGTTTCCCGACGGGCACGCTGATTCCAAGAACCCCACCGAGGCGACCGAGCCCGTCGCCAACGTCCGCGCGTTCGGTCGAGCGCTTCGGCTGCACGACACCGCAGAAGGCGTGCGCGGCTTTGATTACTGATTCGATTACTGAGCCGTCTCGTTAGCGGATTCTTCCTCGGGCTGCTGAGGGGAAGGAGCACTTCCAGACTTGCTTTGCTTGTTCCACCACACAATCGCTGGAATAGCAAGTACCCCCGCAGAGATAATGGTGGCACCTGCCCCAGCATGCGCATGAATCGCGACCCACGTTCCAGCTGTAACGACTGCCAAGAAGATCAGAGTTCCTGCCCGTAGGGCCGTGGCTCGCTCGGTGTGGGTGAGCCGCCTTGAGTCGATATCCCCTTGGATGGCTCGATTCTCAATTGCGTGGCGGTGAGCCTGTTCCCGTTCAGCCATCGCCATAATGCGCTCAGGAAACGACGAATGAATTTCGCCGAACTCTTGGAGCATCTGAGGTGGAGGCAATGGCCCGGAGTGAGCTGCAAACCCAACCGCGAACGTAGCCTCAGTCTCCGAAGAGGCTGAGTTGGCCCTGCGTGCTGCCGGTCGGCTCGAGTCCGAGTCGCTTGAGATACCCTCGGTTTGCTGGGACCCAGACGTCGAGGTGATCTCGGACTCGTTGTGTTCGGTCATCGTATTGGATAGTAGTCAAACACACCGACATCGCACGGTGGAGATCGCCGCCAACCATCTCAAAATCAGAAGGGCGATCTTCCGTGTGAAGCTTCAATTGATGCACGAGCCTTTCGTGCGCGGGATCATGCTCTTGCCACACCTCAGCGACCGAGCCCAACCGCTTCATGATGGCCTGCCATTTGAAGCTCATGAGTTCATCCTATCGACAGCCTGCCAACTCAACCAACACTCAATCTCATTCCAGCCTGTTTGTACCAAACAAAGCGCACAAAAGTTCGCCCTTGGATGAAAATACCGGACTTTCGAGGCGTATTTGACTTGCTCTCGCTTAGCCCGTGACCGCGGGCACCCGAACGCCGAGTTGCTTCTCGATGGCTTCGATGCACGCCTCGACGCATTGTTCGAGGCTCTGCTCGCCGGTCTTGAGAACCAGTTCCGGCTTGGCGGGAGCCTCGTACGGATCGTCGATACCGGTAAAGCCCTTGATCTCGCCCGCTCGGGCCTTCTTGTACAGGCCTTTGGGGTCGCGCTCCTCGCAGACCTCGATCGGAGCATCCACGAAGACCTCGATAAACGGCAGGCCCGCCTCGGCGTGCAACGCCCGGCACTGGTCGCGGTCGGCCCGGTAGGGGCTGATGAAGCTGGTCAGCGCCACGCTGCCGCCATCGGCGAACAGCTTGGCCACCTCGCCGATTCGGCGGATGTTCTCGGCCCGGTCCTCGGCGCTAAACCCCAGGTTCTTGTTCAGCCCGTGGCGGATGTTGTCCCCATCGAGCCGGTACGACGGCACACCCCGCTGCACCAGCACCTGCTCCAGGGCGCTGGCGATGGTCGACTTGCCGCTGGCCGACAGCCCGGTGAACCACAGCGTTCCGCCTCGGGTGCCCATCGAGCCCCACCGCTCCTCGCGCGTCAGGTTGCCTTCGTGCCAGTGGACGTTGGTGGATTTGTTGGTGCTCAAGGGGCTCTCCTAATAGTGCCAATGGGACTTGCAAGAGGTTAGGCGCACCCAGCCCTGACCCGCTATGGTCCGTCCCTATGCGCGTTGCTTTCTGTTGGCAGATGATGTCCGGGTACATGGCCGCGTGCTGGCGTGCGCTCGCCGAGCGGGAAGGCATCGAGGTCTTCGTCGCTGCCCTCAGGCCCGAATCGGGCTCCGCTGTCGAGTTCTCAAGCGGCATCATGCACGGCATCGACTGCGAACTGCTTACCCAGGCCGAGATGGATGAGCCCGGCCGGCTCGCCGGCATCGTCCGCGAACAGAAGCCCGACGTGGTCGTGCTCTGCGGCTGGGGCTCCAAAAGCTACCCCGAGATCGCCCAAGACCCCGCCCTCGCCGGCGCGAAGTTCATCATGACGATGGACACGCCCTACACCGGAACGCTGAGGCAGAAGCTCGGCGGGCTCGCCAAGCGGTCCTACTTCAAGCGATTCGACCACTGCGTCGTCGCGGGCGAACGCACCCACCGCCTCGCGCGCACGCTCGGGTTTGATGAATCCATCCTCACCCGCGGGGTCTACAGCGTGGACGGCGCTGCCTTCGAGACCGCGATCGCCCAGCGCGCCAAGCTCGACGAGTGGCCCGCAAGCTTCTTCTATGTCGGTCGGTACGCGCCCGTGAAGGGCCTCGATGTGCTCGCCCGTGCGTACCGGCAGTACCGCGATGGCTGCCAGCGCGACGGCCAGACGCCGTGGGGCCTGACCACCTGCGGCAAGGGCGACGAAGACCGCCACTTCAAGGGTCTTGAGGGCCACACCGATCACGGCTTCACCCAGCCGGACGACCTCCCGGGCATCATGGCAAACTGCGGCGCGTTCGTTATCGCCAGCCGGTACGAGCCGTGGGGCACCGTGCTGGCCGAGGCGGGCTTTGCGGGCCTGCCGATCGTCTGCACCGAGGCGTGCAGCGCCCACCTCGACGTCGTCCGCACCTACTACAACGGCGTTGTCACACCCACCGATGACGCCGACGCCCTCGCCCAAGGCCTCCGCTGGATCCACGATCGCAGAGCCACCGCCGCCGAGCTTGGCCGGCGTTCGCGGGCGCTGGCGGACCCCTATGGTGCCCCGGCGTGGGCCGATCGCTGGCAGGGCGTGCTCTCCCAGCTCCACGCCTAACCGCGTCTTCAGACCCAAGGACAGACCATGACTGCCATGACCACCAAGCCCGGAATCGATCACCAGCAAGCCGGGCTTATCGAGCCCCACGGCGGCAAGCTCGTTTGCTGCGTCGCCACCGGCTCGCGCCGCGACGAACTGCTCGCCGAGGCGGCCAACCTGCCGAGGGTGAACCTCTCGGCCAAGCAGTCGTGCGATGTCGAGATGGTCGGCACCGGCGCCTTCAGTCCGTTGACCGGGTTCATGGGCAAGGCCGACTTCGAAAGCGTCATCAGGGATATGAAACTGGCCGATGGCCCAAATTCGGGCGCCATCTGGCCCATCCCGATCACGCTCAGCGTCGATAAGGCAAACGCACCCAAGGTCGGTGCTCGTGTGGCGCTCCACGCGCCCAACGGCGTGCTGCAAGCTGTCATGACCGTCGAAGAGGTCTACGCCCACGACCGCGCGAAAGAAGCCACCATCTTCTTTGGCGGCGCCGAGGACGACGGCAAGCACCCCGGTGCTGAGGCCGTCAAGGCCGAGGGCGATACCTGCCTGGCAGGCCCCATCGAGGTCGTCACGGTCTGCGTTGATCCCGATGGCCCCGAGGCGTTCCTCGACCACCGGCTCACACCCGCGCAGACCCGCGCCGAGTTTGCCAAACGCGGCTGGAAGACCGTCAGCGCCTTCCAAACACGCAACCCCATCCACCGCGCGCACGAGTACCTCTGCAAGTGCGCACAGGAAATCACCGACGGCCTGCTCGTCCACCCGCTCGTGGGCGAGACCAAGCCGGGCGATATCCCCGCCGATGTGCGCATGGAGTGCTACCAGACCCTGCTCGACGCGTACTTCGTGCCCGAGCGCACCATGCTCAGCGTGATGCCCGCCGCCATGCGGTACGCTGGCCCGCGCGAGGCCGTGCTCCACGCGATCGTCCGCAAGAACTACGGCGTGACGCACTTCATCGTCGGCCGAGACCACGCGGGCGTGGGCAGCTACTACGGCACCTACGACGCTCAGAACATCTTCGAGCAGCTCGACAAGGACAACCTCCGCATCGAGCCGCTCAAGTTCGAGCACGCCGCCTTCAGCAAGAAAGCCCAGGGCATGGTCAGCGGCAAAACCTTCCCCAAGCTCGAAGGCGACCAGATCTTCCTCAGCGGCACCAAGGTCCGCGACATGCTCGCCGCCGGCGAGCGCCCCCCGGGCGAGTTCACCCGCCCCGAAGTCGCCGACATCCTCATCAAGTGGGCGACCAAGGCCTGAGCGAGACGAACTGGTAAGCTATCGGTATGTGGCCACCCGAAGTATGGTTGCGCAAGCACATCGCTTGGCTGATCATATTTGTGTTGTTTCTTTTCGCGGCGCTTGCGCTTGGCGCAACGGACATCATCTTCGGCGCGCTGAACAGACCCCCGTTCAACAAGTCGGCGCTGCTTGCTGGTATCGTCATATGCGTGGCCATCAGTTTGTTCGCTGGCACCGTCTTCTACGCGCTCGCGATCGCGCCAACCCGAAGGCACGTCTCTCTGCACTGCGGCCGCGTATGCAAGAACTGCCTATTCGTTCTGACTTCGCTTCCCAATCGCGGCAAGTGCCCAGAATGCGGTCGAGAGTACGACATCGATGAGACTATTAAATCGTGGCATGACACCTTCGATGCACCGGAGAAATTGTAGTGCGCGCTTGCAATGGCTTCAGGCACCCTTGGACGCGCCGCCAAAACCGGCGGCTACTGGCGACGGTCGCTATCGCGTTGCTGCCGTCAGTAGTTGTGCTGATCGCGCCTGCTCCACTTGGCATCCGCACCGGAGCCGTGTACGCAACATGCATGGCGTGGACCGCTGTCTTTACTGTAGCCGGGCTCTTCCAACTCACTAAGACTGTTCGTGCGCGCCGCACCGTCACAAGAGCCGAGGGCTTGGCGTGTGCCAACTGTCTGTACGATCTTCGCCGATGCGAACGTGACACAGTGTGCCCAGAGTGTGGGCATGCAAATGACCTCGGCTCGTTGCCCTCGGGCTGGCGGCACGACCTTCACCTCGACCAAGAGTAGTTTGTTTGCTACAGCCCGAGCGGAGCCGTGGGCTGACCGGTCAGGCTGCTCAGCAGCGCGAGACTGCCCTCGGCGCTCTGCCGACCGATCAGTACCGCCTGGATCGAAGCCTGCTGCAAGATCTGCCCGCGCACCAACTCGCTGGTTTCCTCGGCGACGTCCGCATCGCGGATCTCCGAGGCCATGCCCGAGACGTTCGCGAACCGCGACATCATCTCGTTGATGTCCGATTCAAGGCTCTGCTGACGTGCGCCGATCGCACCCCGCTTGGTGGCGATGGCCGAAACCGCCGACTCCACCGCGTCTTGCGCGCCTTCGAGGTCGCCATCAACAAGGTTGAACTCGCCGCCGCTGCCGAGCGCCGCGATGGAACCGCCCGCAAGCGACGAAGCGCCGTACCCGTCCATCACCATCTCGCCGTTGAAACGAGTCGTGTGGCTGAGCAGGTTGATCCCCTGAATGATGCTGTCGGCCTCGATCTGCAGGCCTTCGAGTTCGGCGGGGCTTCGTCCCGCGCCGCCCGCCGCTGTCACCACGATGCCGTTGAGTTCGATCAGCATGTCGCTCAGCACGCTCATCGCGCCCTCTTGCGCGCCGTCGCGAAGGATCGCCCGCTCCTTGCCCTCGATCCCGGCTTCGAGCTGGGCCAGTTCCGCGTCCAGCGCGGTCACCGCGACCAGCCCGCTCGGGTCGTCGCTTGCCCGGTTGATGCGGGTGCCCGTGGCCAGGCGCTCGAGCGCCTGGTCGATGGCCTCGCTGGCGCGGTTGATCGCGCCGAGTCCGAAGCTGTGGCTGTTGATCCCGTAGGCGTTCATCGTCATCGGTATCGGTCCTCAGATGCACCATCTGAAACACTCTCGAGTGGTCCCAGCAAGTTCCCGGTTGTTACGCTCTGTGGCCATGCCAGCCGCCTCCCAACGCCAACCCCCCGCCGGCTATCGGGCGTTGCCACGCGCCGCCAGCGCCGCTGCGGTGCTCGTGGCGCTGGCGTGGTGGCTCGCCCGGCTGCTCGCTGAGCGGTGGTCCACGGTGCAGTGGGCCGCGTGGGTGGGCATCGAGTGGGCGGCGTTCGCCACGTCCCTTCTCGCAGCCCTCGCGTGGCTGCTGCACCGGTCTGATCGCAGGCGACCCAGCAACCGGCGCACGAGTCCGCCAAGGCTAGGGCTAATCGTCGCCCTGCTTTTGGTGGCGCTGACCGCGCGCGCCTGGAACCTGCACCGGCTCGTGCTGCCCGCCGCGACCCGAACGCCAAGCGACGTGCGCATCGGCTACCTCAACCTCTCGGCGCAGGACGTGCACGACTGGCCCGCGCTCGCTGACCGGATGGACATCGTCTTCGTCGCGAACCGGCCGTCCAATGCTGATCTTCAGCCCGCTTGGTCGTGGATCTCGGGCGACGAAACCACGCACGACGCTGCTGTGATCGGTCGGTGCGCGGTCATGTCGCGTTTGCCCGTTCGGCGGTGGGGGCTGGCATCGATCGACTTCAGTGATGTATGGTCTGCGAACATCGCCGCGGCTCGCCCCGAGCCGGCATGGGCCGCGTGGTTTCAGTTCGAGCAAGCCTCTGGCGAGCCGCTCACAGTTTGGGTGGTTGATCTGCCGTCGCCGATCGAGCTGTCGCGCACGCTCGCGGTCGATCGGCTGCTGGAGCGCGTGCGAAGCTGGAGCGGCACCGCTTATGCGACCGACGCCGCTGGCCTGCGCACAACAGAGCCCGGCGCGAGCTTCCCGATGCCCGATGTGATCGTGGGGGATTTCAACACGCCGCGCTGGTCGCGTGCGCTCCCCGCGATCGAATCAAGGCTCGATGTGCGCGAGGTCTCAGCGCGCATCGGCATCGGACCCGCTCACACGTTCGGTTCGCCCGTGGCCCTCTGGCCCATCGATCTGTTCTATTCGTCGGGGGCTTGGAAGCCGACAGCGCACTCAACCGTGCGCCTCGATGGCCTGCGCCACCGGGCGATAACAGCGACGTTCACTCCTGCCCCGTAGCAGCAGCGCCGAGTGGTTCGGTGCCTCTTGGCTGGTCGGGGTAGTCCATCGTGCCAGACCGCGACAGCGTGAACGCGGTCAACGCCGCGAGCACCAACGCGAGGGCCGCCGGTCCGAGCCAGCGTACCTGTCGAATGTGAGCCACTTCAATTGTGCGCGGCGCCGAGCCCGCGAGCAGCACGCTCAGCATGAGCACCATCGGCTCGTAGTACCGCTGGCCCGCGATCGAGTTCGTGCTGCTGGCCGCCACGAACCCGGCGCACGCGGCCAGCAGCACCCACCGCGTGCGCACGCCCACCAACATGAGCCACGACGCGAGCACCACCGCGCCAGCCGGGGCGAGGGCGAGCATCAGCAGTGAACGGTCGGCGATCACCGGCAGCTTGGCTGCGACCGACCACAGCGCGCCGTATCGCCCTGCCTCCAAGCTGTAGCTTGTCTCGGGCAGCAGCGCCGAGATCGCGCCAACACCTACCGCAGCGATCAACAATCCCTTGCGCGTGCGCACCAGCGTGATGAACCCTTGCCACCACCAGCCGATGAAGAACGCGCCGAACCCCGCGACGAGTGACAGGAAGAACGCGCCCGCAGCGGGGCTCATGGTGCTGGAATGGAACCCAGCAAACCTCGGCGGCACCAGCCCGCCCCACATCGCAACCAAGGCCGCCAGCAGCGCGATCGCGGGCAACCCCGCGCCCAACGCCTTGGCGGCGCCGATGATCTTGTTGCGGGTCGGCGCGAGCACCGCTCGCGCCTCGGCAAGGCTCAGCGCATCGGGTGTTGGTTTCGCTTGGGTGCGCGCGCTGGCACCGCCACATGCATCGAGCCAAACATCCAGCCAGGCCGCGACCATCACGGGCGCGATCGCCCAAATATGGATCTGCCGGGCCATGACCAGCGCCGCCAGCGCGACCGCGACCAGCAGCCATCGCGCGCCCTTGATCGGCCCAGCCAGCACCAGCGTGAGCACCGCCCACACACCCAGCCACCCCGCGTTGTCGGGCAGCAGCCACACGCCCGACGAGTACACATACAGCGACGCCGCCATCGGCAGCGTGATCGCCAGCCCGGTCCAGCCGCTCCCGCCTTGGCCGAGCCTTCGGCTCGCCCAAACAGCCATGCACCCGAGCAGCACGAGCGTGAACCCGAGCCCGATCCAGCGCAGCCCCACCGGCCCCGCGCCCAGGGGCCTCCCGACCGCGGCCACGATCAGGTGGTACCCGGGCGTGGTCGCCGAGGCGTAGTCCACCAGGTCCACGCCGGGCAGTTCGGCCATGAACCGCTGCACCGCGGGCAGGTGGTAGTGCAGGTGGTCGTAGGCAGCCCTGCCTACGAGCCAGTCGGTCGCGATGGGCCACGCCGAGGCGGCCAATGCAATCGCGATCATCACGGCGGCGGCGACCCACGGGCGGGGCGGGCTCGTAGAAGATGGCGAGGTTGGCGTGGGCACTGAGGCCATCATCGGCTCGCCGGGCAGTTGGCGGCGCTGGATTAGCGAGCCCAGCAAACAGGAATTTGCCTTCTATCGTGCCCTCGCACCCCGTTTGCGGCCGATGCCACAGTCAAGAACCTCCTTGGAGACCCCGTGTTGACCGAGCCCGACCCTGCCAACCCGAGCGCTGAGCCCCCCGTAAAGAAGCCGCCGAGGTCACTCGCCCACGGACTTTTGAAGCTCGCCAGGCCCCACCAGTGGGTCAAGAGCGGGTTCGTGCTGCTCGGGCCGATGTACGGCATGGGCGACATCGCCATTAGCCCCGCCAAGGCGGCCATCGCGAGCCTGGCTTGTGCTGCATCCTTTGCGCTGGTCTCGAGTTCCAGCTACGCGGTCAACGACATCCTCGATGCTCCCCGCGACCGGTTCCACCCCCGCAAGAAGCATCGGCCCGTGGCCAGCGGGGTCGTCACGCCGTCGCAGGCGTGGGTGTTTGCGGTGGTCATGGGCCTGGCTGGTCTTGGGCTGCTCGGCTTTGTGGAAG
>CAYGSG010000071.1:0-15217 GCA_964352615.1 uncultured Phycisphaeraceae bacterium
GGTAGCGGGAGTGGTGGTCTCGAAGATGGGGATGGTGTCGTCGTGGGCGGACTCGACGATCTGCTGCTTGGGATAGAGCTGGACGCGGTCGAGCATGCGAAGGGCGGGCAAGACATCGGCCCAGATCGCAAAGAGCCCGAAGCTCGCGATGATGACGATGGAGGTGTAGAAGAGCTGCCTCGTCTGCGTGCTCATCGCGGGCAGGTTGATCTGATCCTCGTCGACAGGGGGGATGCCCGCCTCGGTGGGCTGGTCGGGGCCGGCGGCGGATTTACTTTCGGCATCGGCAAGGGCCTGCTCGCGACGCCGACGTGCGCCATCCACGGCGACCCTTCGCCGAGCGAGAAAGAGCCACCGCATGAGTACGCCGTGCAAAACGATCACGACGAGCAGCAGCAGGGCCGTGCGTTCTAACCGGAGTTCGAGCTGGAGCGAGGTATAGAAATACCCGGCCCACGCGAGGGCGATGTGCGCCAGGGGTACGGCGATCGCAAGCGGGTAAAACAGGTAGCGGAGGCGTTCGAGCCAGCCGCCCGGCTGGCGGTTGACCATCGCGGTGACGATCGCGCCGTGAGGGCGCAGCAGGAAGTAGAGGAACACCGCGGTCGCTGCCATTTCGAGCGTAAACGCGAGTCGGCCCAGCGAACTGGTGATGGCCTCGTCGCCGTGGCGGTCGACCGCGAAGATGATGGCAACTGTTGTAATGACGACCGGGATGTACCACCTCAGGTGGCGACGAACCGGGGCGAGCGTCTCGGGGGTCCAGCGGAAGTGCGCCTCGGCCAGGCGGTTTCGGCGGATGGCCAGTTGGATGAACGCCAGCGGGAGCAGGACGACGGCGGCGGTCTGGATGCCCGAGCCGACGGCGATGGCCACGGGTGTCTGGTCGAGTGGCCGCGAGAGCACCCACCCGATCCACCAGAGGAAAACAGGCAGCGGAAGGGCCATGAGCACCGTAAAGCCCAGGGCTTTGAGCGTGTGGGAGAACCGGTCGGTGCGGAATCGGCCCACGAGATCGGTGAGGTGACGCTGGCGGCGGATGCTCCACCGCCGGCCTGCCACGAGCAGGGCGAGGGTGGCGATCGAGAACGCGCTCGTTGGAAAGCGCGAGACGATGTCGGCGCGGATCTGCTTGATCGAGGTGGCCCATTGCGAGGGGTCGGCGATCAACGCGCCGGCCTCGGCGAGCCCGACGTAGATCGGAGGCTGGTCCTTGGAGATGCTGCGGACCCAGAGGATGCGCTCCTTGATGAACGCTTCGTAGGCGCTGGCCGCCTCGAGCAGGTCCTCCGAGATCACGGTGAGATCAACGAGGATGTCTTGGTACCGGTCGGCGTCGTTCTCAAGGTTGGCGAGCACATCGCGGCGTGCGGAGGCGAGTTCGGTAGCGACGATCCGAAGGTCGGCCGCGGCCTGCTCGGCGGGCTGGATTTGATCCAGCAACTGCTGTGCGACGAGGCTGATGTCGTCGGACCCGACCCGGTCTTCCTGTCGCTCGAACAGGATGTACTCGACATCTTCGAGCTCTCGCTGAGCGGACGCCAGCCGTCGTTCGAGGACACCTGTATCGGGGAGCGACTCGAACTCTCGACGGAGCAGCAGGCCCGTCGCACGGTTGAGCCCGCTGGCATTGATGCGCTGCGTGACCGAGCGGTACCGCTGACGCAAGGCGGCAAAGTCGGCCCGGGCGTCGGCGGTGAGCTGGCTCGAACGGGCGATGCGGTTTGGGATGCTGTCGGGCTTGGTGCGTTGCTCGGCAAGGCGGAGCGTTTCCTCGGCAAAAGCCCGGAGGACAGGGTGCTGGCGGGCGGTCTCTCGGCGGAGGCGTTCGGCCTCCTGCGTCGTGGCTTGAGCCTCTTGCTGGCGCTTCGCGCTGACGATCTTGCGCCATTCGGCGACGAGCTTCTCGGCCTCAACGACGCGGCGATCGGCGAGCGATCGACGGGCGGGCAGCAGGTCCTTGCGCGCGTTGTAGCTGGTGAGCTCGGCTTCGAGGGCGTCGATCTCGGAAGTCAGCTCTCTGCGCTCCGCGCCAGCGCTTGCGAGCCGGGCCTCGGCAAGCGCGGTGCCCGAGTCGGCGGTGGTGGGGCGAGCATCAAGCTCGGCGAGTCGCTGGCGAGCCCCTGCGAGGGCCTCGGGTATCTGGGTTCGTCGGTCCTGGCGGCGTGTGGCTTCTGCTTGCAGTTCGGTGATCAGGTTGCGGGCCGCCGTGAGCTGGGCGATGGCTTCCGCCTCGCCCTGTTCGTGTTGCACGAGCGTCGCGCCGTCGGGGACGGTGGGCTTGGGTTCCTGCGCGGGCTGATCGAGCTCGCTGCGAATGCTTACGAGGCGAGCGGGGGCGGCGGCGGCTTCGGTACGGGCTGTGGCGGCACGCTCGGCGGCGGCGGCGGCTCGTTCGAGGCTCGCGATGGCCCTGTTGAACGCTTCGGTCGCGGGCGCGTCGGTGTCGCCCAGGGCGGCTACGCGCTGACGAAGGGCTTCGATGGTCGGGACTTGCGGGACCTGCTGGACCTGCGTGTCCGGTGTTACAGGGGGGCGGGTTGCATTCTGGGCCGTCGCCCAAGAGGTGAGCAGAGCGGCCGCGATCATGCTCAGGCGTAGCGCCGGGGTCGTCATGCCCACACTTTAGCAGCGCGGAGCGGTGTCCCTGCCGCGGGCTTCCACGCGATCGGCCGCGGCTGATTCAGACGTTGAAGTACTTGGCCTCGGGGTGGTGGACGACCAGGGCGCTGGTGGACTGCTCGGGGTCGATCTGGTGGTTCTCGGTAAGCACGCAGCCGATGCGCTCCGGTTCGAGCAGCCGCCAGATGATGTCCTGGTCGCTCATGTCCGGGCACGCGGGGTAGCCGGGCGAGTACCGGCTGCCCCGATAGACCTGCCTGAAGAGCTCTTTGTGCTTGGTGCTGTCGTCCGCGGCGATGCCGAGTTCCTGTCGGATGCGTTGGTGCCACATCTCGGCGAGCGCCTCTGCGGTTTCGACGCCCATGCCGTGCAGGTAGAGGTAGTCGGTGTACTGGTTGGTGTCGAAAAGTACCTTGGCTGCTTCGCTGACACGCTGGCCCATGGTGACGCAGTGCAACGCGAGCACGTCTTTGGTTCCGGTGTCGGTGGAGCGGAAGAAGTCGGAGATGCACAGCCGTTTCTTGCCTGCCTGGCGGGGGAACGTGAAGCGTTCGATCTCGCGTTCATGGTCGTCCGGGCTATAGACGATGAGGTCGTTGCCCTCGGACTGGCAGGGCCAATAGCCGTAGACAAGCTTGGGCTGGAGGACGGCTTCGTCTCGGCACTTGGCTTTGAGTTGTTCGAAGGTTGGCGTGACGGTGTGGTCGAGCAGGGCCTGGTACTCGTCGTCGGAGAGCTTGCCGCGTTTGAACTGCCATTGGCCGCGAAAGAGCGCGACGGGGTTGATGAACGGATAGATATCGTCGAGATCGAGGTCGGTAACGACCTTGCTGCCCCAGAAGGGTGCGTCGGGCACGGGGATATCGGCTGCCACCTCAGAGCGTGCAACAGGTTCCTGCACGCCGACTCCTGCGGTCGACTTGGCTGCCTCGAACTTGTCTTGCCTCGCACCCTTGTCGGCGTTGGCTTTAGCGATGACACTCTCGGCGTGGGATCGCTTGGTGAGCCTCTCGGTGATCTCGGTGTTGAGCACTTCGAGCGCGCCGGTGGTGATGTGGTCCATCACGCGAAGGCCTTCGAAGGCGTCTTTGCCGTAGAGCAGCGGGCCTTCGTAGACGCTGCGCAGGTAGTCCTCGGCGTAGTGGCGTGTAAGGGCCGCACCGCCGAGGATGACCGGGATGTCGATGCCGAGCGTGTTGAGTTCGCGGAGGTTGTCCTCCATGACGTTGACGGACTTCACGAGCAAGCCCGAGAGCCCAATGGCGTGTGCGTTGGTGTCTTTGAACGCCTGGACGATGTTGGTGATGGGCTGCTTGATGCCGATGTTGTGAACGGTGTAGCCGTTATTGGAGAGGATGATGTCGACGAGGTTCTTGCCGATGTCGTGGACGTCGCCCTTGACGGTGGCGAGCACGATGATGCCCTTGGTCTGGCCTTCGACGCGTTCGAGATGCGGCTCGAGGTGTGCCACAGCTTGCTTCATGACCTCGGCTGATTGCAGGACGAAGGGCAATTGCATTCTGCCCGAGCCGAACAGTTCGCCGACGGTTTTCATGCCGTCGAGCAGGTGGTCGTTGATGATGTTCAGCGGCGGGTACGCCTGCATGGCTTCTTCGAGGCAGTCACGCAAGCCTTCTTTGTCGCCGTCGATGATGTGCGCGCGCAGGCGTTCATCAAGCGGCAGATCGGCCTTCTTCGGGCCGGCCTCGTTGACGGAGGAGAGATCCTTGAACAGCTCGATGAACGCCTGAAGCGGGTCGTAGTCGTGCGGGTAGGTCATGGCTAGGCAATCGCTCCGGTCGAGGCGTCGAGGGCGGGCAGGCCGATTCCGCCCAGGGACTCATCGCGGTTGTCGTAGATCAGGTGCAGCGCGACGCGGTGGTGCTCGGGCTCGATCTTGGAGAGCGGCAGAATCTTGGAGGCGTGAACAATGGCGCTGGTGAGACCCGCAGCGGTGAGTTCATCGAGGAACACCGAGTTGAGCACCTGGCGTGCTGCGGCCTTGAGCCCGAACGAGACGTTGGACAAGCCGCAGGTAATCTGGACTTCGGGGAACGCCTCGGCGATTCGGCGCGTGCCCGCGATAAGCTCGGCCGCGGATCGGCGGTCGTCGTCCATGCCGGTCGAGATGGGAAGCACGAGCGGGTCGATGAACAGGTCGCTCACGCTGAGACCGTGGACGGCTTTGGCACGCTCGATGGCGCGCTTGGCGATGGCGAACTTGCGGTCAGCGGTGCGAGCCATGGCGGCCTGCGGGTCCTCGTCGATGGTGCCGATGACGAGTGCGGCGCCGTAGTTGCAAGCGAGTTCGCACATGGCGTCGAACTTCTCTTCGCCGTCCTCGAAGTTGGCGGAGTTGATGATGCACTTGCCGCCCGAGTGCTGGAGCCCGGCCTCGATGGTGGCGATCTGAGTGGAATCGAGCATGAGCGGGATGTCGACCTGGCGTACCAGGCGTTTGACGATCTCTCGCATGTCAGCTGCATTGTCTCGGCCGGCGTAGTCGACGTTGAGGTCGAGCACATGGCTGCCATCGCGGGCCTGCTCGCGCGCCAGCGCGACGATCGCGTCCCAGTCCTCGCTCTCGAGGAGCTGCTTGAACTTTCGGCTTCCCGAGGCGTTGCAGCGCTCGCCGACGATGAGGATGGAGTTGTCCTGCCGGTGCTCGACGGGCTGGTAAAGGCTCGTGGAACTGGGCTTCATAGGCGATTTGGTGACAGCCTTCGGCGATCGGCCCGCGAACGCTTCGTGCATGGCTTTGATGTGCGCCGGCGACGTGCCGCAACACCCGCCAACCAGGCCCACGCCGTCTTGCTGAATGAAGCGGTCGAGCGCTTCGACCATCTCATCCGGCTTGAGCGGGTAGACGGTCTCGCCCTCGATGAGTTCGGGCAGGCCTGCGTTGGGCACGACGGTGAGCGTGCGGTCCCAGTGCTTGCCCAGGTAGCGGATGTGCTCGGCCATTTCGGCGGGGCCGGTGGCGCAGTTGAGCCCGAGCGAAGTGATCGGGTACTGGCGCAGCGCGTGGGCTGCGGCTTCGATGGAACTGCCCACAAGCATGGTCCCGGTCTGTTCGATCGTGACCGAAACCATCAGCGGGATCTCGTCGGGCGTTTTGCCTTTGGCATCGAGCACCGCGATCATCGCGTTGAGCGCGCACTTGATGTGCAGCAAGTCCTGGCAGGTCTCGAGCAGCAGGGCATCCGCGCCGCCAGCGAGCAGGCCCTCGGCCTGTTTGCGGTAGCTCTCAAAGAGCCGGTCCCACGAGATTTGGTCGAGCGTGATGAGCTTGGTGCCCGGACCCATCGAGCCCAGAACGAACCGGGGCTTGTCAGCGGTCGAGTGCGTGTCGGCGGCCGATCGTGCGATCTCGGCCGCCATCTTGTTGAGCTCGAAGCACTCGTCTTGAAGGTCAAACTCGCCCAGCGTGTGGGCGGCCCCGCCGAAGGAGTCGGTCTCGATGCAGTCCGCGCCGGCTTCCAAATAGGCGTTGTGGATGTCGGCGATCACATCCGGGCGGGTCTTGACGAGGATGTCCGTGCAGTTCTCACAGCCGCAATAATCCTGTTCGACCGATAAGTCGCGGGCGTAGATCTGCGTGCCCATGGCGCCATCCAGGATGAGGACGCGTTGAGCGAGAGCCTGTTTGAAAGAGTGGGCCATGCGGGGCTCCGGGCTGGTTGTAGATTAATATCCGGATAAACGGATATAGCGATTCTGACCAATGATAACGCGGATCAGGGAGCCTTGCCAGTGGGGTGGCGCCTCGATCCGCGGTGCGGGATGTGGCGGGCTTTACTTGCCGACCTTCTTGGTCTTGCGACCCTTGAAGTAGTCGCCCTGGAACTTGCGCTGGAACTTCTCGACCCGGCCGGCGGCGTCGACGAACGCCTGGCGGCCCGTGAAGAAGGGGTGGGAGCCCGACCAGACCTCGACATGGAGTTCGGGGACGGTCGCGCCGACTTCCATGACGACCTCGCCGTTGTGGAAGACCTTGCAGTTGTAGAACCCGGGGTGGGTGTCTTTCTTCATGGGATCGTCTCGGGTCAGGGTTTCGGGGAGCCAAGGGCTGTGAACAGAACGGCAATAGTAGCCTTGCCGCTGGGGTCGGCCACCCTGGTCATGCATCGGTGTTTGAGCGGCCGGGGTTCGTTGAGAGGCTCAAGAGCGTGGTCAGGTAGGCCGAAGAGTGGGGCGGTCGAGCAGGGTGGGCTGGTTGACGCGGAGCGGAAGGCGGCTAGCCTTACAGGCTTGAATCCCCGATAGCTCAATTGGTAGAGCGAGCGGCTGTTAACCGCTAGGTTGCTGGTTCGAGTCCAGCTCGGGGAGTTGCTCGACGACGCCAAGAGTAACTGCGGCGAGTGCGTAACAGGACAGCGCTACTCCTGCACGAACTTTCTGAGAAAGAGCCGTTCCGATTCTGGGCTGCCCACGAGGATCATCTCGCGATCTGCCACGAGTGTGGTTTGCGGCGGGGGATTGATCACCAGCCCGTCGTCGTTTCGCACCGCGACGATGGTGCAGCCCGTCTCCTCGCGGACCCGGCAATCGACGATCGCTTTGCCTTCGAGCGCTTCGGGTACAGGCACGCGGAACACTTCGAGCCCCTCGGCGAGCGAGAGAATACGGCTTCGTCTTAGCTCATTAAAGATGCTCGACGCGCCCATCGACGCGTAAGACAGAACAAAATCGGCGCCGGCACGGTGCATGGCTGCGACGTTGCGATCGCGTGTCGCGCGGCAGATGATCTGAATGTTCGGCCTCAGGCTTCGGCAGTAGATCGTGAGGTACACGTTCAGGTCATCGTCCTTAGTCGTGATGAGGACGGTCGGTGCCTTCTCGATTCCCGCTTGTTTCAACACGTCGTAGTCGGCCGCATCACCCAGCACCACGCGTTTACTGTCGCGCACGCGGCCAGCCACCTTCTCGACGATTCGCCAATCGACATCGCGAGCGGACGCGGCCCGAGCCACCGCTCGGCCGACTCTGCCGCCGCCGAGAATCACGATCGGTTCGATCGACGCGTTGTAGATCACAAACGCCTCGTCGTACGCGGCGAGCTGCGCCGCCGAGCCCGCGAGCAGCAGCACCGAGTTCGGGCGGACCACCGTGTCGGCTGTGGCGGGCTCGAACACGCCACGCTCCCAGAGCCCGATCACGGACACGCCAAGCTCGTTGAGCCTGTTCTCGCGCAGCGTCTTGCCGACCAGGGGCGTCTTGGCCGCGTTCGCCTCGGCTATGAGCAACTCGTCGACGTTGCCCACGACATGGGTGATCGCATCGCCGCCAGAGATGGACCGCGTGAGCGACTGTCCCATCGTCTCGCCGAGCCTGAGCACCTGGGTGGCGCCGGCTCGCTGCAAAATGTCGACCGAGGCGGCTTCGATCGCGGTCGCGACGATGGGAACGTTCGGCGCGATGCCGCGAACGGTGAACACGACGCTGGTGTTCACAAAGTCGTTGTGCGTCGTCGCGACCAGTGCGGCGCGTTCGGCGTGCACACGCTGGTACGTCTCCGGGTCGTCGAACGCACCGATCACCACCCTGAGGCCCATGTCGTGGAAGCGGGCGGCTTCTTCCGGGTCGGGAACGAGCAGGACGTAGTCGTACTTGTACTGTTCGAGCTTGCTGATAAGGGCAGCCGACACCGCGTCGTACTGCGTCAGAATGACGTGATCGGTCGCGCCTGGCAGGTGCCTGGGCGTGCGAGCCGCAGCACGTGCTTCGATCCATGGCGCGTAGAAAAACTGTATGATCGTGAACGGCAGGAGAATGAGCAGAAACACAATCCCCGAGACCAGAACGAGAATCGAGAACGCTCGCCCGAGGTCGCTCTCGAACGTGATATCGCCAAAGCCCAGCGTGGACATCACGGTGAGCGTCCAGTAGAAGCCCGTCGTCCAACTGTGCTGCTGACCTTCCATGGCCATGATGTAGTGGAACAGCACGCTGTAGAGCGTCACAAGCCCGGCCAGCACGCCGACAAAGATCAGCAGCACGCGGAGGTTGCGGACATCGCCGCGATCCCGGACCAGATACATCAGTTGGGCAGGCAGGAATTTCACGCGGCTAAGCGTAGCAAACCGGGCCGGGTGGCAAGGTCGCACGTCAGCCGCCGGTCAGCCGCCGGGCGATCGAGTGCTGTCCGGCCAGATGTCAGCGGTGATCAGTTCGACGCTGTGGCCGGCTGGGTCGCGGATGTAGATGGAGTGGCCTGGCTTTCTTCCGGGGCGGGCGGGCCAGTCGATCTCTTGTTCGATGGGGACGCTGCGAGCCTTGAGATGATCGCGCCAGCTAGCGAGAGAATCGGGCTCGATGCTGAACGCGAGGTGCCCGGGGCCAAGGTAGCCATGCGATGGGACCGTGCGCCCAGGCACGGCGGACAAGCCAGGATCAAAGACCAACAGCACCGCGCCCGGCGAAACACGGAGAGCGATCGACAGGGAGTCCGATTCGCCGATCAGCTCAAGACCGATGACCTGTGTATAGAACGCCGCCATCGCCGATAGGTCGTCGGCGTACAGGACGGTCTCCAAGATGGAGGTCGGGTGAGGCATAAAACGGCCGGACTCGGGCATCGGTGCAGCGCCAAGCGACTGACGGCTCGACGCGAGGGTGAAGAACGAGACTACCGATTCGAGTGGACCGGTGCTCCCAGAGCGGTCCCTGCCCACCTCACCCCCGTTTGAACCCCCCATTTGGGGGATAGCACGGGTTCTAAGAGTTAACTATTATACAAACGAAAAACTAAGTATAAGCTAACAAATCGGGAGCGATAATGGGCCAGCGAACAGCGCGACAGACAAACGGCGGCGGCTTCACGTTGATCGAGCTGCTCGTCGTGGTGGCCATCATCGCCCTGCTGATCGGGATCCTGCTGCCCTCTCTGGGCCGGGCCAGAGAGGCTGGCAAGCAGTTGGTCTGCCTGTCCAACCTCGGCTCCCGAAGCGCCGCATTGGGGCTCTACGCAAACAGCAACGACGGGGCGATCGCGGCATTCTCGTGGAAGCCGGGCGTTGTGCACAACCCTGCCTACGGCGCGGCCACCACCCAGCAGCAGGCCGCCGCCGATCAGACGATGACGCTCGCAGGCGAACTCTTTGGCCGAACACTTGACCGCGCACCGCCCGGCGTGTTCCCGTTTCCCGCAGGGTACTACTTGTTGCTGCGTGACCACTCGGATGTGCCTTTGTTCGACACCGGCAACGGGTGTCCATCTGACCGGATGCAACAGGAATGGCTTGACGCGTTCCGTTCGGATCCAACGGGCGAGGCGTACCTCGATCTTCCCAACCGCCCCTTCGCGGGGCTGCGGCTGGATGTCGTGCTGGCGACTGGTTTGAATTCACTCTACTTCATGGTCGAGAGTGCCTACTCGCAGGACGTCAACAGCCCTGTGGCCAACGGCCCCACGCACCTGTCCTGGGATGTGCCAACCGGAGCGGTTCTTGGCGGTCGGCGCATCAGTCAGGTGGTCTTCCCATCGAGCAAAGTCTGGTTGTACGAATACCAGGATCAGCACTCGGCGCCTAAGCCGCAGTACTTCGCGTACGAGGATTCCAAGTGCAACGTGCTGATGTTCGACGGCTCTGCGGCCTTGCGGTCAACAGCAGACGCGAACCCGGGCTGGGACCCACGTTCGCAGCAGAGTGCCGCACCCACGACCTATCGGTTCGAGCCAGACCCGGCGTGGGAATCACCGCCGAGTCATGGCGCAGCGGGCGACATCTTGCAAGGCTGGTACCGCTACACCCGGCAAGGCCTACGAGGAAATGACTACTAAGAGAGGACGGAGAACGCATGAACCAAGCATCAAGCGAGCACAACGGCTGCAGCATCCCCAGTGAGTTGCAGGGCGAGGCCCCTATTACCGGGTCGGACCTCAACGCACTGATTCGGTTGCTTGGGGAGGTAGCGGGCCTGTCGACTCCGCTGGCTGACCGCAAACGCGTGCTGATGGACCGGCTCAGCGAATTGCTCGATGCCGACGGCTGGATATGGACCACCTCCACCGGGTTCTCGCCGGGCGAGGTGCCCGCAGCGGTGGCCTGCTCGTACGGGGGGTTTAGCGATCGGCAGTTCGGGCTTTTGCTTGAGGCATCACAGGATGCGGACTGCCCGATCCCTGAGAATGAAGTGATGATCGCCGACATTCTGCAGAACGGCCACATCACACGCACGCGAAGCGACTGGATCAACGATGAGCAGTTGCACGCTCATCCCAGTTGGAAGTTGTACCGCAAACCAGCAGGCACGGATCATTACCTGTTTAGCCTTTGGCCTATCGCGGGAGGCTGCGTTAGCGGCATCGGTCTGCACCGTGCGCCGGGCAGGCCGGATTTCACAGCGCGCGAGCGCCGAATGATCCACCTCGTTGCGAGCAACATCGACTGGTTGCACATCGCCGACCTGCCAGAGAATGCACCAGCGCGGGTCGCGGTGCTCAGCCCAAGGCTCCGCACGGTCTTTGCGTACTTGTTGCAAGGCTGGAACCGCAAGCGTATCGCCGACCAGCTCGGCCTTTCAGCAAACACGATCGCGGGCTACCAGAAGGACATCTACCGCCGATTCGAGGTGAACTCGCAAGCGGAACTACTCAGCGGGTTCATCATGGGTGACGGCGGGGACCATGTGGCGCAAGCCGCAACAGGGTAACGGTCGCTGGGCCACCCTCCAAGGCGGTTTACACCTCGCCTGTTCAGTCTTTCGGTCGCACGCGAGGCAGCGTGCCAGCCAATTCCGTGAGGTCCCACCGCTCAACCGGGCGCTCCAGCGCCGCGACGAACAGCGAATCCCCGTCCTCTGAGAACCGCAGCGACATCACCGCGCCGCCCGCATCAAGCGATGCGAGCTCGCGCCCCGTGGCAACATCCAGCAGCGTGACCACGCCCGATCGGCTTCCCGCTGCGAGCACCGATCCCGCCGGGTGGCAGTCGACGGTGAACAGGCTGTGCTCGCTGAATCGCGCGGACTCCGTCACCATCCCGGTCCGCAGGTCGTACGTGAGCAGCGTGCCTGAGTCGCCCGCCGCGGCGATGGTCCTGCCATCTGGCAAGAACACAGCGCACCGGAGCTGCGTGTCCGACAGCTTGACGGTTCGGACTACTTCCAAGCTGTCAGCACCAAGAACCAAGAGCGAGCCATCGCGCCGCGTCACCGCCAGCAACGAGCCGTCGCCGGACCAGCACAGCTCAGATGGCGCTCCCCCTGCGGGCAGCGCCGTCTCAGCACTGATCGTGGCGCTGATCGGATCGATCAGCACCACATACCCGCCGTCCGCACAGACAGCCAGTGGGGACCGATCCCCGCTCGGTCGGAACCGCATGCCCGAGACCGCGCCGCGCGCGCCAAGATCGACCGATCGGCCAGGGTGCCCAACATCGGCTGGCATCGATACAAACGCCACTCTGCTAGCCAGCCCGGCGATCGCGAGCGTCCTGCCCGCAGCGTCGAACTCGGTGCGAGCGGCTTCCATCGTAGAGCCGTCGGTTTGGATAACCGTTGCTTGTCCGTCGCTGCGGTAATCGTGTACCACTCCCCTTGAGTCGGCCGCGAATAACCCGTCGCTCGCGGAATCATGAGCGATCTGGTGACACCGACTCGTCGGAGGGCCGTAGCTTGTTCGCCACCCATGGCCGGGCGCCGCCCATAAGCGCACAGTGCCCGCCGCGTCTGTGGTGATGATCCGCGAGCCATCCTTACTGAACGCGTGCGAGATCACCGTGCCGCGATGCCCGGTTAGCCCAGGCAGCCGGCTCCAGTCGCTGGTGTCCCAAAGGTGCAGGGTGGGGTCGCCGTGCGCTGAGGCCGAGAGCAATGTCCATGCAGGGTCATTCGAGACCCGCATCCGGTACCCAGGGTGGGCCATCAGCACGGCACGAGAAGCAGGGTCGTGAATAGAACGTGCGAGAATGCCCCCGCCGTGCGCGAGCAGAAGCGTCGATCCATCCGGACTCATGAGAAGCTGTGGGAACGCGAGCTCGGGGCTCGGCAGCGTGACGGGATCGGGCAGTGGCCGCGCCGTCTCGCCGGTGTCGAGATCGGCAACTTGCAACTCGTTGTCTTTCGTGATGAAGGCAACGACCCGGCGATTCGGATCGAGCCAGGGAGTCTGCCAATCCAGCAAGCCATCGAACCGCGCGAGAGGCGTCAGGTCCGGCAGGGAGAGAACCTGCATCGCGCCGTCGCCCGTGGTCATGGCAAAGCCCCAGTCCGCTACGGGCAAGCCCGCGATCGACCTGAACGTGCCCTCAAGCCGGAGTCTGTGGACGGATCCGCCCGCTTCGGGATCGATGACCGCGAGCCCTTCAGGTTGCCTCGCAAGCACGTACCGGCCCGACGGCATGGGCAGCATCACCCCGGTTTCTGGAGCCAGCGGTGTGGCTCCGCCCGCGACAAGCCGATCGCCTTCGATCGACAGAAGCGCGAAACCACGATCGGGCGTGATCACCGAGAACCCGCCGTCAGTTCGAGCCGACACACCCGCCGTCAGCGACGACCCGCCATAGAGCACGTCAAGACACATAGCTCTGGTCTGCATCTCGACGAAGCACCACAGCAACTCCCGCTGAGCGAGCGGCGCGCTCCACAGCGTCCGTTCAGCATCGAGCCCGCGTGGCACGAGCCTGTCGAACTCGCTCCACAGCACCTGCTCGGCTCGTTCCCGTCCCTCCGCCGCGATGTGCGCGCGGACCTGACGCAGCCTGCTCTCGCGCAGCGCACCGCTCAGCCTTGTGTTGCCCACCGCCAGCGCTACCAATACACCAGCGAGGCCCAGCAGCACCGCCGAGCCCACCGTGATGGGGCCTCGATGCCGACGCACCCCCTTGCGCAGCAGGTACCACCGGCTGTCGCCCCGGGCGTCGATGGCTTGGCCTCGTGCGGCGTGCCGAAGATCCCGCGCCAGTTCCGCCGCGGACTGGTACCGCCGGTGGGGCTCCTTGGCCATCGTCTTGGTGAGCACGGTCCACGGATCAACGGCCACACCCGCCACCGTCCGCGGCGGCGGGTGCTGGGTGAGGATGCTGTTGATGGTCGTCTCAAGCGAGCCCTGCACGTCGTACGGCATCGATCCAACGACCGCCTCGTACCCGATCACCCCAAGCGCGTAGAGGTCCGTACGGATGTCCGGTGCATCGGACAACGCCGAGACCTGCTCGGGCGCTGCGTACGCGAGCGTGCCCGTGAACTCGCCGGTGCGTGTGATCGGGACAGCCGTCAGCGAGGGATCAACGTGCTTGGCGATGCCGAAGTCCAGCAGGTGAGGCTTGCCGCTGGCATCGATCAGAATGTTGGACGGCTTGAGGTCGCGGTGGATGATGCCCCGTTGGTGCGCATGATGGACAGCGTCGGCGATGTCCGCGAGCAGTTCCAGAACGAGCCGTGTGTCAGCCCGGCGAACCGGGGTCATCCAAGCGTCAAGCGGCACGCCCTCGACGAGTTCCATCACCAGCGCTTCACGCCCATCGTCCAGTGTCAGCGAATCAAACAGCCTGGCAATGCCCGGATGGCTGAGCGAGCCGACGATCTGGATCTCACGCGCGAAGCGTTCGCGCGACTGGCGCGATGGTCCGCCGGGCAGCGAGCGCAGCACCTTGATCGCGACCACCTGGCCCGTGGTGATCTGCATCGCGCGGTACACCGTCCCCTGGCCGCCGCCCGCGATCTCGGAGAGCACGTCATAGCCAAAAACCTGCGGCACGCCTCTATCGCGGTCCGGCTTGCGCTCGCACAGCACATCGCCGAACCGCTGCCCGAACCGGGCCGAGCGCAGAAACTCCGCGCACCGGCTGCACCGTGTGACGTGCGACCGAACGTCGTCGGGCACGTCGTGGCCCGCCGCCAGCGCGTCGAGCACATCGAAGGTGGGGCATGTAGACACGGCTGGCGGCAACGAATGAACTCCCCTGAGCGGATTCCCGCTACAGACCGTCACGGATGGACTGGCTCAGATGCTCCACGATCTCTTGCAGCCGCTTCGAGACGCGGTTGCGCGCGACGTACACCTGATCGACGCTCATGCCGCACTGACGGCCCGCCTCGGCCGCGGGCACGCTCCGCATCGCGGTCAGCTCGAACGCCGCCAACGTCGGAGGAGCAAACTTGCCCTGCTCCTGCACGAAACGCCAGGCTTCCTCAAAGATGTGGCGCTCAAGGGCTAGCTCAAAAGCCTCGGCCACTTCTGGCTCTCGCACGCTGCTGGCGGGCTCGGCGCGCGACGCCCCGCCCCCCGCGCGGACCCGCTTTCGGCGGATATCAATGATCCGGTGATGGGCGATCGCGACGATCCATGACGACAGCCGGCCCCGAGACCGGTCGTACTTGCCCTGCCGGTAGTCACGGAACGCCTGCATCATAGTTTCTTGGGCGGCTTCCTCCGCGTCGTCCCGGATCAGGCCCAGCCGGAGCCCCGTGGCAATGAGCACCCCCCGGAATCGGGCATCAAACTGCTGCCAGGCATCCTCGTCGCGGTTGTCCCGCAGCCGTTCGAGGAGGAGCGTGGTGGTGACAAAGGCCGGTTCGGTCATTGGGGTCCAAGGAGATGGTGGCGCCTGCCGCAAAGATTCTACAGCGCCGCACGTCATCTCCCATAGCC
>CAYGSG010000072.1:0-15215 GCA_964352615.1 uncultured Phycisphaeraceae bacterium
CAGCGCGCCGAGAGCGAGAACCTGCTGACGTTCATCCAGGACGAGCACCCGCAGACCATCTCGCTGATCTTGTGCCACCTGCCGCACCACAAGGCGGCGGAAGTGCTCGCGGGCCTTCCGGTGCAGAAGCAGATCGAGGTCATCAAGCGCGTCGCGAACATGGAGCAGACCAACCCGGAAGTCATCCGCGAAGTCGAGAGAGGCCTCGAGAGCCGGCTGAGCAACATGCTGAGCCAAAGCATGGAAAAAGCCGGCGGCGTGGACACCGTGGCCGAGGTGCTGAACCTTGCCGATCGCGCCACCGAGAAGACCATCATGGAGGGCCTCGAAGCCGAGGACCCGGACCTGGTTGAATCGATCCGCAGGCTGATGTTCGTGTTCGAAGACATCCTGATGGTCAACGACAAGGGCATCCAGGCGGTTCTCAAGGAGATCGAGAACGACGAGCTCGGCTTGGCGCTCAAGACCGCAAGCGACGAGCTTCGCGACAAGATTTTCGGCAACATGTCCGCGCGTGCTGGCGAGATGATCAAGGAAGACATGGAGTTCATGGGACCGGTGAAGGTCAGCGATGTGGAGGCCGCCCAGCAGCGGATCGTGGACGTCGTCCGCCGGCTCGAGGAAGCGGGCGATGTGATGATCGAGGGCCGCGGCGGCGAGTCCGACTTGGTGGTCTGAATCGCACGCCGACCTGGGCGAGGAGCGTGATCGGTGGGCATGATTCGGCAATCGCAAGCGGAGCGTATCGCGCAGCGAGGACTCAGCCTCGACCTTGGCGACCTTGAACGGCGCGCTGAGGTGCTTCGCGAACAGGCGCAGCATGCCGCAGAACGGATCATCGCCGATGCCAAAGCCGAGCGGCAGCGCCTGATCTCGGACGCAGCGGATGTCGGCCGCACGCAGGGATTTGAAGCGGGCCTTGCTGAGGGCCGGGTCGAGGGTGAGCAGGCTGGCCGAGCCGAAGCAATCGAGCAATGGTCCGAGCGGTTTACGGTGCTTGCAGAACAATGGGAACGCGGACTCAAGACGCTTGAAGCGCAGCGCGAGCAATCGCTTCGGGAAGCCGAGCGTGGACTGCTTGAACTGGGCATCGCCTTCGCTCGGCGCGTGGCACACCGGGCGGTCGAACTCGATCCCGCGCCCGCGGCCACGCAGGTGCGTGCGGCGCTCGAACGAGCCGCCACGGCTTCGGTGGTGCGGGTGCGTGTTCACCCTGGCGACATGGAAGCGATCCGGGCCGCGATGCCCAGCGTGCTGGATGCCATAGCTGGGGCCGCGGCCTCGGACTTAGTCGCCGACGACAGCATCGAGCCGGGGTCATGTGTTCTTGATCTGGCGCATGGTGGGAGCATCGGGGGCACCATCGACGACCAGCTCGATCGGCTGGTGGGTGCGCTGATGGGCTCGGAAAATGGCACGATCGAGAGCGCGGCATGAGCCTCAAACTCGGCGAAGCGGCGCTTCTTGCAAGCCGGGCGCTTACCGAGCGGTTCACAGGCCGTGTGTGCGCGCTGCGCGGCATGACCGTGCTGGTCGATGATCTGCCTCTGCCGGTTGGCGCAAGCGTCCGCGTTGGTGCTGCGCAGGCAACGGGCGAAGTCGTAGGCTTCGAGCAGGGGCGTGCGATCGTGATGTTGTGCGAGCCGAGCGACGGCATCCGCGCGGGTGACAGCGTGCTGGGTGTTGCGAGCGAGGCGATGGCACCCGTGGGCGAGGGCTTGCTTGGCCGGTGCATCAACGGGCTTGGTCGTCCGATCGATGGCTTGGCGCCGCCGCGCGGGCTGACGCCCCAGCCGCTGCGCGCGCCGGCGGTGTCTGCGATGCGAAGGCCGTTGATCGACCGCGCGATGGCCACCGGCGTTTCGGCGATCGACACCTTTACGCCGCTTGGGCGAGGCCAGCGGATGGGCGTTTTCGCCGGGCCGGGTGTAGGAAAGAGCACGCTGCTGGGGCAGATCGCGCGCGGCACAGAAGCCGACGTCAATGTCATCGCGTTGATCGGCGAGCGCGGCAGAGAAGTCCGCGAGTTCGTCGAGCACAGCCTTGGCGAAGAAGGCCTGGCCCGCTCGGTGGTCGTCGTTGCCACCAGCGATGAGCCGCCGGTGCTGAGACTGCGCGCCGCTCGATTGGCGTGCGCCGCAGCCGAGCACTTCCGCGATCGCGGGCTCGATGTGCTGATGATGATGGACTCGGTCACGCGCTTTGCGCACGCCCAGCGGCAAGTTGGCCTGAGCATCGGTGAGCCTCCCGCGACGCGCGGCTACACGCCCAGCGTGTTCAGCGAGATGGCGATGCTCATGGAGCGAGCCGGGCGCGCCGAGAACGAGCGTGGGCCGAGCGGCTCGATCACCGGTCTCTACACGATTCTGGTCGAGGGCGACGAGGCCTCGGCGGACCCGATCGCCGACGCAGCACGAGGTATTCTCGACGGGCACATCATGCTCGATCGGGCGCTCGCGCAGGCCGGCCGTTTCCCGGCGATCGACGTGCTCGATTCGGTCAGTCGGGTGCTGCCCCAGGTGACAACGCCCGAGCACCAGTCGGCGCGTCAGCAAGTGATCTCGCTGCTCGCGGCGCACAAGCGGGTCGAGGAACTGCTGCGTGTAGGCGCGTACGCCAAAGGCTCGGACCGACACGCGGATGTGGCGATCGAACTGCTCAGCGAGATCGAGTCGCTGCTGCGTCAGGGGACGACCGAAACCACTGACGCTGCTGAGCGCCTGTCAAACCTGCGGGGGCTGGCGATCAAGGCTGGCGAAATGCTCAGCAAGCCAGCGCGGAGCGGCGCGGGTCGCAGTGAGGTCGCGGCATGAGTGTGTTCCGATTCACCTTGGACCCGGTGCTCAAGCAGCGCGAAGCGGTCGAGCGAGAAGCGCAGCGGCTGGTCGCCGAGCGCGAGCGGGATCGGCTCGCGATTCTGTCAGAGCTTGATGAACTGCAAGCCCGCGATGCGGGTGAGCGGCGCGATCTCTCCCAGCGGCTCGGCGCGACGGGCAGGCTTGACGCCAAGGCGCTCCGCCAGCAATCGGTCACGACGATGCAGGTCTCTCGTCAGATACGCGAGGCCGCGCTGCGTGCTGCGGGCGCCGGACAGAGGCTTGCAGAAGCAAGGGCCGTCCTCACGCGAGCGACCGCTCGGCGTAGAGCCATCGAGCTTGTACGCGAGCAACAGTTAGACGAATTCAAAGCACGCGAGCGGAGGCGTGAAACCGAATCGCTCGATGAAATGGCGATGGCGATGCGACGCACGCCCGCACTCGGCAACGGAGGCCCGCTGTGAAGTCGATGCTCAAGATCGTGACCATTCTCGGATTGTCCCACCTTCTCGCGGTGCTCGGCGTGGTCGGCTGGCTCGGCGCGACCCAGCGGCTCAGCACCGAACGGCTGGAGAGCATCCGCGAGATACTCCATGAGCCAACGCCGATCGAGGTCGCGCGACTTGCCGAGGAAGCCAAGCAGGCCGAGGCCGACGCGGTGACCGGGGACGAACAGCCCGAGGGCAACGGCGTGCCGCTATCAGCTCAGGCGGCGCTGCAGATGCACCTCCAGGAGCAGGACATGCACAGGGAGCGCATCGCCCGGCTTCAGCGGGAGGTCAGCGATCTGTCGGGCCTGCTCACGCAGATGCGCCAAAAGCTCCAGGAAGAACGCACCACGTTTACGGCGGAGCGGGAAGCCTTCGCGCAGACGCGAGCCGAACTCGAAATGACCGAGGGCCAGGAGCAGTTCCGCAAGGCGCTGGGGCTGCTCGCCGCGCTCAAGGCCGACAAGGCCAAGATTGTGCTCGCTCAGCTCATCCGAGACGGAACCTTTCAAGGTGACTTTGCGGACCAAGCCAGCTCGGCCGTGCCGTCGGCGCTGAGCGGGATCGATCAAGCTGTTTCGTACCTCAACGAGATGCCGGCGCGACAGAGCGCCAAGATTCTCGATGAGTTCATCGACGCGGACCCCGCGTTGGCAAACGAGTTGCTAGAACGCCTTCGGACTAGGGGCCAGGTGGCTCTCGCGTCAGAAGGCTGAGGATTCTTGCCGACTCCAGCGCAGGCATTGCCAACACGTCAGAGCGACAACGAGCACGCCCTGCGCCTAGGCGAACAGCGGCCGTCCAAGGAGGAATCTGCCGCTGGCGCATTCGCGATGGTGCTCGCGGGCATGGCCCCTCCGACCAGCTCGGGTGATGCGGTGATGCGCTCACTGACCGACACGCGTGGCACCGGCCGAGGAAACGTCGATACGCATCAGAATTCCAGGCGCGACACAACACAAACGGGCGATGCCTCGCGCTCGCATCCGCAGCAGAACACTTCGGCGGCAGGTTCCAACGCACCGCGAGAAGCGGCAGCGAGCCAGCGGCACGACGAGCCACCGGTTCCGGCGACCAAGCAAGCCACGCAACGGAGCGCTGAGGCACAGCGCCAAACGCCATCATCCGAGCCGGAGCGGAGCACCGCCAAAGCCGGGCCTGCCACCTCGCCGAGCGCGACCGACGCGGGTACCGAAGCTGGCAAGCAGAAGGGCGGCCAAGCGGTACCCGATCCGCTTCAGTCGCTGGCCTCACGCAGTTCTTTCGCGGCTGGTGCGATCGCGTCGAGTGCCGCCGCCACGCAAGCCGCCAGCAAACTCGCGGTGCAGGCTGGCCCAGTCAATGCAGCGGCCTCGTCGGCCCAACCAAGCCCGGTTACGGGCGTTCGAGGGGTGCAAACCGCAGCTGGCACGAACGCCGCGACAGGGTACAAAGCCAAACTCGCGCCTCCGCCGCCACGACCAGACGGTGCAGAAGCCGCGCTGCGTGCGCAAGCCTCGCGCGGCCTCGCGCTCGCGCTGCGCAGCACGCAGAGCAACGCCACCATCCGCCTCGATCCGCAGCACCTGGGCACCCTCCGCGTGGACGTAGTGGTTCGCGAGGGCGGCGTTGAGGCGGTCTTCAGGCCTTCCACTCCCGAGGCACAGCGATTGCTTCAGGCTGACCACCGAGCGTTGGAACACGCTCTGGCTGCACGCGGCCTGCGTGTGGACAAGATCGAGATCATGCCGGCGGAAGAAGGATCTTCCGGTCGGTACGCGGCGTCGGATGGCTCGACATCGGGCCAGGCCAGGGAGGGCCACGACGGCGCGACGCAGCACGGCGCGAGCGGGTCCGAGCACCACGGCGCGCCGAACCAACGCCACGCCGGAGGCGCGGCACAACGGACCCACGGTGCGGAGCACCACGCGTCCACAACCTCGGCGGCGGAGCACGCCGAGCCACTACCCCACCCGGCGGAGCCATCGGCGGGGTCAGCCTTGATCGACACGATCGTGTGACGGAGCACGCGGCGTGGGCACCTTGGCATCACCGGTCCGGTGGTGGGGCATCGTCGCCTCGCACTCGGATCGCGTGGGAAGGACGCCGCATGGACGCTCTCAGCGCGCTCAGTGGAACGAATAACGCTTCGGCCGAATCGGCCATAGGCCAGCTCACCTCCGACGAGTTCCTCAACATCATCCTGCAAGAAATGCAGAGCCAGGACCCGCTCGAACCGAGCGACACCTCGCAGATGCTCGACCAGCTCTCGTCGATCATGGCGATCCAGTCCGACTCGGACATGATCGACCGGCTCGGCGAACTCGTCGGACAGAACGAGCTTGCGTCGGCGTCCGGCCTCATCGGCAGACTGGTCAGCGGGCTCAGCGATTCCAACGACCGTGTCGCGGGCATCGTGGAGTCGGTGACGCAAGGCTCAAGCGGCGTCACGCTGAGTCTGGACGACGGCACGCGGGTCGCCATGTCGCGCCTCGACGCGATCCTCGCCGCTGAGGAACGCCAAGAGCAGCCCGAAGAGGCCGCCCCGTGACCGCCGCCATAGGCCAGGAACTGATCGAACGGCTCGCAGCGGGCATTCGGCCCGAGGCCGCGGGCGAACCGCGGAGAACCGCTGGCGACGACCGCTTCGCGAACCTGCTGTTCAAGGCCGCATCTGGCGAAGTCTCAAGCGGGCTACCGATTACCATCGCGCGAGGCGTCGATGTGCAACTCGAGCCCGAAACGCTCGAAAAGATATCGTCACTCGTTGATCGGGCGCAGGCGCAGGGCGCGAGCAAGGCGCTCGTGCTTACCGATGAAGGCATGCTTGAGTTGGACGTGCTCCGCCGCCGCGTCGAGGGGGTGATCGATCCTGCCATGCAGGACTCGGTGCTCACCGGCTTCGATGCTGTGCTCATCGCTACAACCGACGATCGCGATCCGTCCGAGCTTCACGGCCCGCTCATGCTGCCCGACCGAGGGCTGAGTGCTTCGGCCCACGATTCGCTGCTGCGTGCGCTGGGCGATCAGGCTGCTACACGCTCGATGATCTGAATGGCGCCGACTGCGCACCATCCGTAAGGACCACCGTTATGGCATCTACCGTCGCACTGCTTACCGGCCTCTCCGGGCTCAACGCCAACGCCCGCAGCATCGAAGTCATCGGTAACAACATCGCCAATTCCGCCACTACCGGGTTCAAGAGCACCAGGCTGGTGTTCAGCGATTCACTCAAGCGCACGTTTCGCGGCGGTACCGCGCCCTCGGCCGAGAGCGGCGGCACCAACCCCAACCAGGTCGGCCTCGGCGTCAACGTCGCCAGCACGCAGCGCAACTTCAATCAGGGGGCCGTGGCGCCGACAGGCGATGCGCGTGACATGGCCATCGAAGGCGATGGATTCTTCATCGTCGAACGCAACGGTGATCGGCACTACACGCGTGACGGCTCGTTCCGTCTTGATGAAGCCGGCAACCTCGTCACCTCAGCCGGTCAGATTCTTCAGGGCTTCGGCGTGGACGACGATTTCAACGTGATCGAGGGCGCGCTCCAGGGAATCGCTGTGCCCATCGGCGCGAGGTCGGTGGCCGAGCAGACATCGCAGGTGCGCTTCGCGGGCAACCTGAACGCGGCGGGCGCTCTGCCCGGCGGCGGAAGCGTGATCGATCTGACCGCGACGACCACCGCTGGTTTTTCGCTCATCGCTGGCGCCACCGTGCCCGCGGGCGCTGGCAACCTGCTTGAGACCACCAGCCTGCTCAGCGAGATCGAAGACCCGCTCCAAGTGGGGTCCGGCTCGCCGTTGTTCACGATCGGGCAGATCATCGAGGTCGATGGCATCCAGCGAAACGGCGCGACGCTGCCCACCCAGCGCCTCACGATCGATGCCACAACCACCGTGCAGGACTACCTCGATCTGCTCTCGTCGGCGATGGGTGTGCTCGGCACCGGGCCGAACCCTGACGGGTTCACGCCGGGCGTAACGGTTGATCCCGCCACCGGCATCATCCAGGCAGTGGGGCACACGGGCGATGTCAACGATCTCGACTTCCCGGGCAGCGCGGTTCGTCTGCTCAACGCCGACGGCACACTCAACCGCTTGCCGTTCGCCTCTTCTGAACGCAGCGAGGCCACGGGCGAGAGCAAGCGGACCACGTTCGTGGTGTTTGATTCCCTCGGCTCGCCGCTCGAAGTCAACCTCACGTTTACGCTCGAAGCCAAGACCAACACCGGCACGACGTGGCGCTACTTCGTTGACTCACCCGACGATCTCGACGGCTCGGCCGCCATCGCAACAGGCACCGTCCAGTTCGATACGTTCGGATCGCTCATCACAACTGGTCCCATCGGGGTGCAGCTTGATCGCTCGAACACCGGGGCGTTGTCGCCGATGGCGTTCAGCATCAACCTTGGCGCCGACAACGACCAGGTGACCTCGCTTTCCGATGCAGAGTCCGAACTCGCTGCGGTGTTCCGTGACGGCCGGGAGAGCGGCACGCTTGACAGCTTCGCCGTGGGTCGTGATGGCACGGTCATAGGTACCTTCAGCAACGGGCTGTTCCGCCCGCTCGGCCGCGTCGCCGTCGCCACGTTTACCAACCCTGCGGGTATGGAAGACCTCGGTTCCAACCTGTTTCGTCCCAGCGCCAACTCGGGCGACGCCGTGGTTGTCAGCCCAACCAGCTTCGGTTCAGGCGGCGTGATCGGTGGAGCGCTCGAACAGAGCAACGTCGATCTCGGCGGTGAGTTCATCAACCTCATCGTGTCGAGCACCGGCTACTCGGCTTCCAGCCGTGTGATCCAGACCGCCGACCAGCTTCTTCAAGAGCTGCTCAGCATCGCTCGCTGATGCCGATCGTGCTTCAGTCGCGCCGCTTGCGAGCCGATAACCGCTGCGGAAGGCTCCGCGCATGATCTCACTCACCCGACTCAACGGCAGGCCCTTCGTGCTCAACGCCGAGCACATCCGCACCGTCGAGGAGAACCCCGACACCGTCATCACGCTCACTTCGGGCGAGCACCTGCTCGTCCGAGAATCCACGCGTGAGGTGATCGATCGGGTGGTGGAGTACGGCAGAACCCTCCGCAGGCTGCTGCCCCCGTCGTAACAGACCGCAGTCGCCAAGAGCGCAGCGCCCCCATCCCGTCAAGCCTCCGCACCCTTGAACCGATGCTTCTACGGGACAGTCCGCCCGCGTGGCGGCGGGCGATTCATGGCAGAGCGAGGGGTGAGCACCCGTGGACATCGGAACGATCATCGGCGTCGTGCTCGCGGTGGCAGCCGTCATCCTGGGCATCTTGCTCGGCGGCGGCTCGATCGGCGCGATGATCGACACCACCTCGATCCTGGTCGTGGTCTGCGGCACCATCGGCGCCACCGTCATCTCGTTCCCGCTGGCGCGGATGCTCAAGATCCACACCATCATTCTCAAGGCGCTGTTCACCAAGCCGTTGAACATGCCCGAGACCATCAAAGATCTTGTGCGCTACGCCGAGGTCGCCCGCCGCGAGGGCATCCTGAGCCTCGAGAACGTCATCGCCGACATGAAGGACCCCTTCATCGTGCGCGGCATCAAGATGGCCGTCGACGGCACGGACCCCGAACTCATCCGCACCATCATGGAGACCGAGCTTGAGTCGCTCATGGACCGGCACACCAACGCCAAGCTCATCCTCGACACCATCGGCAAGTACGCGCCCGCCTACGGCATGATCGGGACGCTCATGGGCCTCATATTCATGCTCAAGAACATGGACGACCCGTCCACCATCGGCGGCGGCATGGCGGTCGCGCTCATCACCACGCTCTACGGCGCGATGATCGCCAACATGTTCACCGGGCCTATCGCCGAGAAGCTCGCAGCACGCGATGCCGAGGAAGTCCTCGCCAAGACCGTCATCATCGCGGGCGTGATGGCCATCCAGTCGGGCGACAACCCGCGCGTCGTCGAGAACAAGCTCCTCACCTACCTCCCGCCCGCCGAGCGGGCCGCCGTCTCCAGCGAGGCCGCCTAAGGAGCATCCCGGTGAAGAAAAAAAGGCAATCCAAGGGCTCCGAGATCCCCGAGTGGGTGCTCACCTACGGCGACCTTATGTCGCTGCTGCTGTGCTTCTTCATCCTGCTTGCGGCCTTCAGCGAGCTCAAGCAGCCGCGCGAGTACCAGCGGATCATGGACGCCATCAAGGAAGCGATGGGCGCCACCGGCAACCCCGGCACGATCGATATCTCAGACATCGTCAACACGTCGACCATCAACCCCCAGAAAGAGTTCAGACCCCGCGCCGACCCCAAGATGCGCAGCGCCAAGACCGACGAGAACAACGTCGAGGGCCGGCACTCCAAGGTCGCGATGGTCCACGAGAACGAGCGGCAGGTCATCGGCGGGGCGTTGCCCTTTGAGCCGGGCGACTCCGAGCTTTCGGCGGACCTCAAACGCCGGCTCGCCAACGACGTCGCGCCCAAGATCAAGGGCCTCAGCCGGCGCATCGTCGTTCGCGGACACGCCTGGGGCGTGACCGATGCATCAAGCGACGGCGACCGCTTCGAGCTGAGCTTCCAACGCTCCAAGCAGGTCGCCAACTACCTCATCAACGAGTGCGGCGTCAACCCGCTCACCATCACGCTTGAGGTCGTGGGCGACTCCGAGCCGCTGAGCGTGCCCACGACCAACGTCGAGAACGCGCCCGCCAACCGCCGGGTCGAAGTGTTTTTGACGGATGTCATGATCGATGAACTGCACCCCGACCCCAACTTCACCGGCAGGAACCGCTGACGCAGGAGAGCACCCATGGCCGACGAAGCCGCCGACAAGCAAGCAGAATCAACCGACAGCGCAGGCAAGCCCTCCAAGAAGATCCTGCTGGTCGTCGGCGCGATCATGGCGCTCGAGGGGGCCGCCGTGGTCGGGTTCATGATGTTCACCGGCGGGCCGTCGGGTGCCAACGCCGCGGCGATCCAGGGCGAAGACCTCGCTCAACGCGAGCAACTCGTCGAAATCGATCTCGTTCGCGACAAGTTCCAGAACATGCACGGCGAACGCATCTGGCTCTGGGACACCGAGGTCAAGCTCAAGGTCCGCGAGAAGAACCGCGAGTGGGTCACCCAGCAGCTCGAAGACCGCCGGGGCGAGATCATCGAGGGCATCAGCCTGATCTTCCGCCGGGCGCAGCCCTCGCACCTCAAAGAGCCGGGCCTCGAAACACTCAATCGACAAATCAGCGCCCTCCTCGAACAGATCTTCGGCCCGCATCCCGATGGCAGCCCCCGCTTCGAGCGTGTGCTGATCCCGAGGTGCCTGGGCTTCCCGTCCAACTGATAGGGCTTCGGCCTTCGCGCGCCGCCCGCCCCGAGTGGGAACGGGGGGCTGGGGGGCAGTTTCTGCGCGTCGCTTCTTGCCGATTCGGCAATTCTGGCGGATGGGCAGCCGACGCGTCGATGACCGCTCTTGCGCCGGCGGAGTCCGGCCGATCTCCTCGAACGCCGGACGGAGTCCACATGGCCACCCAAGACGACACCACCCAGCCAACGCCCGACGACCCGGCGACCCCCGCCGAGGCGCAGGACCAGCCCGCCGAGTCCGAGCCAGCCGCGGACCCTACCGCCGAGGCTCCAGCCACGACCGCTGCTTCAGCTGATCCGCAGGCCGTCGCGCTGCCCTCGTTCGATGAGGTCGAACCGGGCGACGATCGGCCCGCAGGCCTTGATCTGCTGAGCGACGTCAACCTCAACGTCAAGATCGAGCTTGGCCGAACCCGCATGCTGGTCGAGGACGTGCTCCGCCTCAAAGAGGGCGGCGTGGTGGAACTCGAAAAGCTCGCCGGCGACCCCGTCGACATCTACGTCAACGATCGGCCCGTCGCACGCGGCGAAGTCCTCGTGCTCAACGACAACTTCTGCGTGCGCATCAGCGAGATTCTCGACACCGAGAAGGCCGGCAAGCGGCCCGCGTAGCGCAGCGTGGCCGCGAGGATCGCGGCGTGTGGACTGATTCATCGCAGCGGCGGAGCCGTTGGAGGATCGCTTGAGACTTCGTTTCTGGGCCATCTTGATCTTGCTCGCCTCGCCCGGCGCAGCTCTCGGCCAAGGACTCGGTCCGGCGCTCCCCACCGGTGAACCTGCTTCGACCCAGCCGCAGGCGATCCGCGCCGAAGCTGCACCGACAGCCACCAGCCAAGACGCACTGGCCGAAGCTGTAGCGGCTGGCGACAAGCCGCTCGGCGTGCCCAGGCCCGCCCACGAGCAGCGGTCGCTCGCGACGGAGGCAGCCGATACCAGAGCGAACTCCATCGGCTGGTTCCGTGTGCTGGCGGCCCTCGCGGGCACCGTTCTCGTCGCGTTCGGTGCAGCGGCCGCAGCCCGCAAGCTCAGCGGCGGACGCATTGGCTTCGCATCCGCCGCTCGCGCGCCCTCGGGGCTCGTCGAGGTGCTTGCCCGCTACCCCATCGCGCCGCGCCAGCACTTGGTCGTACTCAAGCTCGACCGCCGGGTGCTCGTGCTCTCGCAGAGCGCCGGCGGCCGCGGCCAAGCCGCGGGGCTGAGCACGCTCACCGAGATCACCGATCCCGATGAGGTTGCCTCGATCCTGCTGAAAACCCGCGACGACGAGGGCGACTCGATCGCCGCCAAGTTCCGCGAGGCCATGGACCGCCAGCAGTCCGTCCACGAGGCCTTCGCCACCGACGAAACCGAAACGATCGAACCTCAGCGGCTCGGCCGGCTCTCGGAGATCGCGTGATGAGGCTCGCCGCGTTCATCATCGCGATGCTGATCGCGCTGCCCGCGATCGGTCAGTCGGTCTACGGCCCCGAGCCGCAGGACCCCAACGACCGGCCATCCGTCGTGCTCGCGCCGCCCAGCATGTCGAGCGGGCTGAACCCGGTCGATGTGCTTCAACGTGCGGGCCAGTCGTTGCCCGGCGCCGATGAATCGGGCGGCATCAGCGCGGCCATGAGCGTCATGCTCGTGCTGACGGTCATCACGCTGGTGCCCTCGATCATGCTCATGACTACGAGCTTCATGCGGATCATCATCGTGCTGGGCTTGCTGCGCCAGGCGATTGGTGCTGCGGGCCTGCCGCCCTCGCAGGTGCTGTCCGCGCTGGCGCTGTTCATGACCATGACGATCATGGCCCCGACCGCCGAGCGTGTGTGGAACGAGGCCGTGGTGCCCTACCAGCAGGGCGAGATCACGGACTACGACCAGCTCTGGGCCACCGGCTCGCAGCCCATGCGTGATTTCATGTTCGCCCAGCTCGAAGCCACCGGCAATTGGTCCAGCCTCTACATGCTCCTCGAATACCGCGGCGTTGACATCTCCGCGCCCGAAAACCTCACCCGCGCGCAGGTCAGTACGCCCACGCTCGTCACCGCGTTCATGCTCAGCGAACTCAAGACCGCGTTCTTGATGGGGTTCAAGGTCTACCTACCGTTTCTGGTCATCGACATGGTCATCGCGAGCATTCTCATCTCGATGAGCATGATGATGCTCCCGCCCGTGCTCATCAGCCTGCCCTTCAAGCTGCTGCTCTTTGTACTCGTCGATGGCTGGACGCTCGTCGTCGGCGGTCTGCTCTACAGCTTCTCGCCGGACCTCGCTGATGCGACGGTCGCGATCGAGCACGCCGTTCGCCCTGTGATCTCAGGCTTCGTGTGCGAGGCGTCGGCCACGCGCGCTCTCATGCAAGGGATGGCCGCCGCATGAACTACGACGAAGCACAGGTCCTGCTGGTGCGCGAGTCCATGATCATCGCACTCAAGATCGCAAGCCCGATCCTGCTGGCGGGCGTCGTGGTGGGGCTCATCATCAGCCTGCTGCAATCGGTCACCAGCATCCAGGACCAGACCCTGAGCTTTGTGCCCAAGATCGCCGCGATGATGCTCGTCGCAGCCCTGCTCATCCCGTGGATCGTCATCAAGCTCATCGACTACTCGGTCGAGCTTTTCGCACTCGGCGCGTAGGAGCGGTTGTTGAACGGGCTCGAAAGCCAACTCGACCGCGTGGTACCCATGCTGCTCGTGCTGTTCCGCATGAGCGGGCTGTTTCTTGCGGTCCCGCTGCTCAGCAGCATCAGCGTTCCGTTCCAAGCCAAAGCTCTGGGGGCGCTGATCGCCACCGCTGCGATCTTCCCGTCGGTCGAAGCGTTCGCGCCGTCAGCGCCCGAGACTTTCACGCTGCTGGGCCTGGTGCCGATGGTCACGGCGGAACTCGCCATCGGGTTCGTGCTGGGTGTGCTCGCGTCGCTGCCCATCATCGCGATGCAGGCCGGCGGGCACATCATGGGCTTCCAGATGGGCCTGTCCATCGCCTCGGTTTACAACCCCGAACTCGATGCGCAGTCCGACCTCGTGGGCGAGCTCATGTACATCGTCGGCGTCGGCTTGTTCGCCCTGGTCGGCGGTTTCGATGTGCTGCTGCTCGCGATCTTTGGCAGCTTCGAGCGCGTCCCGCTGGGCACGCTCGGCGTGCTCGGTATCGGTGCCCCGCTCGAGGTCTATCTGGGCGTGCTCACGTCGGGCTTCGAGCTGGCGCTTCGCGTCTCGGCGCCGGTGACCGCGACCAGCATGCTGCTGCTGCTCGCGATGGGCTTTGTGATGAAGACCATGCCGCAGATCAATATTCTCACCGTTGGCTTTGCGATGAAGATCATGGTTGGGCTGGCCGCGATTATCGCGGGCCTGCTCATCATCAGCGACGCCGGACACGAGCACACCGTCGAAGCGTTCGACGCCCTGCTCGGCTGGGTCGAGTCGCTCTCCATTCCGGCAGGAGGCACCCGTGGCCTCTGACGAGATGGGCGAGAAAACCGAAGACCCAACCTTCAAGCGGCTCAGTGAGGCCCGCACCAAGGGCCAGGTGGCCAAGAGCCAGGACCTGTCGGCGGCGATCACCTTGCTCGCCGCAGTCGCGATCTTCGCTGGCCTCGGACCGTTCATCGCCAAGCGCATGATGACCGTCACCCGCGGCGGGCTCGAGTCTTTCGCTTCCGCCGATGCCATCAACCTTCTGCTCGTCGAGGATATCATCAGGGACATCGCCCGCAGCGCCCTGTTCGCCACCCTGCCGGTCATGGTGCTCATGTTCATCGCCGCGGCGCTCGCCAACGTCAGCCAGATCGGCCTGATGTTCTCGCCAAAGGCCCTCGAACTCAAGCTCGAACGCATCAGCCCCATCGCAGGCACCAAGCGACTGCTCAGCAAGCGAAGCCTCTTCAAAACCGGTATCAACCTCGTCAAGCTCGTGGTCATGGTCACCGTCAGTGTGCTCGTGCTCATCACGCAGGCCGAGCGTGTGCTCGGCATGCCCGGCCTGACCGTGCTCACCGGCATGCTCGAAACGCTTCGCTTGCTCGCGGAGCTGGCCATCATCCTCGTGCTCCTGCTGCTTGTGATGGGCCTCATCGACCTGATCTACCAGCAGTGGCAGCACAAGCAGGACCTCCGCATGTCCAAGCACGAGGTCAAAGAAGAACGCAGGTCCATGGAGGGCGATCCACAGATCAAGGGCCGACGGGCGCGCATGATGCACGAGATCGCCTCCCAGCGCGCTCAGGCCGAGGTGCCCCGGGCGGATGTGATCGTCACGAACCCCACGCACTATTCCGTCGCGCTGCGGTACGACTCCGCCTCTATGCGCGCCCCGCGCGTCGTCGCCAAGGGCGTCGACCATCTTGCCCTGCGCATTCGGCTCATCGCGCGAACCCACGGCGTGGCCATCGTCGAGCGCCCGCCGCTCGCGCGCGGCCTGTACTTCGGTGTCGATGTTGGCCGCGAGGTGCCCGCCGAGTTCTACGAGGCCGTCGCCGAGGTGCTCGCGTTTGTCTACCGCGTCGAGCAAGACGCCGCTCAAGCCGCCAATCCAACCAACCCGCCAAGCCGCCAACCCGCCCGCACGCCCGCCGTAGGTGCCGCGTAACACCGCTAGCGGAACCCCTGAGC
>CAYGSG010000073.1:0-15201 GCA_964352615.1 uncultured Phycisphaeraceae bacterium
GCGAAGACCCAAGGCCGCGGCCCCACCCGTCTCAGCCGCCCGCCCAGCCGCCGCTGGCCTCGGACCAATCGAGCAAAGCACAAGCCGAGCGGCCGCCAACTCCTTTGCCACCTCCCTCACCTTTCATCGACGAAGAGACGCGCCGCCTGGCCGAATCGCTGGGCGTAGACCCGGACGACCTCGACATGCGCCGGTGGTTGGGGGGGCTGGGGGGAGGGGATTGAACGCAGAGGCGCGGAGCAAAAACGTTGAGGCCGCGGAGTCCCTCCGGACGAGCCGCGACCGTGAGGGAGCGGTCTTAGAAGAGCTCACCACAGAGACACACAGGGCACCGAGAAGCAGGCAATGAGGAGAGCGAAAGTGAAGAAAGCCCTTGGCCGCACCCGCCGGTCCGGGTAATCTGGGCATTCACCACCCTCAGAGGAGCCCGCGATGAGAAAAACGTGCATGATCGCTGTGGTGAGTATCGCGGCCGCGGCCAGCGGGCAGGTGATAAACGAGACGCTCCAACTGGTGCCCGTCGGCGCGATCAACTTCCCCTCTGAGTACGGCAGAGCGGTTGCGATCGACGGCGATCTGGCTGTCGTTGGCTCCATCAGAGAGGACGGGCAGCGGGGCGCGGCGTACGTGTTCGATGTGACCACGGGCCAGCAGATCGCACGCCTCGCCGCCGATGTGTCGCCACCGACCGAACGGTTCGGCTACCCGGTCGCCATCAGCGGAACGAAGGTTCTGGCGTCGGCGACATCTGACGTCGTTCGCGCGCGATCGTTCGTGTTTGACGCAGTAAGCGGGGCGCTGGAGTTCACCCTCGCACCGGCGTCCGCCCCAGACGGATGGCTGTTCGGGTTCGGGTACGGGATTTCGATCGAAAGCAATGTGGCCGTGATCGGTTCCGTTCGTGAAGACGACGAGGGAGACTTTACTGGAGCGGCCTATGTGTTCGATGTGGCAAACGGGTCAGATATTCTGCGTCTGACAGCTTCTGATGGACAGGCGGGTGATTTTTTTGGCTTTGCGAGCGGGATCAGCAGTTCTCGCGCTGTGGTCGGCGCATTACGCCACGACGACATTGGGATGGATTCCGGTGCCGCGTACGTGTTTGACTTAAACACGGGCGCAGAACTCATGAAGCTGCTAGCAGCAGACGGGAACGCGGGAGACCGGTTCGGGTCTTCGATCGGCGTACATGGCTCAACCGCAATCATCGGCGCTCCAGACGCAGATGGCGGCGGGCCTGGGACGGGGGCGGCCTACATCTTTGATCTCACCACCGGCCAGCAGGTCGCCAAGCTTGTGGCACCGGACCTGGTGGAGCCGTCTCGGTTCGGCAGTTCTGTTGGGATCAGCGGCTCGCTCGCGGTTGTCGGCGCACCGTTGGCGAGTGAATCGGGAGTGCGAACGGGCGGAGCGTACGTGTTTGATGTGAACTCGGGCGCGTTCCTCGCCAAGCTTGTCTCGTCGGCAATCCCACGGTTTTTTGGCTTCGGTGAAGCGGTCGATATCTCTGGTTCGCGGGTTGTCGTAGGCCACGCCGAGGGGTTGCCGAACGGGTGGGCGTTGGTTTTCGACGTGTCGATCCTTACATCCTGCACGGGAGATATCGGGAACGAATTCGGGTTCTTAGGTCCCGATGGCATGGTCGGCTTCGGTGACTTTCTGGCTCTGCTTGGCCTCGTGGGTCCATGCACGGGCGGGCTGCCGATCTGCACGGGCGACATCGCCGACGACTTCGGAACGCTCAACGGCGGCGATGGCATGGTCAGCTTCGGCGACTTCCTCGCGCTTCTTGGGCTTGTCGGGCCGTGCCCGTAAGACTGGCAATTGGGCATTAGGCACCGGGCAATGGGGGAAAGAAGCCCCCTCCGGCTCGCAAGGCTTGCCACCTCCCCCGTCGGCGACGGGGGAGGTGCGCAGAAGCACCGCGCAGGCGGCCCGCGTGCTCAAGGTCTGGCTCGTTCAGCACACAGGCGAGACGCCTGTGCCACCGGCTCTGACCCATTGCCTATTGCCGATTCCCCATTGCCTAACTCACC
The DNA here is from genome assembly GCA_964352615.1 of uncultured Phycisphaeraceae bacterium. GTDB lineage: Bacteria > Planctomycetota > Phycisphaerae > Phycisphaerales > UBA1924 > OFTM382. The sequence goes on from CAYGSG010000073.1 coordinate 2,037, forward strand.
GCTTATCGATGGGCGTGTAGGGCGCATCGTGCGGGCCGGTGTACTCGGCGCCGGGGCGGAAGAGGCGGTTGTCTGCGAGCTGTTCGATGATGTGCCCGCTCCAGCCCGCGATGCGGCTGAGTGCGAACATCGGCGTGAACAAGTCAAGCTTGAGCCCGATGCAGTGGTACGTGGTCGCCGAGTAGAAGTCGACGTTGGGGTAGATGCCCTTGGCCGCGTACTCGCGTTCCATGACCTGCTCGATCTTGTGGGACTTGTTGTAGAGGTCCATGTTGCCGGTGTCCTCGGCGAGCTGCTTGGCGAGGGTCATCAGCTCGGCGGCACGCGGGTCTTTCGCCTTGTAAACGCGGTGGCCAAAGCCCATGATCCGCTCCTTGCGGGCGATCATGTCCATGACGTACGCCTCGGCCTTGTCGACCGAGGGGATCTCGTTGAGCATTTTCATGACGCCCTCGTTCGCTCCGCCGTGCAAGGGGCCGCGAAGGCTCCCGATGGCGGCGGTCAACGCGGAGTACACATCGCTGAGCGTGCTTATGACCACGCGGGCGGCGAAGGTCGAGTTGTTGAGCCCGTGGTCGGCGTGGGTGATCATGCAGATGTCGAACGCGCGGGTCATGGCGTCGGTGGGCTTCTCGCCGTTGAGCATGTAGAGGAAGTTCGCGCTGAAGCCGAGCGACTGATCGGGGGCGATGGCATCGAGCCCGCGGCGGCTGCGGTCGTAGGCCGCGACGATCGCGGGCGCACAGCCGAGCACCTTGAGCGCCTTGGCACGCGCGGCCTCGACGGAGTTGGCATTGGGGTCGCTGTCGTGCATGGCCAGCGCGGAGACCATCGTGCGGAGCATGTGCATGGGCTCGGCGGTGGTGGGCACGGTCTTGACGCGCTCGGCCATGCCTTTAGGCAGGGCGTAGCTGGCGCGAAGGTCCTTGGTGAACGCATCGAGTTCGGCCTTGGTGGGCAGGCGGCTGTTCCACAGCAGGAAGACCGTCTCCTCGAAGGTGGAGTTGGATGCGAGATCGCCGATGGGGATGCCGACGTACTCGAGCTTGCCCGCAGCACCATCGATGTAAGACATCTTGGTTTGTGCGGCGACGATGCCTTCCAGACCCTTGACATAGCTGCTCATCGGCGTCGATCCTTGCTTGAGTGGCGGGCGTGCATGCGGAGCTTGAAAGTTGGCTGAACACAGGCGGTTCGGCCCAGCCGCAGTCTAGACGCGCCGCCCGGTGATGGCCTCTGCATCGGAACCGGTGCGGTCAGCCCGGCGGCTCATTGGGCGTAGGATCGCCGCGTGCTGATACCTCTTGGAACCGAACGCCCCTCGGGCAGGCCCACGCTCATCACGCCCTTTCTCATGGGGCTGACGATCGTGAGCTACGTGGCGATGGCCGTGCTCGGAGCGATGGCCCCCGAGCGGGCGACCGAGCTTGAACGGACGTTCTGGGTCGTCGGCGGCGAGGGCTTCCGGTGGTGGCAGCCGCTGACCAGCACGCTGCTGCACGGCGGGCTCTTGCACCTGGCGGGCAACATGCTGTTCCTCTGGGTCTTCGGCCCGAGCGTTGAGGGCCGGTTCGGTCGGCTCGGGTTCATCGCGTTGTATCTGGGCTCGGCGTATTTCTCGGGCTCGCTGCACGCGCTGGTCTCGCCAGCACCCGCCATCGGGGCTTCGGGAGCGATCGCGGGCGTGACGGGTTCGTTCCTCGTGCTGTTCCCAAAGACGACGGTGCGGTGCTTCACGCTGCTGGGCTTTGGCATCATCGGCGTGCCCGCGTGGTGGTTCGTGGGCTTTGCGATCGTGTGGGACATCTTCAGCCAGGGCCTTGGCGCGCGCACGGGCGTTGCGCACGCGGCCCACCTCGGCGGGTATGCCGCGGGGTTTGGCGTCTCGATGTTGTTGCTCGGGCTCAAGGTGTTCCCGCGCGAGCCGTATGATTTGTTCACGCTCTTCCGCCAAGCCCACCGCCGCCGGCAGTTCCGCGAGGCCGGGGTCATCCGCGAGCGCGATGCAAGCAGGGTGGTGGTGAACCCAGCCAAGGCGCCCGACAAGCCAACCCACAAACCCGACCCCAAACCTGAACCCAAACCCGATCCCAAGCGTGACGCGATTGCAGCGGCCCGCATGAAGGTGTCCAGGGCGGCGGCGTCGGGCGACCTGCCTTCGGCGGCGAAGGTCTACGCCGAGATGCTCACCGAGTTCGGCCCCGGCGCCAAGGGCACCACGCTCACCCGCAGGCTCCAGTACGACGTGGCCAACCAGCTCCACCGGGCGGGCGATCACAAGCACGCGGCCCATGCCTACGAGGCGCTGCTCGAACTCGCGCCCGACGACATTGAAGCGCCGACCGTGCGGCTGATGCTGGGCGTGCTCTACGCCCGGTACCTGGGCCAGCCGCAAGAAGCCAGGCCCCTGCTCGAACAGACCATTCCCAAGCTCGAAGGCGACCAGCAAGAGCTTGCCCGAGAAATACTCACGGAGATCGCATGACCCAGCGCACCCGCATCAAAATCTGCGGCATCACCAACTACGATGACGCCATGATCGCGGTCGATGCCGGCGCGGACGCCATCGGCTTTGTGTTCGTGGAGGACACGCCCCGATGGATCAACCCCGATCGCGCCTTGCTCATCATGGAGAAGCTGCCGCCGTTTGTCTCAGCCGTCGCGGTGCTGCGCGACCCGACGCTCCAGTGGTTCATGGACGTGATCGATGCCTGCCCGACCAAAGCCGTGCAGGTGCATGGCGAGACGCTCACGCCCGAGCTGGCGCAGGCCATGTCGCCCGGTCTGGTGCGCGCGGTGCGGTTCGATGCAGGCACGATCGGGGACGACATCGAGCAATGGTCGAACACCGACGGCGTGGAGATGGTGCTGGTCGATGGCTCAGCGGGCGGCGAGGGCACAAGCTTCGACTGGGACGCCTTGGCAGCGGTGAAAGACCGGTGCAGCGTGCCGATGATACTGGCGGGCGGGCTCGATCCCGATACCGTTGGCGGGGCTGTGCGCACGGTCAGGCCGTTTGCGGTGGATGTCTCAAGCGGCGTGGAAGCAAGCCCGGGCACGAAGGACCACGACGCGGTGCGTCGGTTCTGCGATGTGGTGAGGGCTGCGGACCTGGCATGAGGCCGTGTGAGCGCGCCATCAGCAGAACCTATTGAGCGCAGATAGCGCCTGCTCCGCATCCATGCCATCGAGTTCGATGACCGAGCTTGCGAGTTCGCGGTAGAGCGGGTCACGCTGGGCGAAGACATGGGGCACCTCGCTGGCTGGGTCGCTGCCCATGAGCGCCGGACGGTTGGGCTGTTCGCCAGAGCCGAGCCTCGCAGCAAGCGTCTCGGGCTTCCATCGCAGGTAGATGAGCGTGGCCAGTCCCTGATCGCGGGCCTTGGCGAGCCACTCGGCAGCACCCGGAGCGGTGGGTGTGCCCCCGCCGAGGGCTACTACGAGCGAGGGCTCTCCTGCCTCCAGCACGCCCCGCAGCGCCGCAGCTTCCGCTCGGCGGAACGAGGGTTCCCCGAGCGAAGCGAACAACTCAGCAATGGTGGTCTCGGCCGCCATGTCGTGCGCTTTGCGCAGCGTGGCCGCGGTGACATCATCAAGATCGATAAACAGCCGGTTGCGTTCGGCGGCGAGCATCGCGCCGAGCGTGGACTTGCCGCTGGCGCGGAGGCCCATGAGGATGACCATCTTGGCGCGTTCGTGTTCAGGCACGCGACATGTACGAGCCGTCTTCGGTGCTCACCTTGATCTTCTCGCCGTTGGTGATGAACGGCGGCACGCGGGTCTTGAGCCCGGTTTCGCAAACAGCTTCCTTGAGCTGGTTGGTCGCGGTCGCGCCCTTGATGCCCGGCGCGGTGTCGGTCACTTGAAGCTCGACGGTCGCGGGCAGGTCGAGCGAGATGGGGTTGCCCTCGTGGCAGAGCACGTTGGCCATGGCGTTGGGCGTGAGGAACAGGAGGCTCTCGCCGAGCACATCAGTCGGCATGACGAGTTGGTCGAACGTCTCGCTGTCCATGAAGGTCGCGCCCGAGCCGTCGGAATAGAGGTACTCCATGTTCCTGCGGTCGAGGGTGACCGCGTCGACGTTCTCGGCGGAGTTGAAGCGTTTCTCGGTGATGCCGCCCTGGACCACGTCGCGTGCCTTGATCTGGATGTACGCGGGGCCTTTGCCGGGCTTGGTGTGCTCGGTCTTGGTGATGACGTAGAGCTTGCCCGAGAGGGTGATCGCGATGCCGGGCTTGAGTTCGGTGGCCTTCATGGAGCGTCCTTGGATGTGGGTCTATCGGCCGGCCGAGAGAGTCGGGGGGGCGAAGGGCCGGGCGGAGCGATGGTAGGTCCGCCCAGATGGCATGGGCGGTGAACGCCGCAGGGAGGTGCGCAGGTCGAGGAGGCCGTAGGAACTGTCCGCGTAGACTCCCGCGCCGATCCGAAGCCCTCAACCGATGATATGGAGACCCACGCCATGCCCACTATCGATCGACGCCGATTCGTGCTCGCTGCGGGAGTCCTGCCCATCGGGCTGGCGATGCCGGCACTCGCATTGACGAGTGGCCGTGAGCGTCGAGCGGGGCCGATTCTGCCCTGGGACCAGGTTCGGCCGGGCGTGTGGGTGACCTCGGGCGATCTACCGGGAGGCAACGTGCTGGTGCTCGCAGCGGGCGGCAAGGCCGCGGTCATCGACAGCAAATTCGCCTCGGTCGCTGGCGCGCTGGTCCGCGATGCGCGCGCCCACGCGGGCGACCCGGTCGCACCGATCACGCTCATCAACACCCACCACCACGGCGACCACACGAGCGGCAACGCGACGTTCCACGCAGCGGGCGCGACGATGGTGGCGCACTCGGCGGCGGCGGCCCGCATCGCCGGTCAGGTGGACCGCTACCGCGCGAGCGCTGCCTCAGCGCTGGACGATGCTCGCGAGATCGACCCGCAGAACCTGGACCTGCTTGCTGAGGCCAAGGCGCAGGTTCCGTTGGCGGAGAAGATCAAGCCCAGCGACGCGGTGCCGGCGGTGGGTGTGGGCGACCGCGCGCAGGTGAACATGCCACCGATCACCCTGGAGCTGTCGCATCACGGCTCGGGCCACACGGACAACGACCTTGTCGTGCATCTGCCCGAGCAAGACGTGGTGCACACGGGCGATCTGGTGTTCAGCGGTTTGCACCCGTTCTTTGATCCGTCGGCGGGCGTGACCGCACGCGGCTGGGTCAAGAGCCTCAACGCGGTCGAGGCCCTGTGCAGCGATGACACGGTCGTCGTGCCCGGTCACGGCCCGGTGGGCGATGTTGGCGCGGTGCGCGCGCAGCGGGCGTACCTCGAACAGCTTATTGAGGCGGTCCAGGCAGCGCAGGACGCTGGCGAGACGAAAGAAGCCACCGCTGCCAAGACGTTCGGCTTCATGGAAGGGCTGGGCTTTGAACGCATCCGCTCGCGGGCTATCGAAGCGGTGTGGGACGAACTAGCTGGCTGAGCGGATTCGTTAGCGAAGCTCGACGAACAGCAACGCGACGACGATCGCGAGCAGCCCGATCCACACGAGCACCGCGTGGCGCGTGGCCTTCTTGGCCCGCTTGGAGTCCCACCAGGTGGTCGGGCCGATCCGTTGGACGAGGAACACGGCCTTGGCCGCCACGTTGATGCACACCACGTTGACGGCCAGCAGGTGAGCCGCAGCCAACGCCTCGCGCCAGAGCCCCGAGCCGATAAACAAGCCGCATGCGCACGTCGGCGGCAGCAGCGCCACCGCGACCATCACGCCCACCATCGCGCCCGAAGTGCCAACGGTCGCGGCGAGGGCGCCCGCAGCGCCCGATGCCAGCGCGAGCGCGACATCGCCCGCATCGACCGCAGCACGGGCAGCGAGTTCTTGCTGCGTCGGGTCGCAGGGGATCACGAGCCCGATCGCCGAGGCCATGACCAGAGCAATGAAAACACCGATGAGGTTGGAGCGCAGGCTTTGTCGAACGAGCCCCATGTCGCCGAGCGTGGTGCCCAGGGCGAGCGCCATGTTCGGCCCGAGCAGCGGGGCGATGACCATCGCACCGATGATGATCGCGGCCGAGTCCTTGATGAGCCCGACGCACGCGACCACCGTGCTCAGCACGACCATCCAGACGAAAAAAGGCGACGTCTTGCCGCCGGCTTCGAGGTCTTCTTGGAGTTCCTCGCGCGAGATACGCCCGATCAGCGGCTTCCAGGTGGGTCGAGCAGGCTCGGTTGATTCTGGCTCGACGGGCTTGGGCTCGGGCAGCTTGGGGCGGGTGGCTTCGGCCGAAAGCACGATCAGCCTGAACGTGGCGTACACGCTAAACCGTTCGCTGAGCTTGTCCGCGAGCGCCTCCACGTCTTCGGAGGGCAGCACGATGGAGACCTCCGACAGACCCTCGTCGAGTTCCATCGACCAAACTCGGCTGGATTCGATGCCATTGAGCAGCCCGGGGAGTTCCCCTCGCTTGCTCTGCGGAATGACAACAATTAACACACGCAGCGCCATGCAGCGGAAGGTACCAAGACCCGGCGCAACCGGTACGCTGGCCGCCAGTCAACCGAACCCATTTGTCACCATCCACGGAGCATCCGATGCGCGACCACGTTCTCAAGACCTATGCCATGACACTCGACCAGGCCCGCAAACTCGTGGCGGATGTGCCGTGCGAGCGGTTCGCCGAACTGCCTTACGTGAGTGCCAAGCACCCGGGCTGGGTGCTGGGGCACCTGGCGATGGCGTCGGGCATGGGGGCGGCGTACCTCGAACACCCGGACAAGGCCGAGCCGGGCATCAGCGGCGTGCCCGAGGCGTGGGGCGAGTCGTGCATGGGGGAGCCCGGTTCCGATCGTGCGAAGTTCGGCACCAAGGAGCAACTGCTCGCTGAGCTAGAGCGTGTGCACGCCCTGAACATCGAGCGGTTTACCAGCGCGACTGATGCGGTGCTGGCGCGCGAGTTTCCTAACCCGGATTGGCGTTCGTTCTTCCCGACGCTGGGCGACGCGGTGTTTTACCTGCTGAGCTACCACGAGGGCTACCACCTGGGCCAGCTCAGTCAGTGGCGCCGGGCGGCGGGGTTTGGCGCTGCGGCCGAGTAAAAAAACGCCCCGCGGGCACGTGGCCCACGGGGCGCGAGATAGCAAGAGAGAAATCAGAATCAGGCGCGACGGCGGCGGAAGCCAAGCAGGCCACCAGCACCGAGGAGCACAGCCGAGGCCGGGGTCGGAACGAACTTCACGTTGTCGACCGCGAACGAGCCGGTCGAGGCAACGGTCATCTGCACAACGCCGCCGATGTCGAAGCCTGCGTCTTGGCTCGCTGTGGCCAGCACTGCGGTCTCTCCCGCCTGGGAAGCCAGCGTGGTGAGGTTGAGCGTGGCGTAGCCATCAGCGCCGGGGTTGGCCTGCTTGTCGAAGGTCCAGCCGTTGGGCACATCGAAGATGCGCATGTCGCCTTCGCCATCGGTCAGCGTGACGGTAACCATCACGCTTGAGTCGATGTCGACGAGGTCGATGGAGGTGACCAGCGCGGGGGCGAGGAAGTCGAAGGTGATGGTGCCGTTGCCAGCCGAGTCATTCGGGGTGTTGAAGAACCCACCTGATGAGGCGGAGGCGCTGCTGCTCTGGATGATGAGCAGGTTGCCAAGCCCGACGAGCAGATCGGGGTCAGGGCCACCCGCGTTGGGGCCAGCGGGGTTGGAGTCGAAGATCGCCAAGCCTGCACCGCCGGTGCCGGAGATGGTGAGCAGGTTGCCGAACTCGGTGTCGATGATCTGGCCGTTGCCTAGAGCCGTCACGAAGTCGTCCTCGGTGGTGAAGTCGATGCAGAATGTCTGGGCGGATGCAGCCGAAGCCAACCCCGCCAGCGCGAGCGCAATCACAGAACGCATGGTCTATCTCCAGTTTCCGGGGTGAAAACACCCGGCGCCCAAATGGGCATAAGTCTTTATCTCCACTCCCTTTCAGGAGTCTCCTCAGCAATAGACAGCAGTTTCCGCCGCGCAGGTGAAGAAATCAACACTTAAACTGTCACAAGTGTTGCATTTATCTGTATTTGCGGTTTGGAAGGGCAAAATGCCCGGTTATCGCCACCGCAGTCGCGATTCCCGGACGCTCACCGCCCGGCGCTGACCGTTAGCTCAGCCTCGGAGCTGACCACTTCGGTCGCCCGGCTGAGCTTGGTGCGGTGCTCGGACCAGTCGGTGACCTGCAGGTCCGGGCTTGCTTGGCCGTCGTGAATCCGCAGCACGTCGTAGGCGTTGTCCCGCTGGGCGGGCAGGTAGCCAGCGTCTCTGATCAGCCGGCAAAGCACAGCCTCGTCGAGGCAGTAGGTGGTGCCCGCCGAGGAGACAACGTTCTCCTCCATCATCACGCTGCCCATGTCGTTGGCGCCGAACTTGAGCCCAACCTGACCGATGTGCGGGCCCATCGTGACCCACGAACTGCCGATGGAGTAGATGTTATCGAGCATCAGCCGGCTGACCGCCTGCGTGCGCAGGTACTCGGTCGAACCCGCCAGGCGGATGCGGCGGCCAAACTCCTTGTGGTCGGCCTTGGTGCCGGTGCCATCGAGCGTGGCCACCGCGTCGCCCGGGAACTCGCCGGTGTCGGTCGGCAGCGTGCCCCAGTCCTTGACCCGGCCGAGCGGCGTGTGCTCGCGCTGGAAGGGCCAGGAGATAAACGCCTTGTAGTGACCGCCCGCGTGCGCGCCCGAGGCGCTGCCAGAGGCGAACGCTTGCAGCGACTTATCCTGCCATTCGCGCACGAGGCTCATGTGATGGACGCGGTCGGCGTAGCCCTCGATGTGGCCGAACATCATAGTGGCGCTGGTGAACATGCCCAGTTCGTGCGCGACGGCCATCGTGGTGAGCCACGCCTCGGCATCGCACTTGCCCAGGCCGATCTTGCTGCGGACCGCCGGCGCGAAGATCTCGCCACCGCCGCCGGGCAGGCTGTCCATCCCCGCGTCGCGAAGCCTCACCATGACCCAGCGGATCTTGTCGGCAAGCGTGGAGCCGGGCGGGTCAAAGAACGAGACGAACTCGATGAACTCGGGCGGGCTGAACCCGTGGACGTGCACGCCCGGGTACTCGGCCTTGATGGTGTGCAGCAGTTCGAGGTACCAGTCCAGCGGCAGGTCCGGGTTCATGCCGCCCTGCATCAATATCTGTGTGCCGCCGATCGCGACAAGCTCGCCGACCTTCTCAAGAAGCTGGTCGTACTCGAGCGTGTACGCGTCGTGGTCGTGCGCATCGCGGCGGAAGGCGCAGAACGTGCACTTGGCGTTGCAGACGTTGGTGTAGTTGATGTTCCGGTCGATGACGTAGGTGCGGATGGTGTCGCCGTGCAGCGATCGGCAGCGTGCATCGGCCCACCGGCCGAGCGTGTGGATGGGCGCGGTCGTGAGCAGTTCGAGCCCCTGCTCGGGGGTGAGCCGGACAGCGCCCGCCGCGACGGCTTCGAGCAAGCCCGTGTCGGTGGCGTCAAGGTTGGGGTGCATGGCCGGGGCTGTGTTGGTGCGCATGATGGGCTCCAAGGGAGGGGCGTTCCAAACAAGCTTTGCGGGCGAAACACGCCGGAGCGAGCGCAGATTTCAAAATATGTTGAAAATACGCTACCAGAAGCCCCGAACTCCGCATACCAGACTTTGTGTTTGGAATACGATAGGTATTTCATAAAGATCGTTGGCTCTCCGAAACTTCAACGGTCGCCCCGTGTCTGGAGCCGACGAATCAACTGGCCCCGTAACCTCCCGGCATGCGAATCGCTCTTGTGAGTTGCCTGAATCTGCCCGAACCCGACCTCGACGAGGCTCCGACGCTGGGGGCACTCATGCGGGCGGGCCACGACGGCGAGGCTCCCGGGTGGGATGATCCGGGCGTTGACTGGGCGGACTACGACATGGCCGTGCTGAGGGCGACGTGGAATTACACGTTCCAATACGCAGCGTTTCTCGCGTGGATCGACAGCGTCAGCACGATGACAACACTCGTGAACCCTGCTGAGGTCGTGCGGTGGAACGCCGACAAGCGGTACCTGCTGGAGCTTGAGGCCAAGGGTGTGACGATCGTCCCGACGCACGCGGTGGAGCGCGGGGCTGGCTGCGATGTGACGGGGCTCGCAGCCGAGCGTGACTGGTCCAGCGTGGTGGTCAAGCCGAGGATCGGCGCGGGCTCGTGGCGGACCCGGCGGTTCGGTGCCGAGGCGTTCGGCGAGGCGAGTGCGTTTGTGCGCACGATCGGTGCCGATGGCGACGTGCTCGTGCAGGAGGCGCGGCCTGAGTTTGACCAGCCGGGCGAGCGTTCGATTGTTTGCATCGGCGGTGAGCCGACGCACGCGATCGTCAAGCAGCCACGGTTTGATGAACAGGATGAAAGCGTCGTACTGGGTGCGCCCGCGAGCAGCGAGGAGCGAGCGCTCATCAGTAAGCTGCTGGCGATGGTGCCGGGCCGGGTGTTGTACGCGCGGGTGGACGTGATCCCGACGGTTCATGGCCCGATGCTTTCCGAACTGGAGTTGATCGAGCCGTCGCTGTTCTTTCCGCACTTCCCCGCTGCGTTGGAGACGTTTGTGCGCGCGCTCGAGCAGTGGGGAGACCCATCGTGAGCATGGATCGAGCCTGTATTTCAGAACGGCTGAGGCCCTTTGGCACGACGATTTTCAGCGAGATGACCGCGCTCGCGAACGAGCACGGCGCGGTGAACCTCTCGCAGGGGTTCCCCGACTTTGATGGACCGGACGTTGCCAAGCGGGCCGCAGCCGAGGCGATAGCTCGCGGCGACAACCAGTACGCGCCGATGCCCGGCACGCCCGTGCTGCGTGAAGCGATCAGTGAGCATTGGCACAGAGCGACCGGCCAGCGTGTGGACCCATTGGCCGAGGTGACGGTTACCAACGGCTGCACGGAAGCGATCAGCGCCGCGATGCTGGGCCTGCTGAACCCGGGCGATGAGGTTGTGGTGTTCGAGCCGTACTACGACTGCTACCGGGCCGCGATCGCGTTCGCTGGCGCGATGCCACGATTCGTGGCGCTGCGGCCTAGCGCGTCGGGCCGGTTCGAGTTCGATCAAGACGAGTTGGAGCGTGCGTTTAACGAGCGCACGCGGGCGGTGCTTGTGAACACGCCGCACAACCCGACCGGCAAGGTGTTCACCACCGAGGAGCTGCGTGCGATTGCTGAGCTGTGCATCAGGCATGATGCGGTTGTAATTGCCGACGAGGTGTACGAGCACCTGACGTACGACGGGCATGCGCACGTTTGCATCGCCACGGTCGAGGGCATGGCCCAGCGGACGCTGACGCTTTCAAGCATCGGCAAGAGCTACAGCCTGACGGGCTGGAAGGTTGGTTGGGCGATCGGGCCAGCGGCGCTCACAGCATCGGTGCGCGCGGCGCACCAGTTCCTTACGTTCTCCGTCGCGACGCCCCTGCAATTCGGGGCGGCATCGGCGCTGCGAGATGGCGGCGCGTACGTGCGAGAGCTTCTGTCGCACTACGAAGCTCAGAAGCGCCAGCTGACCTCGGCGCTTGGAGCGATCGGCTTCGGGGTGCAGGCCTGCGAGGGGACGTACTTTGTGATGGCGGACCACTCGGCGGTGTCGAAGCGGCTTGGGCTGAGCGGGGATGTCGAGATGTGCCGGTACCTGACGACGGAGGTCGGGGTCGCGGCGATCCCGCCGAGCGTGTTCTACGGCCGGCCCGAACTTGGCCGAACGCTTGTGCGGTTCGCGTTCTGCAAGCGGGCCGAGACGATGGCCGAGGCGATCAGTCGGCTGGGGCAGCTATCGGTCTGATTCGGCCCTCGCCGAACTGGGCGTAGGCCCTGCCGGTGATCGTTCCGCCGAGGTGTTCGATGTAGTTGGCGACCGCTTGCTGGTATGTGGTAGGCGAACGGCTGAAGCGTTCAGCGGTGAGGGGTCCGAAGTCGTGCTGGTCGCCGCCGCGCGCTGTGAAATCGATGAGCGCCACCGCGATGGTCACTTCTTTGGTGATCCTGCCGTCTTGGATGAGCACGGTGCCGTCGTCGAGCACGACCGATCGCACGCGCGTGCCGAGCTTTATCAGATGGCCATCGCGGTCGTAGGTGCTCCCGGGCGCAGCGGGGTCGTAGGTCATGGCGAAGCCCGAGATTTGGAGCAGTCGGCCGTCGCCGTGCTCGACCCTGCTCACCGAGTTTTCGAGGTTCTGCAAGAGCCTCTCGACGCTGACATCGCGCACCAGGCAGACGAAGTTTGGAAAGGGCAGGGCATCGAAGGTGTTGCCCATGGTGATGGAGTCGCCGGACTCAAGGACGACATCGTTGCGGATGCCGCCGGCGTTCTGCAAACCGATGACCGGTCCGGTGGGGCTGAATTCTACTTCGACCTGATGGCGGACGGCATCGGCGATGAGGTTGCCAAAGCCGGTCTCGCGGAAGCGCACTTCCGTCCGTCTGCCGTCGAGGGTCACGCCTGGTCCGAGCTTACCGATGGTGGTCTGGTCGAGTTCGGCGCTGAATTCTGCGACGGGTTTGACGACGTACTCGAGCATGGTGACATCGGGCTTGACGCCGTCGGGCAGACCCGTTGAGGCATCGACGACGCGCACCGGACCAGGGTTGGAGGTGGTGGTGAGCGCGCCGGCGGCATCAAAGTGCAGTGTGATTCGGCCAAGGTAACGGAACTGGCCGGAGGTGGTAACAAGCGGCACGCGCGCGCCGTCGGCGTTGACGATGGGTTCGGGGGTGCCGTCGCCATCGGTATCGACCCCGGTGAGTGGGTACGCGCCCATGGGCTTCTCGTGGGCGTGGCTCGGAACCAGCGGAGTCGATGCGTTGGCGAGCAGTTCGTCTCCGCCGCCTGCGATGGCGAAGTCCACGCCGTGGAGCTGGGCTATGAGCTTGGCGTCTTCAGAGACGGATTGCAGGTGGCTTGCGAGGATGATGATGTTGACGCCGTCAGCGGTGAGGGTGTCGATCTGTTGCTGCACGACGGCGCGCACGTCGGTATCGATCACGACATCGCCCGGATTGGAGATGCTGGGCAGCATGGACGTGGTCGCGGCGACGATGCCTACGCGTGTGCCGTCGATATCGAATACCGCAGCGGGCTCGATCAGATCCTTGGCGGCTTGGCTGACCTGCGCGCTGTGAGAGAAGTCGAGGTTGGCCGTGAGGAAGCGGGTATGGGTGGGGGGGTGGTTGGCA
>CAYGSG010000074.1:0-15188 GCA_964352615.1 uncultured Phycisphaeraceae bacterium
TCTTTCTGCAGGGCGGGCCGATTGAGCGGGTGGGCCGGTGGCTTCCCGGGTCGGATAACATCAACAACCCCGAGTACGCGGGCGGCATCGGCATCAGCCAGACCATCTTTACGCCACGCGATATCGAGCTCGAAGAACCTCCCCGCAGCGAGCGGCCCTACGCGGGGATCCTGCTCTTCCACACATACGTGCAGCGGTTCGATGACCAGACGATGGACCACTTCGAGCTCGACGCGGGTGTTGTCGGTTCGTCCTCGCTCGCTGAAGAAACCCAGAAGTCGCTGCACACCGCGCGCGGCTGGGACAAGCAGTTGCACGATGAGTTTGTTTTCGACGCCACGATCCGCAAGACCTGGAAATTCGGCCTCTTCGGGACCGAGACCGGTCGAACGGGCGTCGATGGATGGGGCGTGGAGCTGCTGCCGCAAGCGGGCGGAACACTCGGCACGGCTTACCGCAACGCGCACGCGCAGTTGCTCTTCCGCGCCGGCTACAACCTGCCGGGCGACTTCGGCCCGCGCCGCGTCTTTGACATCGGCTCAGCGGCCCCGGACCCCGAGGGCCGGTGGGGCTGGTACGCCTACGCCCGTGGACACGGCCGGGCCGTGCAGCACAACATCACGCTCGACGGCAACTCCTACCGCGACAGCCGAAGCGTTGACAAAGAGAATTTCGTCGGCGAGTTCGAGTTCGGCTTCGTGGGCACGCTTGGCAAGCACCTCATGCTCGGCTGGGGCTGGACCGCCGTCAGCGCTGAGTACGAGAACGACGACTCGTTTGATTCCTACGCGACGGTCTCGGTGACCGCGCACTTCGAGTTCTAGCACAAGTTCTAGGACAAATCTTTGCCCCGTTTCTAGCCTCAAAGCTCCACCCGTTAGCCGCATCCATTTAGACAGAGAGACCTCGCACCATGACCAAGGTGAAATTGACGACCAACAAGGGCGACATCACGCTGGAGATCGATGCCGATGAGGCGCCGATCTCAGCCGAGAACTTCATGTCGTACGTCGACAACGGTTTTTACGACGGCACGATCTTCCACCGGGTCATCGACGGCTTCATGATCCAGGGCGGCGGGTTCACGCCCGACATGAAGCAGAAGAAGGCCGACAAGACGATCAAGAACGAGTGGAAGAACAACCTGACCAACCAGCGCGGTGCGGTTGCCATGGCCCGGCTGGGCGGCGACCCGGATTCAGCATCATGCCAGTTCTTCATCAACCTCAAGGACAACGGGTTTCTCGATCAGGCTCAAGACGACGGCGCGGCCTACGCCGTGTTCGGCAAGGTGGTCGACGGCATGGACGTGGTTGATGCAATCAAGAACGTCAAGACCGCCGACAAAGCGGGCCATGGCGACGTGCCCGTCGAGCCCGTGATTGTTTCCAAAGCCGAGCGAATCTGAGCGTGTGGCCGGCTTGCCAGAGCGGCCCACTCGACCAGCACGCTAAACCAGCCCGCCGAGCATCATGCCAATCAAGTACGCGACGATGGCCGCGGTCCCACCAATGGCCAGTGTTTCAGCGGCGCCGCGCCACTTGGCCTGCTCGACGACCCGCGCCTTGAGCACGCCGACCGTGGCAAACGCGATCGCAGCAAAGACGATGCTCATCGGGAACATATCGCCGCTGCTCTTGGTCGCCAGCCCAAACGCGTAGGGGATCAAGGGCATCGCGCCGATCAGCACGAACGCGATAAATGTTGCGTTCGCGGCCTTGAGCGGGTTCGATGGGGAATCGCTGATGCCGTGCTCCTCGATCATCATCGTGCGCAGCCAGCGGTCCTTGTCGGCGGTAATCACCTCGACCACCTGTTCAAGCAGCTCGCCCTCGAAGCCCTTGGCGCGATAGATCTCGCGGATCTCGGCCCGCTCGCCCTCGGGCTCGATCTCGATCTCCATGGTCTCTTCGCGCCTCAGGCGATCGATCTGGTCCTGCTCCGCTCTCGCGCCAAGGTAGTTGCTCGAGGCCATCGAGAACCCATCGGCCATCAGATTGGCAGCGCCGAGAATCAGCACGATGCCCGGCTGCAGCCCGGCGCCCGCAACACTCGCCACGACGGCAAAGGTCGTGACGGTGCCGTCGATCGCGCCGTAGATGAAATCACGCAGGTATGTCTGCGACGGGCCGCTGCTGAGCCGTTCACGGATGTCCTCGGGGGCGTGGCTCTCGCCGACAGCGTGGTGCGAATCGGGCAGTTGGTCAGGCAGTTGGCCAGAGATTTGGTCAGGCGTTGGCTTTGGAGCTTGCTCTGTCAAGATCAGTCCCGCTTTCTGGCATTGGCGTGTGCGGATCAGAAGAGGTTGTACTTGAGGATGCAGCGCAGCGCCGACACGCCGTCGCGCCACGTGATCTTTTTGCCCTCGGCGTACGTTCGGCCCGCGTAGCTCACCGCGACCTCGTAGACGCGGGGCGGCTGGCCCTCGGCGGTTCGGTGTTGGGCAATCTTTGCCACCAGTTCGGGCTCGATCCCGAAGCGCGGCTCGCGCAGCTCGATCGGCTCGATGACCTCACGCCGAAACGCCTTGAGGCAGCACTCGATGTCCGTCAGGTTGAGGTTGGTGAGCATGTTGCTCAGCATCGTGATGAACCGGTTGGCCACCGCGTGCCAGTAGTACAGCACCCGGTGCGTCTGGCCTATGAACCGCGAGCCGATGACCACGTCGGCCTGGCCATCAAGAATCGGTCTCAGCACAGCTTGATGGTCCGCCGGGTCGTACTCAAGGTCCGCGTCCTGCACGATGAGCAGCTCGGCCCCGTCGGCTATCGCAGCGCGAAAGCCGGTGCGCAGCGCCGCACCCTTGCCCAGGTTGCGTTCGTGGAACAACGCGGTGGTGGCCTCATCGCTCGCGAGCTGTCTGACGATTTCGATTGAGCCGTCGGTCGAGCCATCGTCAATCAGGTAGATCGTTCGTTCGCATCGAGTGCCGTCGGAAGCGGTCGGCTCGGGCGTGCTGCGGAGCCGATCGACGAGCTGGCGCAGCGTGCCGTGCTCGTTGTAGACCGGGATGATGACCGCGAGCTTCATGCGTTGGAGGATACGCGCTGGCCGAGCAGGGCGGGCGGTGTTTCAAGCAGTATCCGCCGCTGCGCGCTGGAGAGCCCAAGCCGGCTGATCTGGCTGGGCGACTTCCACTCGGCGCCGGGCCTGCTCCCGGGCGAGCGGGCGGTCAGCACCTGGAACCGCACATCGCGGTGCGAGGTGGCGAGTGAGAATCGGCACACACGCGACGGTGTATGGGCGAGCCCGAACGCCGCAGCAACTCGTGGCGCGGTGAGCGACCTGGGCGTCTCGATAGTCGGTGCCTGCCACAACCCCGCCCACATGCCGGTGGCGGGCCGTTGTTCCACGAGCATTCGGCCGCGATCATCAAACACCAACAGCGAGGTCGCGTGCAGCACGGTCTTGGCTGCGGCCTTGCGCGGCGATGGTATATCGCTCTGCAGGTTCCGTGCGTACGCAGCGCAGCCAGATCGCATCGGGCAAGTTAAGCAAGATGGATTGGCCGGCGTGCAGATGGTCGCGCCGAGTTCGATCAGCGCCTCGTTGATGAGTGGCGCGGCAACGCTAGTTGCTTCGAGCAGTGCCTGCGAAGCGACCCACACCCGCTTCATCGTCGCGGGTTCGTTGAGCACGCCCGGCTCGCCACGCACGCGCAGCAGCACGCGAGCGACGTTGCCATCGACCGCCGGTGTGCGCTCACCAAAGGCAAGCGATGCCACCGCGCCCGCGGTGTACCGCCCCACGCCCGGCAACGCGCGCAGGCCATCCGCATCGGTCGGCCAGCCGCCCATGTCGACTACCGCTCTCGCAGCCTCGTGCAGCCGGCGAGCCCGCTGGTAGTAGCCAAGGCCCGACCACAGCTCAAGAACCCGGTCTACGTCTGCTGTTGCCAGCGACTCGACGGTCGGGAACCGAGCCATGAACCGCTCGAAGCGGTCAACAACGCGCGACGCCTGCGTCTGCTGGAGCATGATCTCGCTCACCAGCACGCGGTAGGGGTCGCGCCGCGATTCCAGCGGGCGGGCACGCCAAGGGAACTCGCGGGCGCTGGCCCTGAACCATTCCACCAACAGCTCCGCCAGCCGATCAGCCCATCGCTCAGCCAGTTGGGCTTGGCTGGTCTCAGGCTTGGTCATAGTCAGCCGTGGAGTGGTCAAGCAGCGCGCGGTCGGCGGCCTTGCGGATCGCGGTCCAGCTTCGGCCCGGCTCGCGCGAGAGGGTGATGAACCGCTCGTGGATCAGCACGCCGACGACCCCATCGATGGCAAGCAGGGCGCAAGCGAGCGGGTCCGGTTGGTCGGGGCTGGCTGGTTTCGTGCCGGTTCGGTACGAGCGGATGCCGTCGTGCTGGGGCTGGTCGAGGTCGAGCTTGATCGCGTCGGGGTTGGGCGTGGGCTGCGCGCCAGTAATCCTCATACGCGGATCGTAGCTTCGGATAGAATGAGGCTGGCGCACGCCGGGACGGGAGCATCGGGCTGGAACTCTTTGATCGCATCAACGACCTGATTGGCCGATTGGGCACCTACTCGATGGCGAGCGTGCTCATCGAGCTGGCGCTCATCTGGATCGTCGTGCTGGTCGTGGTGAAATTCTTGCAGGGCACCCGGGCTGCGGGCGCGATCAAAGCGGTGCTGGTCGTGCTGCTCGTCGCGACGATGGTCGTGCAGATCATCGGGGGCGAAGCCACCCTCCCGCGGCTGGTCCTCCTCTATGACCGGCTGCTCGCGGTGGTCGTGATCGGGCTGGTCGTGATCTTTCAGCCCGAGCTTCGCCGGGCTCTGATCCGTCTGGGCGAGACCCCGCTGCTGCGGTCGAATACGGACACGATCGGGCAGATTGTCGATCCGATCGTCGAGGCTGCGGCGTACTTCAGCAAGGCCCGGTTCGGGGCGATCATCGTCATTGAGCGCCGGGTCGGGCTCGCCGGTCTGGTCGAGGGCGGTACGAGAATGGACGCCGAACTCTCGGCTGCGGTGCTCCAGACCATCTTCTTCCCGGGCACCGCACTCCACGATCTGGCGGTGGTCATCCGTGGCAAGGTCATCCACGCAGCGGGCGTGCAACTCCCCATGGCCGATGCCGAGGAGATGAGCGACCCCTCGTTCGGCGCACGCCACCGGGCTGCGGTGGGGTTGACCAAAGAAACTGACGCACTGGTGCTCGTGGTCAGTGAAGAGTCCGGCGCGATCCGCCTGGTCGAACGCGGCAAGCTCGGCCCGCCGCTTTCGCCAGACGAACTGCGTGCTGCCCTTCGCGAACGCGCGGCGACGCTCAAGGCCAACCCCGCCAAAGAAGCCACAGCGGGCAAGAAGCAGGAACAGGCCGAGCAATTACCCGACGTCGATCCTGACGAGCCCGATGCGCCAGCCGAGCCTTCCGACGAGGCACCAGCGCCAACCGAAGCATCGGCCAAAGGGGCCGACTCATGAGTTCGACCAAGCCCACCTTCGGACGCACGCTCCGTTTCTACCTGTCGGTGACGCTCATCGCGGTGATGGTGTGGGTCGTGGCCGAGGGCCAGACGCTCCAGCGCCAAGCCGTCGAGATGCAGGTTGGCTTCGGCAGCAACCAGCAGTACGCAGCCAGCGTGCAGACCGAAGGCTGGACCGGGGCCATCAAGGTGACCTTTGAAGGCTCAGCCAATGTGAGCACCGAGGCCCAGGGTCTCAACGGCGAACTGCTCATCGCCGAGCCGGGCCAGGGCACCGTGCCCATCGAAAGCGGCGTCCATTCCATCGACCTCCGCCAGCTCATCCGCGAGATGCTCGAAACCCGCCGAAGCGCGCTGTCGGTGGTCTCGGTCGAGCCCGCGACGGTCGCGGTCCGCGTTCAGCAGCTTGAACGTGTTGAGCAGGACGTGGTCGTGGTGCTGCCCGACGGCATCGCGGCGTCCAACATGGTCGTTTCTCCTGCCAAGGTTGTGCTGCTGGCACCCGTCGGGAGCCTCAAAGGCACGATCGAGGCGCGGGTGGTGCTTGATGCCGCCACCCTCGCGGGCCAGCCGCTGGGCCGACCGATCACGCTGGGCGAGAAGGCCGTCACGCTCATCGATCGTGATGCAGCCCCGCTGCCGCAGGGGCTGGTGGTCACGCCGGCCTCCGTTTCCGTGGCCCTTGAACTCCAGACAAGGGCTGCTCAGGTGACGCTGGCATCGGTCCCGATTGTGGTGCAGTTGCCACCGACCGAGCTCAACCGCTGGAACGTGCAGATCCCGGATGCTGACCGCGTGCTGCGAGATGTCACGCTCACCGGGCCAGCGACGGTCATCGAGGAGTACCGCAATGGCCAGCGGCAGCTTCTGGCGGTCATTCGGCTGGGCTTTGAGGAGCTTGAAACCCGCATCGAATCCAAGCGGGCCGAGTTCCCGGGGCTCGGCGTGGGCGTAACCGTTGAGGTTCAGGATCGCGATGTGGGCCTGACGATCACGCCCCGTGAGGCCCCAGCCACCGGCGGCGGTTGAAACCCAACAGACGGCCCGCCAGGGGCGGAAATGGCCCGCCGGGCAAGCTACGCTTGGAGCCGTTTCGTCGGCTGGCCCCGTGCATCATGCCCTGAGGCCTTCCAAGCCGCGACGACCAAACGAGACCGCCATCAGGGAGCCGGACGGTGAAGATCAAAACCGATGAAATCGCCAGCGTGATCAAGACCGAGATCGAGCAGTTTGCTGCCGAGCTCGAGGTCTCAGAGGTTGGCCGTGTTGTGACCGTCGGCGACGGCATCGCCCGCATCTACGGCCTGGCCAACGCGATGGCCGGCGAACTGGTCGAATTCCAGACCAGCGAAGGCGCCGTCATGGGCCAGGTGATGAACCTCGAAGAGGACACCGTCGGCTGCGTTATCTACGGCGACTACCTCTCCGTCAAAGAGGGCGACATGGTCCGCTCGACCGGCCGCCTGCTTGAGGTACCCGTCGGCGAGACCCTGCTGGGCCGCGTGGTCGACGCCCTGGGCAGGCCAATCGATGACGGCCCGTTGCTCGAAGGTGCCGAGCGGGCCAAAATGGACATCATCGCTCCCGGCATCGCTGCCCGTCAGCCCGTGACCGAGCCCATGCAGACGGGCATCAAGGCCATCGACTCGATGATCCCCATCGGCCGAGGCCAGCGCGAGTTGATCATCGGCGACCGCAAGACCGGCAAGACCGCCGTCGCGATCGACGCGATCATCAACCAGAAGCAATTCTGGGGCACCGACAAGGCGATGGTCTGCATCTACGTCGCGGTGGGTCAGAAGGAATCGACCGTGGCGGGTGTGGTCGAGACGCTCCGCAAGAACGGCGCGATGGACTACACCATCGTTGTCAACGCGGGCGCATCCGACCCGGCCCCCATGCAGTACGTCGCCCCCTACGCGGGCTGCGCGATGGGCGAGCACTTCATGTGGAGCGGCAAGGAGCCGGGCAAGAAGCTCGCCAGCGGCAAGCCCTACCCCAAGCACGCCCTGCTCATCTACGACGACCTCTCCAAGCAGGCCGTCGCGTACCGCCAGCTCAGCCTGTTGCTCCGCCGCCCCCCGGGCCGCGAGGCGTACCCGGGCGACGTGTTCTACCTCCACTCCCGTTTGCTCGAACGCGCTACCAAGCTCAGCGACGACAACGGCGGCGGCTCGCTGACCGCCCTGCCCGTCATCGAGACCCAAGAGGGCGACGTCTCGGCGTACATCCCGACCAACGTGATCTCCATCACCGACGGCCAGATCTACCTTGAGCCTGAACTGTTCTTCGCGGGCGTCCGCCCGGCCATCAACGTGGGTATCTCGGTGTCTCGCGTGGGCGGCAACGCGCAGATCAAGGCCATGAAGAAGATCGCCGGCTCGCTGCGTCTTGACCTCGCGGCGTACCGCGAGCTCGAGGCGTTCGCCCAGCTGGGCACCGAGCTCGACCCCGCGACGCAGCGTCAGCTTGATCGCGGGGCACGCATGGTCGAGCTGCTCAAGCAGCCGCAGTACGTCCCGCAGAACGTGACCGACCAGGTCATCTCGATCTACGCGGGTTCCAAGGGCTACCTCGACAACGTCGATCTTGACGCGGTTGCGGAGTTCGAGGCCGCGATGCTCAAGACGTTCCAGGGCACGAACAAGCCGCTCTGGGACGAGCTCTTTGAGAAGCAGGCGATCAGCGACGAGCTTGCGGAGAAGCTGAACAACGCGATCGCTACGTTCAAGTCCGACTGGAACGCCAGCCGCAAGACGACCTGAGCCTTCGCACTGAAGCTCAAAATTTGTTCCTCCCCAGCCCCGCCCCTTGGCGGGGTTGTTCGTTGGTGGAAGAAGTCAACGCAGAGGCGCGGAGCAAAGACGCAGAGAGGGCAGAGGCTGTCCGGACGAGCCGCGGCCGTAAAGGAGTGGGTGGGAAGAGCTTCACCACAGAGCGCACGGAGACCATTGAGAAGAGGGGAGGGGGCAAGCGGTGATTGAGAAGAATGGGGAAGAAGGAGCCAGAGGGTGTGGGCGATGGGTGGCACTGGCAGCTTGCGGCCAGTGCGGTATGCAATAAGGCAAACACTGCTGGACAAGCCAGCAGTGCCACCCGGAGGAGAGACTCTGCTTACACGGGCGGGATGCCCTTACTACCTGAAGACGGGCAAGATGCCCGTCCCACTGGAAGAACACAGCCTGCAAGGCTGTGCCACCAAGAAGAGCCGACGGGAACAAGGTGCTCAGAACTTTGGGTTGTTGAGCCAACCGAAGCCGCGTTGCCGCCAGTTGGACCCGTTGTTCACGTCGCTGGGTTCCATGCGGATCCAGCCGCGTGAGCCGAGCGCGTAGAGATCGTTGCAATCAAAATCCTCGCGCTCGTTGATGGCGGGGTCTTTACCGGTGGGCACGTCGAAGCGTCCGGCGCGTCCATCGAGGTAGCCGGCCATTCCGAAGTCGCGGTGTCGGCCGGTCATCTGGTCGGCGTTGCCCCAGAGCCCGTCGGTGACGCCGTCGTTGTGGAGGTAGAGGCTTTCTTCGACGAACAGCGGGATGCCGTCGAGCACCTCGATGAGCGAGTCGTTGGTAACGAGGGTGGGGGGCTTGGCGCCGGGGCTGTAGCGTGCGTGGTCGGTGAACTTGGCCATGCGCGAGGTGTTGCCAAGGCGGGCGCCCTGGATGCGGCCGATCATGGTGTAATCAAACCGCACGCCGCTGATGGAGTTGGTGTCGGGGTTGGAGAAGGGGTCGGGGATGTCGAGCGTCTCGCCGCGGAGGTTGCGGCGTTTGTTCTTGGGGCACTCGGCGATGTCGTCGACGTTGTCGACGTACTCGTAGAGGTGGCCCTTGCCGTACTGGAAGCCGTTACCGCCGGGCGCGCCGGCGCCGGTGAGGCGGTAGCGGAGGGGGAGCCAGTCGAACTGCGGCCAGATGGTGTCCTCGTTGTCGGTGGCGTAGTTGATCGAGGCGATGGACATCATGCGCAGGTTGCTGATGCACACGGTCTCGCGGGCGACTTCGCGCGCCTGGCCGAGTGCGGGCAGCAGGATGCCGATGAGCAGCGCGATGATCGCGATGACCACGAGCAGCTCGATGAGCGTGAAGGCCTTGCGGAGTGTGGCGGGCGCTCGGTGCATGGCTGCCTCTCTGGTTGCTCAGCCCTTGTGCCACTATTGAGACTGGCGCAGCGGGCTGGGCGATGAACGGAACTCCCACCTTACAAGTAGC
Organism: uncultured Phycisphaeraceae bacterium; assembly: GCA_964352615.1. Classification (GTDB taxonomy): domain Bacteria; phylum Planctomycetota; class Phycisphaerae; order Phycisphaerales; family UBA1924; genus OFTM382. Next base: position 9,649 of record CAYGSG010000074.1, read on the forward strand.
GAGGGGTTGGATCAAGCATGACAGGCAGTCCCGAGAATGCCCAGCTATTTGATGGTGGCCGCAAGAGGCACGCGGTAGACTGCAAATCGAGGAGACCGCAATGCAGATTCAAATGAAGTCGGCTGTCGTGATGGGTATGGCACTGCTTGTCGCGGGAGCACCGGCCGCCACGGCCCAAGTGATCCCGGTTGCCAACCCGAGCTTTGAACTCGATCCAGCGGACCCAGGCTGCTTTGCGATCGATTTCGTGCCCGTCGGCTGGTCGCTCTATGACCCGCACGGCATCGCGGCGATGGGCAACTTCTTTGGCGTGCTGAACCCAGGCCCGACGACGTATTTTTTGCCCGGGCAGGTACCCGATGGCGAGCAGGTCGCGCTGCTGTTCTTTACGGGCAGCATCGGGCAAGGTGAACTGGGCATCAGCCAACTGCTGGGCGTAGACCTACAGGCCGATCGGCTCTACCGGCTCACCGTCGGCGTGGGCAACATCGCCTCGGGTGCGAGTCCCGTACCGCCTTGCTCCAACGGCGACTTTTTCGACCTCGACGGCTTTCCGGGATATGCCGTGCAACTCCTCGCGGGCGGAACCGTGATCGCACAAGACAACAACGCGCTCCTTGGTTCGATTCCAGAAGCTGAGTTCAGGACAAGCGTCGTCGAAGTCGAGATCGCAAGCGGCCACCCGCAGCTCGGCGGTGAACTTGAGATTCGTCTGATCAATCTGAATGAGAACGATCCGACGGTGGCATCGCCCGGCATCGAAGTTGATTTTGATGCTGTGCAACTCGAAGCGATCGTGATCGCCTGCCCAGGCGACATCGCCGACGACTTCGGCACGATTGGTGCTGACGGCATGGTAAGCTTCGGCGACTTCCTTGCGATGCTCGGGCTGATCGGACCTTGTCCCGGCATGACGCCCGGCTGCACGGGCGATATTGCCGACGACTTTGGCACGCTCAACGGCGGAGACGGCATGGTCAGCTTCGGGGATTTCCTCGCGCTGCTCGGGCTGATCGGGCCGTGCCCGTAGGTGGTGGTCAGCCACGGGTATTCCCTCGTCTCTGCGATTGAGTCATGCGCAAGCGGAAAACCGCTTGGCAAAAACGCATTCGGCGATTACGCTCGGTTTGAGCCAACCCGGCCGCTGGAGCCGGGCTGTTCACCAAAAACCGACTCGAGCACTGGAGACCAAGAGATGAACCGAACCGAATTGTCGACAGCTTTGGGCGCTTTGATTCTTGTGGCCGGATCGGCCATGGCGCAGGTCGATATCACGCCCCCGACGGTGGGAGGTGCGATCGAAGACAACCCAAGGAACGGCGTTCCTGACACGATCGCTGTGTTTGGACAGAGTTTCTCGGGGTTGCTGCGTGAGCAAAGTTCCCGCGAGAATAGGGCCGTTCAGGAGTACGACGTTTCTCAGTTTGCGGGTCAGACCGTGAACAGTGCGACGATCAGCGGCCGCGTGAACGTGAACAACGGCGCTGACAACGGCGTGCGTTCATTCCAGTTCGGCATTTACGCAGGCGACGGCGTCGCGGACCTTACCGACTGGGACCCAGGGGCGACGGTCGTTGGAACGGGCAGCTACGCGCCGCCGACGGATTCGTTCTTTGACTTCAGCTTCGATGTGACAGCCGAGGTGGCCGCGATCATCGGCAACGGCGGGGATTGGGTGGGTTTGTGGGTCGATCCTACCAGCGATCCAAGCTTCCCGAACATTCTCAATGCGTCCGAGGACGTAGCCGTGCTCACGATCGATGCGTCCACCAGCGGCGGGTGCCTTGGCGACATTGCCGACGACAACGGCACGCTCGGTGCATCAGACGGCCAGGTCAGCTTCGGCGACTTCCTGGCTTCGCTTGGTCTTCTCGGCCCTTGTGGTCCTGCAACGGGTAACCCGGATTGCACCGGCGACAACGCCGACGACAACGGCACGCCCGGCGGCGACGGTCAGGTCAGCTTCGGCGACTTCCTGTTCCTCCTCGGCGTTCTCGGCCCCTGCCCATAAGCCGCGCACAGGTGCCACAGTCTCCTTTTCCCCCGGGGTTTCCTTTGATTCCGGGGGCATGTTCTTGCACGCAGAGAATCCACTCAGGTGCATCCTCCGCGCCCTTGATTGCGTATCGGCCGGCTCGGGGGCCGGTCGGTCTCCTCCTCGGACCTCAGAGAAATGACCATCGGAGCACCCATGCGGACCCAAAGCAGTTGTCTCGTCGTCGCGGCCACCCTGTTCGGAATCGCTGGAACGGCGATCGGAACGCCGGACGTGTTCGTGCCGCAGATCGATGCTTCGATGCCCCCAAGCGGGGAGACGGTTATCCGTGCCAGGCCGATCAGTCCCGATGCCAGTGTCCTGCGCACGATGGCTCAGGGCGATGCTGTCACGCTCAACCTGTTCGCCGACCTTTCGCCGGATGCTCGCATTGAGCGAGTCGACCGCAACAGCGAGGACTCGTTCACTTGGTCGGGCACGCTGCTCGATGCGAAGGGCTCGGCCAGCGAAGGCCGATTCGTGCTCTCTTACGAGCAGGGTACGGTGATGGGCGCGGTTTGGACGCAAGCCGGCGAGACCTTTGAAGTGCGCAGCGACCAGTTCGGCAGGCTCTGGGCCGTCGAACTCGAAACGAAAGCGTTCCCGCCTTGTGAGACCGGTGCCGAGCACGAAGTGCATGCGGGTGACGATGTTGACCCGGCGCTGCTCGCGGGCACGCCGTGCCCCGACGACGGCTCGATCATCGATGTGCTCGTTGTCTACACGCCCGCCGCTCGCAACGCGATGGGCGGCACCAACGCAGCCATTGCCACGGCCAACGCCGCCATTGCAGCAACCAACACGGCGTACACCGCAAGCCTCGTCAACTCGCAGGTCCGACTCGTCTACGTTGGCGAGATCGCGTACAACGAGGGCAGTGGTTTCAGTCAGGACCTCGGTCGGCTCCGTGATACTAACGATGGATTCATGGACGAGGTCCACCAGCTCCGCGACCAGCACAAGGCGGACATGGTCGCCCTGCTCAACGACAACTCCGGCGCTTGCGGCATCGGCTACCTCATGACGAACCTGTCCAACGGCTTCGCATCGAACGCGTTCAGCGTCACCGATTGGTCGTGTGCGGTCGGCAACCTGACCTTCACGCATGAGCTTGGTCACAACCAGGGATGCGCGCACGACCACGACAACGCTGGTAATGCGGTCTTTTCGTACTCGTATGGCCACCGCTGGAACTCGACCAACGGCAACCAATACCGCTCGGTCATGTCGTATTCGCCGGGTTCGCGCGTGCCGCGCATGTCCAACCCCAACGTGCTCTACATCGGCGCGCCCACCGGCGTGCCATCGGGTCAGCCTCGCCCGGCCGAGAACGCCCGATCGATCAACAACGCGGCGCAGGTCATCGCCGGCTGGCGACAGAGCGGCGAACTCGTCGGCCCCATGATTACCGATCAGCCGATGGACCTCGAACTCGATGAGGGCAACACCGCGATCTTCCAGGTTGAGGCGATGGGGACAGATCCTCTGGCCTACCAGTGGTTCCGCAACGGCCAGCCGATGACGGACGGTGGGCGTATCGCCGGAACAGCCAACGATCAACTCGTGATCTTGTCTGTGGAGCCCGGCGACGCAGCCAACTACAGCGTTCGGGTTACCAACGATTGCGACATGACCGACTCGGTGGCTGCAAGCCTCACGGTCAACGAAGTGTCATGCCTGGGCGACATCGCCGACGATTTCGGCACGCTCAACAGCGTTGACGGCATGGTCAGCTTCGGCGACTTCCTCGCTCTGCTCGGCCTCATCGGACCATGCCCGGGCGCAACCCCCGGCTGCACGGGCGACATCGCCGACGACTTTGGCACGCTCGGCGCAGACGGCATGGTGAGCTTCGGCGACTTCCTGGCCCTGCTCGGCCTCATCGGTCCATGCCCCTAATCGCTGGCGACAACGACCGATAATCCTTCAGCTCGCCGCGCGAGCGACCGATTGTGCTCCGAATTGCGGACCTCCGAGTCGGTGATTTTGTGCGGGTTGTGTAAATCTGGGCTTGAAGCCCCACTCTGCTTCGGTTACAACATCTCGGTCGCGGAATCATCTTCAAATCGAGAGATTCCGCTGCGCAGATGATGGTCGCTTGGCCCCGGCTGGTGTCAGTCGAAGCGAGCGGCCCACACCGACCTGTGCCGGCCTAGACGCTGGCACGAGGGAACAGAGAGGTTTCACATGAACTCGATGCGTTCACTGACTGCTATTGCGTTGCTCGCTGGCTTTGCGAGCTTTGCCACCGGCCAGGTCTGCCCTCCCGGCGCAACCATTGAAGGCGAGGAAGACTGCGGCCTTCCCGACGACACCACCAACGGCGGCTGCAACTCCGTTGTTCCTGTCTTTGGTTCGATCTCCGACGGCGAGACCATCTGCGGCACGTCCGCGTTCGACGACCTGCTGGGGTCGCGTGACACCGACTGGTTCGAGTTCGTGCTCACCGAGACTTCCGAAGTCACGCTGACGACTTACACCGAGTTCGATGCTCTGGTCGGCTTTGTCGAGAGCGACGGCAACCCCGGCTGCGGCGGCGTCACCGGCTTCATCTCCCCGGCGAGCTTCCCTTTGGGCTTTGATGCACCGACCGATACGGTCGCCATCCTGCCCGCTGGCACCTACTACATCTTTGTCGCCCCGACCTTTGACTTCCCGGTGGCTTGCGGCACGCCGTACACCGCCACTCTGAACGTGGAGCCGTTCGTCGCGACCCCACCCACCGAGTTCATTGACTTGGGCGAGATCGGTCTCACCTGCCCGGCGATTGATCTGAACCTCTGTGCCTCGGACTTCGACACCGAACTGGGTGTCTGGGACAACGATGGCAATCTGGTGGCCAGCAACGACGACTTCTGCGGCCTGCAGAGCGGTCTGGTCCTCGGTCTGGCCGAGGGCACGTACTGGGCGAGCGTTTCGGGTTTCAACACCGATTTCAGCAACTTCTGGCTGGCGACCCCCACTGGCAGCGCGCCAGGCAACTACGCCGGCAGCTTCGGCTCGGCGGCAGTCTCTGGTTTCAGCGACGTTGACGCCGTGCAGTTCTACCGCTTCGAGGTCGGCGCGGGCACGGCTGTGGCGCCTTCCGCTACCGATCTGGGCGATATCGCCACCGATGCCGACACGTTCAGCATCGACACCTTCGGCAGCGACTTCGACACCGAACTCGGCCTGTGGGATTCCGAGGGCTTCTTGCTCGCCGATAACGATGACGCGGGCGGCGGCCTCCAGAGCGAACTCGCTGGCCTGATGCTCGCCGAGGGCACCTACTACATGTCCATCTCCGGCTTCAACACCACTTTCAGCGGTTGCTTCGGTGCGAGCACCTCGTCGACCGCTGTGGGCACGGTCATTGGTCTCGCCAACGCCACGACCATCGGCCCGGTGGCGATCGCTCCGGGTGAGATTCAGTTCTACTCCTTCAACGTGACCGGCGACGGCGGCGGCTCTTGCCCCGGCGACATCGCCGACGACAACGGCACGCCCGGTGCCGACGGCCAGGTCA
>CAYGSG010000075.1:0-15112 GCA_964352615.1 uncultured Phycisphaeraceae bacterium
CATGGGAACAGAGCCTCTCGTCAGGTCACGACGTATGCGAACACAATACGATCAAAACAGCCGCTGGACTCCTCGCTGGCTCTCATCACGGATAGATTGCATCCAATATGAACCAACAGACCGTGCCAGCGAGAATCGACCCTAGCCGAAAGCAGCGCCTGATTCAAGCAAGTGTTTGAATAAGAACGCGCCCATGGGCCGCCCGCGTATGCTCCCCCTCGCCCATGCCAGACGCCAAATCCATCTCGACCGCGACCCCGCCCAAGGCCAGCAAGCCGCAGGCAGAAACCGCGATGGATCAGCACGCCCGCCTCAAGGCCGACTTTCCCGACTGCCTGCTGATGTTCCGCATCGGCGACTTCTACGAGACCTTCCACGACGACGCCAAGGCCATCGCCTCAGCCGTCGGCCTGACGCTCACCAAGCGTAAAGACGGCATCCCCCTCGCGGGCATCCCCCACCACCAGCTTGAGGTCTACCTCCGCCGGCTGGTCGATCTGGGCTTCCGCGTCGCTGTCGCCGACCAAGTGCAGGACCCCAAGCTCGCCAAGGGCGTGGTGGACCGCGCGGTCACAAGGGTGGTTACCCCGGGCACGCTGATCGACGAATCGCTGCTCGACCCCGAACGCTCCAGCACGCTTGCCGCGGTCGCGCTGGATCTGAACGATCCACGCCGGGCCGGCCTTGCCATCATCGACCCCGCGACCGGGGCGTTCGAGGTGCTCGAGGGCTCGGCAGAAGAAGTACGCGACGAACTCGCACGCGCGCGGCCCAGCGAGATCCTCTTCGCCACCGCCGACATCGAGCAGCGGACGCCCGACGCGGTCGCCGACCTGGCCGCGGGCCTTGATGCTGCGATGACCCCGCGGCCCGTGTGGAGCTTCCGCGATGCCCAGGCCGAGCGGTGCCTGTGCGAACGTTTCGGCGTCGCGACGCTCGAAGCGTTCGCCCTGGGCACCCCAGGCCCGGCCCGCAGCGCCGCCGGCGCAGCGGTGCTCTACCTCGATGAAACCAGCCCAGCGTCCGCCAAAGACAGCCGCAACCATCTGCGCCCCCCGGCCCGGCGAGACACCGGCGGCGTGCTCGACGCGACCTCGATGCGCGCCCTCGAAATCGAACGCACGCTGCGCACGGGCAGCGTCGATGGCTCGCTCTTGGGCGTGTTTCTGCGGCCCGGCCGGGCTGCGGGCATCACGGGCCAGCCCTCGCTGTGCCGAACCGCGATGGGTAAACGGCTGCTCCGCGACTGGCTCTGCCGGCCGCTGGCCAGCGCCGAAGCCGTGCGCGCCAGGCAGGCCCGGGTGGCGGTGCTCGTCGAGGACCAGAGACTGGCCGATGAAGCCGGTGGCTCGCTGGAATCGGTACGGGATGTCGCCCGCATCGCAGGCCGGCTGGCGCTGGGCCGCGCCACGCCGAGGGACCTTGCCGCCCTGGCACAGAGCGTGCTCGCCGCGGCCGAACTCGCCGAGCTTCTCGAACCCGTGCCCGCGCTGGCCGAGCTGCGCGCGCAGCTGGGCAGTGCGTCGAACGAACTCGCCGAACTGGCGGGCGAGATAACCGCCTCCTGCGTCGACGATCCGCCGGGGCACCTGCGCGTCGGCGGGCTGTTCCGCGACGGCATCGACCACCAGCTCGACGAGGCACGCAGCCTGCAACGCGACGCGGGCGAGTGGCTCGCCGAGTACCAGCGCTCGCTGAGCGCGCGCCACCAGCTCCCGCCCCTCAAGGTCGGGCACAACAAGGTCTTTGGGTACTACGTCGAGCTGACCGCGGTCCAAGCCCGCGAGCACGCGGCTGGGCTCGACGCCTCGGGCTTGACGCGCCAGCAGACGCTCAAAAACGCTGAACGGTTCACCACCCCCGAGCTGCGCGAATTCGACCAGAAGGTCTCGACCGCAGAAGCCCGCGCGATCGACCGCGAGGAGACGCTGTTTGCAGCGCTGTGCGCACGCGCTTCGGAACTGACGCTCGCCATGAATTCGCTCGCTGCATCAGCGGCGGAACTCGATGCGACGGGGGCGCTGGCGGCCAAGGCCCGTCGAAGCGGCTGGGTCAGGCCCATCATCGTCGAAGAGCCCGTGCTCGACATCGAAGAAGGCCGACACCCTGTCCTCGACGAAACGCTCGGCCACCGGTTCGTGCCCAACCCCGTTCGGCTTGGAGCCCATGCAGCACAAGATGACGACAGCGCGCACGTCGCGCTCATCACCGGGCCCAACATGGCCGGCAAGAGCACGTTCATCCGCCAGACCGCGCTGCTGGCGCTGCTCGCACAAGTCGGCAGCTACCTGCCCGCGAGCCGAGCGACGGTCGGCGTGTGCGACCGCATCTGCACCCGCGTCGGCGCCGACGATGCGCTCCACCAGGGCCGATCCACGTTCATGGTCGAGATGACCGAGACCGCCTCGATCCTGCACCATGCGACGGCTCGCTCGCTGATAGTGCTCGACGAGATCGGGCGCGGCACCTCCACACTCGACGGCCTGAGCCTCGCCTGGGCGATCGCTGAGCACCTCGCACAGCCCGGCGGGCCGCGCACGCTCTTTGCCACGCACTACCACGAGCTGACCGATCTGAGCGAGACCCACACGGGCCGGCTCAAAAACCTGCACGTAGCAGTACGCGAGTTCACGCCCGAACCCACCGAGGATCAGCCACTGCCGACCACCGAGCTGGTGTTCGTGCACCGGATTCTGCCCGGCAGGGCGGACCAGTCCTACGGCGTGCACGTCGCTGAGCTTGCGGGGGTGCCCGCTTCGGTCGTTCGCCGGGCGAGAGAAGTCTTGGGCTCGCTCGCCGTCGAGCACCAGCAGCACCCGCGCGTGCCGCCCGTTGCCCAGCCAGCCCCGCCGAGCGCGCAGATGTCGCTGTTTACGGAGTTCGTGCCCCACCCGGTCATCGATCGGCTGAGGGAAACCAAGCTCGACGAGCTTTCGCCCATGCAGGCGTTCGACCTGCTGCGCGCGCTCAGGGCCGAGCTGGACGCCTGAGGCACGCGCTCAGTTCTCGTCATCGAATCGCCACGCGGCCCCGCACTCGGGGCACACCACGCAGCCGTCGTCCTCGGCGGGCAGGCCGTGAAGTTCGTACAGGCACTGCGGGCAGAGCCTCGGCAGTGACCTTCGCTGGGCTTCGAGTTTGCGGAGCCGGCGAAAGGTGGTGAATGGCATTGCCAGGGCAAGGCCGGCCAACCCCACCGCGGTGAGGCCGTTGGCGGCTATCCAAAGAGGCGTGGTCACACCATCCTGCATCCTGCCGAGGGTGATGGAGCCCATCATGGCGGACAAGCACAGAAGCACGAGTGAGACGCTGAGGAACTGGAACGGCCGAGCGGACTCGCGCGCCGTGACGAGTTCATCAACAGCCTTGATGACCGCCCGCTGTTCCTTCCCAAACCGAAGCAGGTGCGTCATGCTCGTCACGCGCACGCGCGTCTTCTGCTGGCGGTCGTCTCGGAGTGTTCGGCGGTTGAGTTGCATAAATTAGAATGCCCAAGTTGCACCACGGCGCGCACGCCCTCTGCCCGCCGAGTGTACCTTGCTGGCCAGCCGCCCCACACAAAATCAGGAGACCCCTATGCCGACGACCCCGACCGCTCTTGACCACTACGTCACCCTGGGCCGAAGCGGGCTCAGGGTGAGCCCCATGTGTCTTGGCACCATGACGTTCGGCACCGAATGGGGCTGGGGCAGCGAGCCCGAAGCGTGCGCGCGGATCATGGACGTCTACGCCGAGGCGGGCGGCAACTTCATAGACACCGCCAACATGTACACCAAGGGCCACTCCGAAGTCATCATCGGTGACCACATCGGCCAGCACACAAGCCGGCGCGAGCGGACCGTGATTGCCACCAAGTTTGTGGGCAACATGTTCACGGGCGATCCCAACGGCGGCGGCGCGAACCGCAAGAGCCTGATGGCGGCGTGCGAGGAGTCGCTGCGCAGGCTCCGCACCAGCTACATCGACCTGTACTGGATGCACTTCCCCGACCCGCACACGCCGATCGACGAGACCATGCGCGCCCTCGATGACCTTGTGCGCTCGGGCAAGATCCGGTACGTCGGGTTCAGCGACACCCCCGCGTGGCAGTGCGTGCAGGGCCAGTACGAAGCGATCTTCAAGGACTGGTCGCCCGCGGTGGGCCTTCAGATCGAGTACAGCCTGGCCCAGCGGACGGTCGAACACGAACTGGTCCCGATGGCCAAGGCAATGGGCTTGGGCATCACGCCCTGGTCGCCGCTCAAGTACGGCCTGCTCACCGGCAAGCACACCAAGGCCAACGCGGGCGAAGCCAACCGCGGCGGCATCGACAACCACCTGACCGATAAGAACCTCGAAATCGTCCGCGTACTGAAAGAAGTCGCCGATGAATTAGGCACGACGTGCGCGCGGGTCGCGCTGCACTGGGTGCAGAGCCGATCGGGCGTAGCGAGCACGATCGTCGGCGCACGGACGGTTGAACAGCTTGAGGACAACCTCGGCGGGCTGGCGCTCTCGCTGAGCGATGATCAGCTCAGCCTGCTCGACACGGTCAGCGCCACCGAGCTGCCCTTCCCGCAGTCCTTCGCTCAGAACCTGGCCAATCCGGTACAGGGCGGGACGACGATCAATGGCGTGCCGTCCGAACCCTTTGCCATGGCGCCGGCGGGGGACGACGACCGCTGGTAGCTTTATGCCGCGCCCAAGGCCCGATAAGCAGTGTTTTCCCTCTTAGGGCTTTCCCGCGAGCAAAGGTCGATCGCAGCAGCTTGTTTGTGCTTCGATCGGTGCAATGTGGGCAATTTGTGTATTTTGTTTGGGTTGTCAAGAGTGGCTTGTGTCGCGTTGTGCCAAGGGTTTAGGCTCGATATCGGGACGTGGAAGAAGAGAAATCATCAGAGTTGGTGAGAGTTTGGTTGATTCTTGCGCGAAATCCACGACAATCATCATTGAGCTTCTCGCACCATCGAACGAGGTCTTACGTCTTGATGGGATAGAGAAGGGGTCTTCGGTGTTCGCCGATGACCATGTGTTTTTTCCAGGAGGCTGCGTCAGTTCGGCGCAGCAAGAGAACCGAGAGTGTGCTTACGCACGGGAGTTCTTCAGATGAAGTCTATTGTTACCATTGCTGCCCTTGTGGCTGTTTCGGGTTCGGCGTTCGGTCAAGACCTTCGCCAGGACCACATGGCTGCGCCCATGACTGCGGTCCCGGTCAAGGCCTTCGCGCCTGACGCCTCGGCCCCCTCGACGCTCAGCGTTGATGGTTCCGCGTTCACCATGGAGCTGTCATACCAGAGCTCGCTGTTGCTCGCTGCTTACTCGACGTACTTCAACGACGGCGGCACGCCGACGTTCGCGTTCGACGGCAGCGATGGCGTGCTGCAGCCCATCTCCGTCAGCCCCCCCACCGCCTTCCAGATCCTCGTCACCGATAACCTTATTGGTAACGACCCGGTCGCGGCTGGCCGTTCGTACTACACGAACCCCAACAACACCTCGTGGACCGACTTTGCCACCCCCCCCGGTGCTGACACCGTCTCGGCCGATGTTGTGAACACCAACAACGGCACGGTGAACACTCCCCTGGCCTTCACGGCTCAGGAGCTGGTCGCCAGCTCGAACGATGTCCGCATGGCCATCGCGTTCTTCCCCGATGCCACGATCCTCCCCGGTGCGGTCACCGGCGGCGTGACCGAGGCCTCCAGCCGTCTCGATTGGTGGAACACCCTGCTCCGTGGCGACGACGGCATCGGAACGTTCTACACCTTCGGCCCCACCGATCGTGGCAACGCTTCCGTGTTCCAGCCCGACTTCGAGGGCCTGTTTCCCGGTGACGGCGTTGCCCGCAACGCCCTCACCGACGCGATCCAGTTCAACCTGAACGGGCTTCTGCCCGCTGGCGGCGGCGCTTGGGACACGGCCGCTCCGCTCGTTTGCGAAGACTTCGTCTTCCTCGGTCGCATCTCGACCGACACCCCCGGCGCTGGTGCGCCGACCGGTGGCGGTCTGACCGTGGTTTCGACCAACATCGACGGCGGCGCTGGCGCTGTTCCCGCTGGTCAGTTCATCACTGACAACGGCAACATCGTGTTCGATGTGGACGGCTCGATCGACTTCGGTCTGGCTCTTACGGAGCCGGACGGCATGGGCGGGGACAACCTGCTCAACAGCGGCGATAGCTTCGACTACGCCGGCTACATGATCGTGATCCGGGCCACGCTGGCCGACACCGGCACGCCCTGCCCCGGCGACATCGCCGACGACAACGGCACGCCCGGTGCCGACGGCCAGGTCAGCTTCGGCGACTTCCTGGCTTCGCTTGGTCTGCTCGGCCCCTGCGGTCCGGCAACGTCTAACCCTGATTGCACCGGCGACAACGCCGATGACAACGGCACGCCCGGCGGCGACGGTCAGGTCAGCTTCGGCGACTTCCTGTTCCTCCTCGGCGTTCTGGGTCCCTGCCCGTAATCGCCTGATCCGAACCTGATCGGTTCACGCCGATCAACACGTGATCCATCACACCGGCCCGGGCTTACGCTCGGGCCGGTGCTTTTTTTACCGGCGTCCATTGTCGTCGCTCGAGCAATCGCTTATGGCTTGAGCGGCCTCATGCCCTTGTGCTTGCGGGCCTCGTTCCACCACTGCATCGCGGGCGGGTGGTCGTTGACGAACCGCACCAACTGCGTGGCCGAGCACTCCAGCCGAACCGCCGCCGCTTTCTGATCGAGCCCGCACGCGAAGATGTGGTCGAGCGCCTCGGCGAGCACCGCCGGAAAGTCCCAGTGCGAGGTGCCGCACCTGATCTTGCCCTTGTTGCAGCGAGAGGCCCATAGCTCCGACGGATCGCCGGCCGGTGCGCGCACCTTGCACGCGAGCGAGAGCCGAAGCCGGGTGAGCGCGACGCGGGCGTTCTCAGCGGCGCTTCGTCGTTCGCCCGCAGCCGCCATGATGCCCGTTGGCGTGTGCGTGTATTCAACGAGCGTCTGCACCTTGTTGCGGTGCTGACCGCCCGGCCCGCTGCTGCGCCCCCGGCTCATGGAGCATGGCGCCAGGATCGTGTCATGGTCGAGCGACGCGGGATGCGGCACGTCGACCAGTATTGGCTTGAGGCGCTCAGGAAGCTGGATCGGTACGGAGGCCATCAGACCCGGTCCACCGTGGCGCGAGGCGGCGAGGCCATCGCCTTCGCCTGCTCGGGCAGGGGCAGCAGCGAGCCCATGAAGGCGATCATGGCCGCGTTGTCGGTGCAGTACCGCGATGGCGCGAGCAGCGCGGGCAGGCCGTGCTTGCTTGCCACGCCCTCGATGGTCGCACGGACCGCTCGGTTGGCGATCACGCCTCCGCCCGCAACGATCGCTCTTGGTGCATTGGCACCGCCCCACTGCTCGATCGCCCGGCTTAGTTTGAGTTTGATCGCCGCGCACGCCGCGTGCTGAAAGCTCGCTGCGATGTCGGCCTTGGCCTGCTCGGTGAGCGCCGTGTGGTCGCGCTGGAACACGCCGCCCCGGGCCGGGATGCCGCGCACCGCGTAGAGCACAGCGGTCTTGAGCCCGCTGAACGAGAGATCGAGCGACGTCTTATCGAGCCGTGCGATCGGGAACTTGTGCGCGCGCGGGTCGCCATGCTCAGCGAGCTGTTCGAGCAGCGGGCCGCCCGGATGGCCAAGGCCAAGCAGCGTGGCGGCCTTGTCAAACGCTTCACCAAGCGCATCGTCGATGGTCGCGCCCAGCGTGCGCACGCTCGCGGGGCCTGCGATGTCGTAGATCGCGGTATGCCCGCCCGAGACCGCGAGACCGATCGCGGGCAGCGATTGCTCGGCGGGTTCGTCGCGTTCGATGAAGGCTGCCAGCAGGTGCGCATGAACGTGATTGATGGGAATGAGAGGAATGCCGAGCGTCCACGCGAGCGACTTGGCAGCGGTCAAACCGACCAAGAGCGAGCCGACGAGCCCCGGCCGATCCGCGACAGCGACGGCGGTGAGGTCGCTCAGCTGTATCCCCGCCTGAGCGGTCGCGGCGCGCAGCGTTGGGATAAGCCGCTCGACGTGCGCGCGGCTCGCGAGTTCGGGCACGACGCCGGCGTACGGCGCGTGCAGCTCATGCTGGGTCGCGATGACGCTCGCCAGCACGCGGGGCGAGGCGTCGGCATCAACGACCGCGCACGCGGTCTCGTCGCAGGTCGTCTCGATGCCGAGGATCAGGCCGCGATTGGAGCGTTCAGCGGTCAATTTGGATCGGTCTTGGGATCGGTCTGGCTTTCAAGAGGCTGATCGCTCGGATCGAGCTTCTCGACGCCCGCGTCGATGAGCCAGCGTTCGATGGCCTCTTGCTTGATGCGAAGCGTGACGACGTGCTCGCCCTGGGCATCTGTGATCTCGAGCATCCCGCCGGCGACTTTGCGTTCGTCGTCCCACAGATCAAACTCGGATTCGCCAAGGTCATCGGGCGCGCCGCTTTCGAGCGTGTCGATTCGGCGGTCGAGCCTCGCAAGCTCGCGGAGCAGGCGCTCGCGGCCACGCTCGGCGCGGCGCAGTTCGTCGATCGACAGGGTCAGCTCAGACTGCGCAGCGTCGCTATGCGGCACCCAGTCGCCGGTATCGAGCCGATCGCGGATGGCCTTGATGGCCACTTCGAGCTGTTCGTCGCGGACCGCCTCGGGCGTCTCGGCGAGGTCGTCGATCACGTCGGCCTGCTGGCGGCCCATGAGAATCTCGGCGGCCTGGTCGTCGTCGATCGGCACATAGAAGCCGGGCGTTGGATCGACGCCCCAGGCTGTCGAGTCATCGTGGCGTTGCAAGCTCCGCCCGCTCGGCAGGTAGTAGAGCTGCTCGGTGATCTTGAGCTGGGCGCCGTCGCCGTGCGGGAGCTGGATCACGCTCTGCACGCTGCCCTTGCCAACAGACCTAGCGCCGACCACCACCGCGCGGTCGAGGTCTTGCAGAGCCCCCGCGAAAATCTCGCTCGCTGAGGCGCTCTGCTCGTTGAGAAGCACGACGACGGGAAACTCGCTGAGCGTGTTGCGGCCCGAGGCGCGGAAGACCTGCTCTCGGCCGTCGCGGCTACGGATTGACACGACCGTCGCATCACCCACAAAGCGGTCGACCATCTTGACGGCCTGTTCGAGCACGCCGCCCGGATTCCAGCGGAGGTCGATGACCAGGCCCTTGAGCTCGCCTTTGTCCGCGCCAAGATCAGCGAGCGCACGGTCGAAGTACTCGCCCACATTGGGCGTGAACTGCGTGACCCAGATGTAGCCGATGCGCTCGTCGGGATCGAGCATGAAGTCCCAGTGGCTGTCGTCGCCCACCCGGCGCGCGCCCTTCACCGGCACGGTCTTGATCGTCTTGCGGGTGATCTCGATCGGGATGCGGTCGCCCGAACGCTCGACGATGATGTTCACCTTGGTGCCCTCGACGCCGGTGAGCTTGTCGACCGCGTCTTGGGTGCTCACGCCCTCGGTGGATTCGCCGTCGATCTCGACGATGCGGTCGTCGGCGCGCACACCCGATCGCAGCGCGGGTGAGCCATCGAGCGGGGTGATGACCGTCAGCCAGTCGTCGCGCATGCCGATGAGCGCGCCGATGCCGACGTACTCGCCGGTGAGGCTCTTCTGGAATTCTTTGGTATCGACCGGCGGCACGTAGACGGTGTACGGGTCGTTGAGCACTTCGAGCATGCCGTTGATGGCTGCGGTCTGCAACGCCTGCTCGTCCACGTCGCGGACGAACCGCTCGGTCACGAGGTGTTTGACGTCCACGAGGGGGTCAAAGAATTTGTAATCGTCGCTCTGGCGGGCGATGGCGAGGGTCGAACCGAGGACGGCGACGGCGAGCGTTCCGAGCAGCGTCGTGTTCAAGACAATTCTCCAGGCTTTCATGGCGGTTCGACCTTTCGCCGAGGGGGGCTCAGCGCCGCCGACGGCCAGAGGCGCTTGCTGGCATGGTACTCGCCCAAAGGTGCGGCACCCGCGTTTGTACGCCCCGGTCGAGCTAGAGTTCCGCTGATGGCATCGGCTTACGAACGCACCACCCTGAAGGTCCAGACCGAGCGAGCTGTGCTGGCGGCCGTCAGGCTGCCCGACTCGATCTACGACCCCGCCGACCCGTTCGGCGAACTGGCCGCACTCGCTGAACAAGCGGGCGCGGTGGTCGTGGGCGAGCTGAGTCAGAACCTCGCCAGACCGGTGACGGGCACGTACATGGGCTCGGGCAAGGTGGACGAGCTCAAGGGGCTCTGCGAGCGTCTTGGCGCGAGCACGATCATCTTCGACCACGATCTCTCGCCGAGCCAGCTCGGCAAGATCGAGAAGCTGACCGACCGCAAGGTCATCGACCGCTCGGAGCTGATCCTCGACATCTTCGCCAGCCGCGCGAGCACGCACGAGGCGCGGCTGCAAGTCGAGCTGGCCCAGCTCGAATACACCTACCCCCGGCTTCGCGCGATGTGGAGCCACCTCGAACGCATCGTCGGCTCGGGCGGAGCGGCGTCGCTCACGGGCGGCGTGGGCACGCGTGGTCCGGGCGAACAGCAGATCGAGATCGACCGCCGGCTCGTGCAGAAGCGAAAGGGCGACCTGCAAAGGCAACTCGCCGAGATTCAGGAACGCAAGCGGAGAACAGTTCAGGAACGCAAGGCCGAGCACTTCACCGTCGGGCTTGTGGGCTACACCAACGCCGGCAAGTCCACGCTGTTCAACACGCTCACGCTCGGCGGTGCGTACGCCGACAACCGCGTGTTCGCGACGCTCATGACCCGCACCCGCAGTTGGCACGTCGGGAGCGGCATCGAGGCGATGCTCTCCGACACCGTCGGCTTTGTTCGAGATCTGCCGCACAACCTGATCGCGTCGTTCCGTGCGACGCTCGAAGAAGCCACCCACGCCGATCTGCTGTTAGTCGTTCTGGATGTCTCCGACCCCGCAGCGGAACTGCAAGAGAAGGCGGTCCGTACGACGCTCGATGACTTGTTCACCGAGACCTCCAAGCGCGAGGGCGAGGGCTATGCGCAGCCCGAACGGCTGCTCGTGCTCAACAAGGCCGACCGCCTCAAGGACAACGCGCAGCTGCTGATCTGGCAGCGCAAGCACCCGTCGGCGATCCCGCTGTGCGCCCTGCCGGGCGACAACGGCGAGCCCGGCTTTGGCCAGGTGCAGCTCGCTGAGGCTGTCCACGCGATCGCCGTGGGCGAGCCGATGGAGGCCACCGTCACGCTGCCCATGGCCAGCGCCAAGCTGATGCACCAGATCGAGACGCGTTCAAACGTGCTCGACCGCCGGTACGAGGGCGAGCGCGTGATTCTTGAGATCACCGCGGGCGACCGGCTGCTCAAGCGGTGGTCGGGCAGCGGCGCGGACGTTCGCCGCACCGGCTCGGGCGAGGTCATGTTCCCGAACCCGACCGGGGCGTGGTAGGACGCCCGATAGCCACGGGGCAATCCCTCGGCCGCACCTGAGAGGCCTCGCGTTCTCGGACCAGCTTCGTCATCTGATTGGCTTTCATCGGCTGTTCCGGTCCGAATCTGTGGCGTTGCTCCGTCTGTGTGGCCTGTTGCACCCTGAGAGCGGCCGCTCTGGAAGCATGTGCCCGCGCGCCGACTCTCGCTGAACCCGCTCCCTAGCAGGGAGCCCACTGGAGAGAGACGACGAACAAGAAGTTTGCTTTGCTGCTTGCTGGTATGACCCTCGCCACCGCTGCCTCGGCACAAGACGGTCTCGTCTACGCCTTCGACCTTCGCGGTGTCAACGAATTCATGACGTTCGATCCGGCCAACGCTGGCGCGGGAGCGACCATCATCGATGGCGGTGCGAACGCGGATCTGTACAACGGCTTCGCGATGGACTTCAACACCGCCGCCGACACGCTGTACTTCATCACCGACGCTGAGGAACTCGGCACGATCAACCTCGCCAACGGTGCGTACTCATCCATCGCGTCGCTCAGTGGTGCCATCATTCCGGGTGTTGATTCGGTCGGCGGCCTGTCGGTCGATCCGACCAACGAGACGTTCTACGTCGCTACCGGCACCAACCTCTACACCATGAACCCCGTTACCGGCGTGTCTTCGCTCGTCGGTGGCTTCGGTACCGGCGGCCTGATGATCGACATCGCCATCGACATCAACGGCAACATGTACGGGCACGACATCGGCACCGACAGCCTCTACAGCATCAACAAGGCCACCGGCGCCGCAACCCTGATCGGGGCTCACGGCCTCGCCGCCAACTTCGCCCAGGGCATGGACTTCGACTACGCCACCAACACCCTTTACGCCGCCATCTACACCGGCGGCGGCACCGGCCAGTTCGTCAGTTGGAACCTCAACGACGGCTCGGTCAACCAGCTCGCCAGCCTGACGACCTTCGGCAGCGACGCGGGCGGCGCGGAATTCGAGATGGCCATCCGCTCGGTGCCGACCCCGGCCTCGATCGCGGCTCTGGGCATGCTCGGCCTGGCCTCGACCCGTCGTCGCCGCTAATCCGGCCCGAATCGGCTGAGATACATCCCTATCCAGTTCTCCTCAGAGGGGTGCCCTTTATCCGGGTGCCCCTTTTTTTGCGCCAACGACGTGCCGGGCTGTTGGCCCTCCAGAGCGGTTCCGCAAGATTCCGGATTTTGCTTCAGACTCCACGAGAATTCTGGTATCGTGTCCGTGTTGGAACGCCTTGGGTCCAATGGGTTTGCTGGCTGTGCTCTACCGGGCGTCGCCCGGACGCAGCTTCTTGTCGGGGCGTCTCGCCCCATTCGTTGATGAAGGAGATACCTGATGAAGCGTCTGATTTCACTGATCGCTGGTCTGGCGTGCGCCGCTCCGGTTATGGCCCAGCCCGACGGGCTCGTCTATGCGCTCGACCTGCGAAGCACCCGCGAGTTCTTCACGTTCGATCCGGCCAATGCCGCGGGGGGCATCACACTCATTGACGACGTCAATGTCAACGCGAACGACGCCCTCTTCGCGATGGACTTCAGCGTCGATGCCAACACGCTGTGGGCGGTCACGTTCCCAGTGAACGAATGGGGCACAATCAGCCTCACCGACGGCATGTTCTCTTCGATGGGTATCGTATCCGGCGACGTGGTTTCAGGCGTCGACAACGTCGGCGGCATGAGCTTCGACCCCACCGACGGGACCTGCTACATCAGCACCGGCACCGCGCTCTTCACGCTCGATACCGGCACCGGCGCCGCGTCGCTCGTTGGATTCTTCAACTCCGCTGGCCTCATGATCGACATCGCGATTGACTCGCAGGGCAACATGTACGGCATGGACATCGTCGACGACAGCCTCTACAGCATCGACAAGACCACCGGCAACGCAACGGTGATCGGCCCGCACGGCCTGCTCGCGAACTTCGCGCAAGGTATGGACTTCGACTGGTCGGATGACACCCTGTACGGCGCCATCTACACCGGCAGCGGCACCGGACAGTGGTGCAGCTACAACCTCAACGACGGCTCGGTCAACCAGCTCTTCAACACTCAGGTCTGGGGCAACGGTGGCTTCGGAGTCGAGATGGAAGTCGCCATCCGCTCCGCAGTCGGCGGCGGTAACCCCTGCCCCGGCGACATCGCCGACGACAACGGCACGCCCGGAGCGGACGGCCAGGTCAGCTTCGGCGACTTCCTGGCTTCGCTTGGTCTGCTCGGCCCCTGCGGTCCGGCAACGTCTAACCCTGATTGCACCGGCGACAACGCCGATGACAACGGCACGCCCGGCGGAGACGGTCAGGTCAGCTTCGGCGACTTCCTGTTCCTCCTCGGCGTTCTCGGCCCCTGCCCGTAATCAGACGAGTTGGCCGGCGATAGCGCCGATCGGCATCTGAAGCACTCTCGGCCGGCTCGGGCTCACGCCCGGGCCGGTTCTTTTGTTGAGCCAGCGGTTGGCCTCTCGCGACCGGTCCTACTTGATTGGTCCCACAGGCCGGGCTCGCCAAACGGACGAACCGATTGTGCTCGAATTACGGACCTTCGAGTCGGTGATTTTGTCGAGGTTATGGAAATCGAGTCTTGAAGCACCACTCTGCTTCGGTTACAACAGAACAGTCGCGGAATCATCTTCAAATCGAGAGATCCCGCTCCACAGATGATGGTCGCTCGGTGTCGGCTGGTGTCAGTCGAAGCGTGCGGCCCACACCGACCTGTGCTGGCCAAATGCCGGCACGGGGGAACAGAGAGGTTTCACATGAACTCGATGCGTTCACTTACGGCGGCCGCTTTGCTGGCCGGTCTTGCTGGTTCTGCAACGGGTCAACTCACGGTTGACACAGATCTTGGGACCTTGTCCGTCGGTTCCTACAATCTGACCGGCTCGACGCTTGGACAACCAAACAATCTTTCCGGCTATCGCGGATCAGATCTAGCGTTCTTCGGATTCGTTGCGGATTTGGGAGAATTTGTTTATTCGTTCCAAGTCGATGCTGATACAGCGGCCAGCATTGAAAACAATGAGGGGATCTTTGTTGGTTCGGATAATGATCACTATTTGACCGATGGACTGGCATTCACCCCTGGCTTCGATCTCTTTGGTGATGGAACGCTTTTCGGTGATGTCTCTGATGCCACCATCGGCTTTGTGGATGAGGCTGGAGACTTCGCTGGCGTGATGCTATCGCCCGGCACTACCTACTATTTGTCAGTCGATACGTATGGGCAGGATTTTGAGGGTGATTATGACATCAACTTGGTCCTCACCGCCTTCGTTCCGGGGACAGCGCCCACCGTCTTTACCGACTTGGGTGTTATCGGTGACTCGGCCTCGGCCACCACGTTCAGCCTCTGCGCCGGCACCTTTTTCGATTCCGAGATGGCGATCTATGATGTTGACGGAAACCTGATTGATAGCGATGACGACGGATGCGGCACTGTCGGCGGTGCGAGCGAACTTACCGCTGCGTTGGGTGCAGGTTCTTACTGGGCCGCAGTCACTGGCTGGGACACAACCTTCGGCAACGGCTGGGTCGCTGGCGGTTCCGGCCGCGATTTCGGCGATGCCGTCGGTACTTTCGGAAGTGCTTCCATCGGTCCCGACTTCCTCAACCCCGACGAGGTTCTCTGGTACTTGTTCGAGATCGATGGCTCCAGTCCGCCCTGCCCCGGCGACATCGCCGACGACAACGGCACGCCCGGTGCCGACGGCCA
>CAYGSG010000076.1:0-14880 GCA_964352615.1 uncultured Phycisphaeraceae bacterium
GGTTGAGGCTGGTCATGGGCTCCTGGAAGATCATGGCGATGTCGTTGCCGCGGATGTCTCGCATCTGGCGGGGGTTGAGCTTGGTGAGATCAACCGGCCCGGTTTCGGAATCAAACCAGATCGCGCCGCGATCGATTCGGCCAGGAGGCGTCGGGACCAATCGCAGCATGCTCATCGCGCTGACGCTCTTGCCGCAGCCTGATTCGCCGACCACCGCGAGCGTCTGCTTGGGGTAGATCGCCATGCGCACGCCGTCGACGGCTTGCACGCGCGGGCCTCGGCCGTTGTCGAACGAGACAGCAAGGTCGTCGACTCGGACGATGGGCTTGCCCGCGCCTCCGACGCTGTTGGGTCCGCTTATGTTGGAGTGATCGGTCATGGGTGGCTCCTGGATTGGCCTCGAACAACGGAAGGATCAGGCCGAATCGGTAAGGCTATCGCCGAGCCCGCTTGGGGTCGAATGCTTCACGCAGGCCTTCACCCACGAAGTTCAGGGCGAGCAGCGTGATGCCCAGCAGCAGACACGGGAACAGCAGCAGCCACCAGTGGCTTTTGTAGGTGTTGATCTCGCTGAGCCCGTCGGCGGCCAGGTTGCCCCAGCTTGGCAGGGGCGGCTGCACACCGATGCCCAGGAAGCTCAGGAAGCTCTCTTGGAGCATCGCCTGGGGCACCGTGAGCGTCGCGTACACGATGATCGGCCCGAGCAGGTTCGGCAGCAGATGCTTGGTGAAGATGCGTCCCACCCCGGCTCCGGACGCTCGGGCGGCCTCGACAAACGGCTGGTTCTTGAGGCTGAGCACCTGGCCCCGGATCACGCGGGCCATCGTCAGCCAACTCACGCCGCCGATGGCGACCAGCAGCGTGAGCAGATCGAGCGTGGTCCGCTCCGAATCGCTGAGATCGAGTCCCTTGGCCACGCGGTCATCGATGAACCCATCCATCGCCACCGCAAGCAGCACGACCAGCAGGATGTAGGGCAGGCCGTAGAGCACATCGACGATGCGCATCATCACGGCATCAACCTTGCCGCCGAGGTAGCCGGCGACCGAGCCGTAGATGGTGCCGATGAACACGCTGAGCATGGCGGCCGCGATGCCTACGCCCATCGAGATGCCGCCGCCCGCGAGCACACGGACCCACAAGCTTCGGCCCAGCACGTCCGTTCCGAGAAACCAACCCGGCCAATGCGCGCGCAGACGGTCGGCTGCGGGGCCTTCGAGCTGGGAGACGATCTCGGCGGGTGGCTCGCCAACCTCTGCGGCGATCTCGTTGACTGTCTCGGCTGGCACGAGCGCGTTGAGCGTGAGTTTCTGTTCGTCGTCGGCGGGCCACCACTCGGGGGCGAGTCGCCCGGCGCGGGGCTCGCCATCGTTGTAGCGGGGCACGCCCTGGACCTGGCCGAGTGTCCAGGGGAGTGAAAGCACGCACGCTGCGAACATGAGCGCGAGAAAGCCCGCGCCGATCATGCCGGGCAGGCTGCGCGTGAGCGGGTTGTCACGCTCGATGCGAGGGGCCTTGATGGCCGAGACCGTGGTCTCTTGTTCGCCTTTGGATGCCTTGGGGTCGGCCATGAGCCACACGATACCGGGTCGGCGCGGCGCGTGGGGCGCACCTGGCGTTGAAATCGCACGGTCCGACAATCAGGGCAGCCGGATTCGAACCGACGACCTGCTGCTCCCAAAGCAGCCGCTCTACCAAGCTGAGCTATGCCCTGCCACCGGCGGCCGGCTCAAAGCCGAACGCCTGCTTGCGTCATGGTAGTGCGACCGGGACCTCCCGGAACAGCACGATCTTGGGTTCATCGCCCCGGCGGGTCACGCCCGAGCGGTCCACGACCATCAGGAACCGCCTGGCGACCGTCGGCACGAGGGGCTCAGCCCCGGTGACCATCGTGTCTTCCTCGGAGTAGCCGTGCATGAGGAACCAGACGGCGTAGTAGTCCGAGCCGATGCTGACGGTGTTGAAAACGCTGTTGGCGATGGCGAACTGCTGGTCGTAGTCATCAAGCGGAGCCCCGGACGCTCCATCGACCAAGCCGTCACCGACGAGGCCCATGCCGTCGTTGTCATACAGCGTGCTGGCGACTCCAGAAACGGTGATGTCGGGAGCCGCATAGAACAGTGCGTCCGTGCTGTGAGGCGCAAGGGCCGGGTCCGCAAGTCGTAATGCCATTATTTCGCCGACGGACCTGAAGCCGGGGCGTTCGGTCGTGCCGGTGAACCCGATGGCGGTGCCCCTGCCTGTGTCGCCCGGTGCCCAGCCGGGCGGGTCGCCCGCGAGGTTGGCAACGATGCCGAGGAAGTCGAGCACGGCCGGTGCCGCACCGGCGGCGACAGGCGAGCGCGTCACCATCCGCTGGCGGTCTCGGTAGCCGACGAGCGTGGTTGCGATATCCGAGCCGGCGCTGACGGGTGCAGGACCGCCCGCAAGGCGATCCCACCACCACATCGACTCATTGCCGTAAGCAGTGTTGAACTCGGCCGCAAGCACATCATCGATGCCATCGGGCGGCGAGAGCATGGGCAGGCTGCGCAGGGTCTCGAGCGAGGCGGTGTTGATGTTGAGCGTGCCGAAGATCGGACGGATGAGCGAGGCCTGCTCGCGTGAGAAACCTGCTACAGACTGAACGATGCGCATGGCGGGTGTGATACGGAGGCCCCAGGCCACGTCATCGCCGCCTAGCGCCGGCGGGTCGTAAGCGCCGTTGAGGTCTGCATCGAAGAACGGAACGAAGTTATCCACGACGAGTTGGCCATAGAACAGCGGCGTGTCGCCGACCATCGGTGTGATTTCAACGCCAATGCCGTCGTAGAAGTTGTCGAGGTCGGCGTAGGGTGAGGTGCCAACGGTCTCGAGGCCGGTTGTCGCGAACGTGAGCGCCTCGGAGAGCGTGAGCCAGCGGTCGTCGCTTCGGTCGCCGAGGTCCGGGCCCGGGTCGTGCATGGGCCCGAGGGCCAGCGGCAGCAGCAGATCGGCCAGGCGCGGCACGCTGATGGTCGAGTTGCCGGCGGTGGTGAGCCTGTGCTCGACGCGCGATCCGAGCGAGCTCGTCACGGGGTCGCTTGTGCGGTCCGCCGGGTCCTGCGCGAGCGTCGGGAAGATGGTGTTGCTCGCGGGCGCTGTCTCGGTCGAGGTAAACCAGCCCGCGATGGTGGTTCCGCCGTGGTTCTCGGGTGCGGAGAAATCGGCAAGCGTGAGTTGATCGCCGGGCACGGGCACGCCGTCTTCGCCCACGGGCCTCGGCAGGTTGGAGCCATCCTCGACGGGTTCGTGGGCCCACATTGGCAGCACGCCGCGATAGGTGCCTGATGCTGCCGTCGTCGTCCGGAACTCGTTTGCATCGGGATCGTCGGCGCGGCGGATCATGGCCCACTGCGTGATGGTCAGGCCAGCGTTGTTGCCCATGCCGTCCTGGGCTGGAGTCGCGCCATCGATCTCCTGGTTACCGCCCGTTCGGCGGACTCTTGAGAGCAGCCCGGCCTCGGTGTCGGGAACGCGCAATCGGTCGACGAGCACATCCGTCGCGGGATCGTTGACCGTGGCGGACTCGCTGGAACCATCGATCGCTGGGCCCATCGGCTCATCGACGAGCGGACGGACCGCGCGCCATAGCCGGACGATATCGCGTTCAGCAATAGCCTCGGGGGTCGTCCCACCCGCCTCGAGAATGTCGAGCAGACCATCAGTGAGCGTGGAGACAGATGCCGCGACGAGCGGTGTGCCGTCAACAAGATCGGACTCCACAGCACCGGCAACAACGGTCCCCATCGGCCACATGAGCGCGGCATCAGCACCGAACTGCGCCGTGATCCATGCGTCCAGATTCATCTGCGTGATCGCCATGCCACTCGCGTCCTGAAGCCTCATAATGACTTGCTCAGGAGTCTGACTCATGCAGAAAACGGTTCGGCTTTCGCCTGCTTCAAGCATGAAACCCGAGCGCGCACCGGAATCCTCTGGGTCAGTAAACGAGTGTTCGGCAACACGGAAGTGAAGATCACCGAACTGGATGTAGTAATCGAAATCGCCGTTGCTGCCGTCATCACCGCCACCGCTCGCGAAGCCTCCATCGAGCTCAATATCAACATCAAATGGGTTTGTGAGTTCGACCGCGATGGCTTCGAACAAGAAATCTGGGTTGGACGCGTTGAAGTCGGTATTCAGATCGGGGATGAGTGGATCCATTGGACCCATTGGTGGCATAAAGCTCGACGTCTCGACGTTGCCGCCGCCCGCCTCGGTGGCGTCGGCGTACACCGCCATGGTGCCGGCCATGGTAATGAACGGCTGGGCCTCGATGCCGAATACGTTGATTGCCCGGCCGTAGGTTCCGGTGGGATCGATCAAGCCGCCGCCTACGGGGTCAAGTCTTCCAGTGTTAGCATCGCCGTTGTTCAGATCAAGCAGGATGTACGGGTAGACAGGCTCGCGCCCCCCGGCAGCCTCCAGATCAGTTCGATACAACTCGTCCACCAGCAGGGTTCGCCGGGTAGGGACATTGTCCTCATCGGCGATGTCGGCCATGTTGACCGCCATGTGCGCCGAACTTCTCAGGGCGAACTCGGGGCCGTAAACTCGGCCATGAATGTTTCCGGCGTAAGCAAGAGTCGCGTAGGCCGGTGCGCTCCACGCGCCGGGCAGATCAGACCACGGCAGCAAACCGTCGGCGTAGATCTGGAATAGGGCATCGGGATCCGTAAGCAGATCGCGGTCAAACTCCGCGCGCATGTCAAGATCAGCGAGTTGCGTTTCAGCGACTCGCGTAGGCGGCATGTTTTGGTCCGCCGCCAAGAGAGCGCTCGGCGTGAGCAGGTCCGCACCAAACACCGGGCGGTGGCCGCTGAGGGTGGTGAGACGGCCTCGGATATCGAGGATGGAGTGCGCCAGGAACTGGGTCGAACGTGCCGCAGCATCGCCCAAGGGCGCTGCTGCGTAGAACGGCGCGGTTTCGTTGAGGCGGTCGGATCGCAGCGGGCCGAAGCCGGCCTGCGGATCGGTGGCGTTGAAATCGCCGCGCGCGTGCAGCGCCATCTCGAGACGCGACGCGGTGGACGGATCGTTGATTCGGCGGAACGTAAGCAGCTCGGCGAGCGAATCCAGACCAAACAACGGTGAAGCGCGGTACTGACCGAGGTTCGAGTCCCAGACGCTGCCCGCGCTGGGGTCGAAGGCGGCGAGGTCGCGGTAGTATCCCGAGCGGCCCGTGCCGGTGCCACCGTAGTAGGTATCGAAGTAGAACTCGCGATCAACGGCCATCGGCGAGCCCGCCGTGAGTTCCAGAGCTGCGAACCCGGGGTTGAGGCCCGAGCCACCGTCGAGCACGCCGGGCATCGCGCCCTCGTTAATGGCGAAGCGGAGCACGTCGTAGGCGCGGTCACCGATCTCGAACGAATCGGGCGCCATGTACGCGCCGTAGCTGTCTGAGCCATCGGAGATGGAGCCGTAGGAATCGAATCCTGCGGCGATCATGGCAGCATCGCGGCTCGGGTCGATCAGCGTGAGCATTCGGCGGAAATCGACGTGCGCGGGGGTGATGCCGTCGGGCTCGCTGGCCCCCGGCTCAAGCGTGCCGTCGGTCGCGGTGTTGACGTTGACCATCGCCGACAGGTCGCGGACGGTTACCGCGAAGAAGTAGCGGAGATCACCCTGGCGGGTGAAGATGTCGGTCCAGCTCTCGTTCGAGGGATCACGGTCGATGACAAGTTCGAACCAGCGCGTATCGAACGCGCCATCGCCGTCGGCATCGGCCCACTGGTAGGGCGAGTAGAGGGCATCGCCCGGGCCGACGATCGGGTCTCCGACCGGCCTGTGTGCGCCCACCTGGCGGGACGACCAATAGGAGGGCTTGGTCTCGGCCTCGTAGCTCAGGTCCAGCGTGCCGCCCGTGCCGATGACGTAGCCGTAATCGGTATCCGTGCCGCGCGTCGCGATGGAGTCGATCGAGTTGTCCGGGCTGTAGAGCGAAAGCGCGCCGT
Organism: uncultured Phycisphaeraceae bacterium; assembly: GCA_964352615.1. Lineage (GTDB taxonomy): Bacteria > Planctomycetota > Phycisphaerae > Phycisphaerales > UBA1924 > OFTM382. The sequence continues at coordinate 5,976 of CAYGSG010000076.1, forward strand.
TGCCCCCCTCGCCGCGCATCTGCCACGGCGTGGCTTCGAAGCCAGCGGCGTCAGCACGGAGGTTGAACAAGTTAACGAACGCGCCGTCGGGCGAGACGTTGGAGATCTGCGCGAGGTCAACCCGGCGGTTGGGATAGGTATCAATCGGCGGGTTACCCGGGTTCGCAAGCCCGAGAAAATCGAGCCAGGTCGGCTCGGTGCCGGCGAGCCAAGGGTCGGTGCCGGTGCCGACGATGTATTCATCGGTGCCATCGCTGATGACAACCTCGCCCGTGGGCAGGAAGTACGCGACGTCTTGGGTGTGGTCGCCGCCGACGGTCACGGGTCGGCGCTCGACGATGTTGGTGAACGGGTTGTAGAACGTCGCGTAGGGCGCGGTCGATGGGTAGTCCCACGCCTCACGGATCAGCGGCTGCTCGACGGCCGAGCCTTCAATCTCGGACGGGTCCACCGGCTCGGTGACATCGTCAGCGATGATCTTCGCGATGTAGTCGCGCATGATGAGCTCGGGGTTACCCCGCTCGCTCTTGCGCTGCACCGCAGCACTGAGCTGCGCATCGGACCGGCCGACGGTGACGTATACGATCGTGAGCACCGCGAGCAGCGACAGGATCGCCACCACAGCGACCAGAAATGAGCCGCGACGCCTGATGTTCATTCCCCCGTTAGCTACCATCTCTTTACGCTCCTTTGCCGCTGCGGTTTGGTTCGCAGCAAGACCGGCCGTATCCCCCACTGCTTGTCCGCCACTGCCTGTTCCCCACGGTTTGCGCGAGGCTACTGCTGGGGCACCTCAACGATGAACTGTGTGCTTTCTTCGATCGACGGGTCCAGCGCGTCGGCGAACGTCGCGGTAATCCGCAGGAGCTTGGGCCACGCCCACGGAATGCTCGACGGATCAACGCCCGCGGCCAATGGCTGGTAGGTCGGGTCGCTGTACCCGAAGAAGCTGTAGAGCTCGTTGGGGTTGGCGCCATCGCGCGACTCTTCGTCGTGAATAAGTTCTGTCGGCACCACGTGCGCTCCGAGCGTGCCGTCCGCACGCCTGTACACGGTGGCATGTTGCTGGGCGGCGTTTGCGTCGTCATAGAAATCAAAGTCCGGAGCATCACCGCCATGCCAGATGATCTGGCCGGCAGCATTCACTTCGCCGAAAGACCACTCGACGATAAACTCCGAGCAACGTGGCAGGAGGATGCTGCCTGTCAGCGCGACTTGATCGGCGAAGAGAGGTGCCTCCGCGCTGGTGCTTGAATAGGCCGTTTCCAGCAGATCAGGTGAGAGCGGCTCGGCTCTGATGCGCTGGCCTGTGGGCAGCCCCTCCGACAGGTCGCCCTGCAACGTCGATGAGAACGCGGGCATCGCGTCTCGCATCCACGCGTGCATGAACGGCAGGTCGCCCGAATCGGCAGATGTCCACGGCTGGAACCCGCCGTTGAGCAGCACCTCGCTGGTGTCATCGTCGGGATCGGTCACGAGGGTCGGGTCAGAGAGAGGCCGGCCATCAGCGCCGACGACGACCGCGCGCGGGTGACCATCCGTGCCAGCAGTGCCCGGGCCCGAGGGCGGGGTGCCGCCGACGTCCATGACGATGGCGCGGATTTCTTCGAGGCTCGTGGTCGCGATATCGATGATGCCTGAGGCGAACGCTGGACGTTCGTCGCTCTGCACCGTGCCTCCTGCGTAGAAGACCTCCGGCATCGCACCCTGCGCGAGGTCGTTGGTGCCTCGCTCGTTGAACGCCTTGGAGATGCTGCCCGCTGCGGGCTGGTAGGCAATCTGGTACTCGCTGTCGCGGTAGGCTCGGGGCAGCGTCGTGACCATTCCCGATCCGACGGGGCCGTCGGGCATGAGCGGCCGGCTGATGGGATCGACGAGCAGTGTGACGTGCCTGAGCAGGTTCCAGTCGGAGGCAAACTCGTTGGGTCCGCGCTCGCCGCCCAGCGTTGAAGCCAGCGACGGCGCGTTGTTCGTGTCGCCGTCGAAAGGCGCGGGGAACTGGTAGGCTGGTATCTCGTTGGCCGCGTCGTAGCTGGCGCCGTGGCCGAAGTAAACGCGGGCCTCGGTCGCGGTGGCGACGCGTGGCGGCACGTCGGGATCGGGCAACACGGTCGGCCTGGTGGTCGTGAACTCGCCGCGCGCAAAGAACATCAGCTCATCGGTGCGGCGAGGCCTTGGGCCCGGCGTGCCAGGCGCGAGCAGGATGCCTGTCGCTGTGCGCTGGTGGTGGATCACCATGAACCCGTCGCGCGTAATGCTCTGCACATCGAGGCGGATCTGCGATTCGAGGGTGGCTGCTGCCTGCGTAAAGCCGCTGACGCGGCGCCCGCCCGAAACGGTCTCGCCCACGGTCTGGAAGATCTTGGCGATGCCCACGGAGATCAGCGCGATCGCGCCGATCGTGACGATCAGCTCGATCACCGAGAAGCCCGCGCTGCGATGGTCGGCGAGGCGGCGGGTCATGGGCGGATCTCCAGAACGATCGGGTCGGAAACGGGTGGCACCGATGAGGCCAGGAACGGATTGATGTCGTCCGTCGAAATGTCGGTCTCGTCGTTATCGCTCCGCGCCACCGTGCTCGGCACGGGAGGGTCGATCCGAATCAACACGCCACCCGCGATCGGCTTGCTGGCGGTCACGCGGTACACGTTGCCGTGCCGATCGACAAAGCGTTGGCCCGGCCTCGAAAGCAGCGACTCGGCCTCGCGCGTCGATCGCCCGACGATGCTGTCGGTCACGCTCGTGATGAGGATCGCATCGGCTCGATCACCGGATGACCAAACGCTCTCGGCGTTGTAGTCGTAGACCTCGGCGCCAAAGCTGAACAACTGGGCGTAGGCACCGCTTGTGCCAACGTCGCCGTTGCGTGTGGGCACGCCGCCCATATCTTCAGCGATCGGTACGCGGGGTGGCGGGTTGCCCGAGAGCAGCAGGTTCCAGGCCGAGGCACCGGGGTTGCCGCGATCTCGGATGTTGGTATCGACGGGCCGCACGAAGACCGCAGCGCGCACGAGGCCCGCATCATCACCAAGGGTTGTATCGGGCGCGAGGGCTGCCATGTCCCACACGAAGCGAGGGCCTGACGAACGCACAGCCGACGACGCGGGCGAGAACCGTTCGCTCAGCGGGATGACAATGTCGGCACCGGCGATGGAGCCCCACGTCGTAACCAACCCCGCCCCTGGGGCAGCATCGGTGAGCGGGACCCACATACGACCGGTCGTGCCGATTGACTGGTTGACCGCGCCCCAGCCACGGTTGGGATCGTTGAGCACCTCGTGGCTGCTGAGGTATGAACGCACGCTCGACACGACCGCCTCGCCCGCCGAGGCGTTGGAGGCATCGCGCTGCTGGCCTACCACCACCGGGAAGACCGCAGCCAGGCCTAGCAGCCCCAGCGCGAGCACGGTGACAGCGATGAGCACCTCGATGAGTGAGAAGCCGCGATGGGTACTCATGGGGTGCCCGCTTCCTGTGAGGCTTCGATCAGATCGACCAGCGAGCCATCGGCGCGGTTGAACGCGAACAAGAGAGCGCCCGGAACCGCATCGCCGAACTCGGTGTTGCCCGTTACGTCGCCGGTCTCAAGCCAATTGGACGCTTCACCAAGATCAAACCCCATCACCATCGTGGGTGAATCCACTGTGTCGTAGAGCGAGCCTGTGTCGTCATCGAGGCCCAGCCCGAGTGCGTTAGCAAGTTCGCGCTCGCGATACAAGGCTAACGCCCAAGCGGGCTTAGCGAGCACGGTGTCGCTCGATAGGTTGCCGAGCATGTAAGCCCTGTCAGCCGTAAGCCCCGGATCGAGGCTCATGAAGAGGTCGTCCCCCTGACGGAGGCGAACGAACCGTGATGGGTCCTCAGCATCTAACAATTCTCGCTCAGCGGGAGTGCGATCAAGGTTAGAAGGCCTACGCAGGAGCACCAGCGCCTCGGAACCATCGGCCTTGACGCGGCCGGTGCCGCCCTCGAAACGGACCATGAACGTCTGACGATCATCGCCGTCGAGCTGCTCGAGCTTGTCGTAGAAGCCGGACTCGGGGAATACCCATCGGCTTGAGCCTGGCCCCACTGGATCGGGGAACCATGGCAAACCCAGTTCGCTTTCCGTCACCAGCCCGCGGAGCATCCATCCGCCGGGCAGGGACACCGGCTGCACCGCGGGATCGGGAATGAACACATCGCGATCAATGATGAGTGACGGGTTTTGGGAGGTGCGGTATCCCTCCGGATCATCGGTATCCGGGATGCTCCCGACCTGGACACAGGCCACGATGCTCAGTCGGCCGTTGGGCTCGAAGGTGAAGACCGCAGCGGTATCGGTGCCCCGGAACTGCTGAAGCGCTAGCGCCCGTGCGCCGACGATGGCGCTCTGGAGCTGGGTCTGTGCGAGCGTTCGGCGTTGTGAAGCGATCATCGCGCTGAACGAGGGCACCGCGACGGCGAGCAGCAGCACGATGGCGGCCATCACGACGATGAGCTCCATCAGCGTGAAGCCAGCGCGGGCTGCCGGGCCGGGATGTCGCCGCGATCCGCGAATCACTTGCCCACCTCCACCACGTTGTCGGCAGCGGCCGCGGCACGCACCTGGGCATCAGAATCATTGGAGTCGGAACCCAGTGCGGTGCGCAACTCCATGATGTCTTCGGTGCCGAAAACCGTGTTGCGCCCAGCAGAAACGATCGCAAACTGCGCGCTGAGAAGCTCGGGGTTGTCGTCCGGACTGCCGAGAATGGCCGGGATGTTGAGGTCGGCCTGCGAACCGATCATCTCCTCGTGCAGCCAGCGGTAGTACCGGTAGGGCGTGCCGAAGCGATCAACGACGACGACATCGCCCTCGGTCAGATCGTCGCCGCGCTGGCGGAGCTCCACTCCGCCGCCGGTGCCCGCGTCGAGGGCGGGCACGTACTCGCGTCCACGTGTCTCGAACGTGCCGTCGGTGCGCGGCTTGCGGTAGCCCTGACCTTCGACGCCGTCGATCGAAGCGTCGAGAGCGCCCGCGAGGTAGTACGCGATGGTGTACACGCTCCAGCGGTCTTGCTCAGCGGGCTCGGTAAGCGCCTCGTTGCGGAGATGGGCCGCCGCGATGGCGGCATCGCTTGCATCACGGTCCAGATAGTCATACACATCGATGCTCGGAGGCATATCGCCGCGATCGATACGGTCAGCGTCTGGCATATCGATGACCAGCGGCGGCAGGAAGCCGAACTCGTTCTTGAAGTGGGTGACCGCGTTGCGGATCGTGGTCAGGTCTTGCAGGGTCGCAGAGCTGTTGGCCTGACGCGTGAGCGCGGTGAAGCCGACCGACAAGATGCCGATGAGTAGCGCGATGATGAGCAGCGCCGCGAGAATCTCGATGAGCGTGAAGCCCGGACGAGAGCCGTGCGCACGCCTTGCGGCGGTGGCCGGAAACTCAGAATGACAACAGGTCGAATGCACCTTGCGGGGTTCCTTCCCAAAAACCGGGGCTTTAACCGCCCTGGAGCGACTCGATCATGGCAACAAGGGGCATAAACATCGCGACCACGATCGTGCCGACCATGCCGCCCAGGCCCACGACCATCAGCGGTTCGAGCAGGCTGACAAGCGCGCCGACGGCGACATCGACCTCTTCGTCGTAGTTGTCGGCGATCTTGATGAGCATCGCGTCAAGCTCGCCCGTCTCCTCGCCGACGTCGATCATGTTGACGACCATCGGATCGCAGGTCTTACTCAGACGCAGCGGCTCGGCGAACGACTCGCCCTCGCGGATCGAATCGTGGACCTTCATCAGGGCCTTCTCGTAGACCGCGTTGCCCGAGGTCTGCGCGGTAATCGTGACGGCTTCAAGAATCGGAACACCCGCGCTGATGAGCGTGCCCAATGTCCGGGTGAACCGGGCGATGGTGGTCTTGCGGATGAGCTTGCCGAAGATTGGAGCGATGACGAGCAGACGGTCCGTGGCTGCACGGCCCGGGCCGGCCTTGCGGATGAGCTTCCAGAACACAACCGACAGGAACGCGGTGCCGCCGATGATCAGACCGCCCTGGAAGGGAATCTGGCCCGGCCCGTTGCCCGCGACCCACCGGCTGGTGTTGATGAGCCACAGCGTGATGCCGGGCAGCGCGACCCCGAAGTCCATGAAGATGACCTCAAACTTCGGAATGATGAACACCATGATGAACGTCATGATGAGCGCCGCGACCACGATGACGACGATCGGGTAGACCATCGCGCCCTTGATCTTGCGCTTGAGCCGTTCGCTCTTCTCCATGAACTCGGCGAGCCGCTGGAGGATGATGTCCAGCACGCCGCCGATCTCACCCGCGTTGACCATCTTGGTGTAGAGCGTGTTGAAGCACTTGGGGTTCTTGGCCATCGCCTCAGAGAGCGACGTGCCGCCCTCGACCTCTTCGCACACGTTGATGAGCGTGTTCTTGAGCGGGCCGGGCTTGGCCTGCGACTCAAGAATCTGCAAGCTGCGGAGCAGCGGCAGGCCGGCGTCCTGGAGGGTGGAGAGCTGGCGAGTGAAGATCGTCAGGTTCTTGGGCGACACGCCGCCGATGGAGATTCCGCCGCCGCCCTTGCGCTTCTTCTTGGTGGCGGTACCGCCCTCGGCCACCGCCGACTTCTTGACCTTCTGTTCCCGGATGGCCTGGGGGAAGTAGCCCTGGGCCTTGATCCGCTGGATCGCCTCGTCCGAGTTGGAGGCCTCGATGGTGCCCTTCTGAGGCTTGCCCGAGGCGTTGAGCGCTTCATACGCAAAGGTGGCCATGTGCCCGTCTCCGTCTGCGGCGTCTTGCCGCTCGTACTGCTTCTCATCACGGCCCGCGCTTGAGCAGCGCGAGTGCGGTGTCTTATTCCTCGCCGAGCGTCTCGCGGACAACCTCGTCGATGGTCGTGAGTCCCTCGTAGATCGCCATCAGGCCCGACTCGCGGAGCGACCGCATGCCCCGCCTGCGTGCATGGTCGCGGATCACCGCGGTGCTGCCGTTCTGCATGATGAGGTCTCGCATGTCATCGTCGATCTCCATGATCTCGAACAGCGCCATGCGGCCCTTGTAACCCGATTTGTTGCAGTTGTCGCAGCCAGCGCCCCGCATAAACGATCGGCCCGCCACATCGGCTCGCGTCATCTGCAACTCGTAAAGCTCTTCCTCGCTCGGCTCGTAGGCTTCCTTGCACTTGGAGCAGATCGTCCGAACCAGCCGCTGAGCGACCACGCCCTCGAGCGTCGCCGTCAGCAGGAAGGGTTCGACGCCCAAGTCGACCAAGCGGATGATGGAACTCGGCGCGTCGTTGGTGTGCAACGTCGTGAGCACCAAGTGGCCCGTGAGCGATGCCTGCACCGCGATCTGAGCGGTCTCGAGGTCGCGGATCTCGCCGACCAGAATGATGTCGGGGTCCTGCCGCAGGAAGCTCCGCAGCGCCTTGGCAAAGGTGAGTCCGACTTCCGTGTTGACCTGCACCTGGCAGAGCCCGTCGATGTCGTACTCGACCGGGTCCTCGGCCGTGAGGATCTTGTGCTTGATGTCGTTGAGGTCGGCCAGCGCCGCGTACAGCGTGGTCGTCTTGCCCGAACCCGTCGGGCCGGTCACGATCACGATGCCGTTGGGCTTGGCGATCAGGTCCCGGAACTGATCGAGCGTGTCCTGGCGGAACCCCACGCGGTCAAGGTCCAGTTCGACGTTGGAGCGGTCGAGCACACGCATCACGACGCTCTCGCCGTGCATCGTGGGAAGCACCGCGACACGAAGATCGATCGGATTACCGCCTACGCTCAGCTCGATTCGGCCGTCCTGCGGCAAACGCCGCTCGGCGATATCGAGATTGGCCATGACCTTCACGCGGCTGGTGATCGCGTTGCCCAGGTGCTTAGGCGGCGGGACCATCTCGTACAGCACGCCGTCGATGCGGTACCGCATCTTGAACTCGTCTTCGAACGGCTCGAAATGGACGTCGCTGGCTTTGTCCTTGATGGCCTGAAGCAGCACGAGGTTGAGCAGCTTGACGACCTGGTTGTCCTCGGAGGCTTCCAGTACCGCATCGAGGTCGATCGAGGCGCCGCTCGAATCGGCAAGCCCTTTGAACTTGTCGTCGGCTGCCAGACCCGAGACCACATCCGACACCGATTCCTGCTTGGAGTAGTGCTCGGCGAGCAGCGCATCGATCTTCGCCTCATCGGCGACCACGGCCTCGACGGTCAGCCCCATCAGGATTCGCAGGTCGTCCACCGCCCGGAAGTTGTTCGGGCTCTTGAGGGCGATCTTCAGCCGCTTTGACTTGGGGTTGTATTCGATCGGGACGATCTGGTACGCCTGCGCGTTGTCCGAGGGGATCGCTTCGAACGTCGCAGCCTCGATCGTGATTTCGTCGAGATCAACATACGCCATGCCAGCCTGGCCAGCCAAAGCCCGGGCGACATCCGTCTCGGTCGCGTAGCCGAGCTCGATCAGGAGCTGCCCGATCGGGACCTTGCGGGTCTTTTGGACCGCCAAGGCCTCGTGGACCTGCTCGCGCGTCGCCACGCCCAGCTTGCTGAGCACACGCCCGAGCTTGCGTCCTTTGAGTTCAGAAGGATCAACCGCCATCAACTTGCCCTTCTCCCCCTTCGCGCCGCAACCCGCCTGGCCAGGCCTTCGTCTGACCGCGTATCCAAAGCTCGACACCCGCGGAGCCCCCGCTCCCCGTTGCGGCTCGCTCCCCGGTTACGTCCGAGAAGCCCGCTCCATCCGATTGCCGCCAGGGGCGTCTACTCCCCTCGCGCCACGCATCATCTTCTGCTCTCGACCGCTCGTCTCTCACGCCTCCCGACTTCGGCAAGAGGGAGACGACCGGCCCAGTGCCGGCCGTCTGTCTTGTCCGACAAACCGGATCGAAACGTCCGACATACATCCGGACGCCCCCTTCGATCGCGGTCCCCTAC
>CAYGSG010000077.1:0-14107 GCA_964352615.1 uncultured Phycisphaeraceae bacterium
GGCTGGGGTCGAGCATGAGGTGCCTCACGTCTAGGAATCGGCGGCCGCGTGAAGCGGCTTGAGTGTTAATGTAACCGAGCCTGGACGCGGTGAGCGTTGTTCGGCGCGTGATGCGTTCATAGAATCCGCGAGCAGGGGTACCCTTCTGGGGCCAGCCGTCTGCTGGGTGAATCGTACTTGTATTGCATGTGCAGGAGAACGAGATGGCTTCGATTCTAGTCGTGAAGGGTCCGAACAAGGGCGATTACTACCCGGTCCAGAAGGGCCGGATGACCGTGGGCCGGCTTGCTGGTTGCACGATTCAGGTCGTGGACGATTCGGTTTCCCGCGAGCATTGCGCGCTGGAGTTCGACAAGGCGACCTCGAAGCTGACGGTCATCGACCGGGGCTCCTCGTTCGGCGTGAAGATCAATACTGAAAAGGTAGACGGCCAAGCACTGGCGAGCGACGGTGATGAGATTGTCATTGGTGATTCGTCGCTGCTGTTTACCACCCGCGACTTTGACAACCGCGAGAGCGCGCTCAAAGACCAACACCTCAAGCGGTGGTTCGGCGAAGACAATCGGCAGACCATCATCCGCTGAGCAGTAGGCTCAGTATTCGGATACTTCGTAGCCGCACTCGGGGCATTGGCCGGTCGGCAGGCCCGCGAGGTCGTAGTCGCAGTGCGCGCAGCGGCCGGGTTTCGATCGATGTGCGAATCTCACCGCTGCACAGACTCCGAACCCGAGGCCCATCAAGGCACATGCGGCCCCTGCGAGAAACCCGATGTCTGACGACCAGTGGTACGCACGCCATGTGAGCGGGTAGCGCGGCATGAAACCAACGAAGTAGAGGGCGCAATCGCCGCATGCGCAGCCGTCATATCCCTTGATCGCGGCAACAGAGCGATACGCCAGCGGCTGAGCGGAACTCATGATGGACTCGACGCCCATGAAGAACGGTGATGCCGCGAACAAAAGCAGGCTGAGCCGACCGAATCGAGTATTTCCGCTAGGTTTCATGCGGACAGCCTCCACCAGTCAATACGACAGGCGGGCTCGCGGGGTTGCCTCGTGAGATGGCCTCACGCCGAGTAGGCATCGGCGATCTTGGCCACGGCCTCGCAGACGCGGTCGATGTCGCTGCCCGTCAGCTCGTGGTGCATGGGCAGGCAGAGCACCCGGCGGGCCAGGTTTCGGGCCACGGGCGGGTGGTCGGTGACGACATCGGCAAACGCGGGCTGATCGGTCAGGCTACGCGGGTAGTGGACAGCGCAGGGCACGCCCTCGGCGCGGAGCGCATCGGCAAACAGGTCGCGTGTGCAAGTGATTATGTCGAGATCAAGCTTGATGGTGTAGAGGTGCCAGGCGGGCTCGGCACCGGGGGTGACGGTGGGGGGGACGATGCCGGGGATCTGGGCGCGCTTGGCGGTGTAGGCATCGGCGGCCTTTCGGCGGGCGTTGGTCTCGGCTTCAAGCCGGCCCAGGCGTGAGAGGCCGATGGCGCCGGTGATGTCATTCATGCGGTAGTTGAAGCCGATGTAGTCGTGGAGGTACTTGTCGGTCTCGCCGTGGGAGCGGAGCAGGCCGATGGTCTTTGCGAGGTCGTCGTCGTTGACGGTGACCATGCCGCCCTCGCCGGTGCCGAGGTTCTTGGTGGCGTAGAAGGAGTAAGTGACAGCGTCGCCGAACGCGCCGATGCCTTTGCCGTTGTACGTCGCGAGGTGCGCCTGGGCCGCGTCGTAGATGACCTTGAGGTTGAACTCCTTGGCGAGTGTTTGGACCGCGTCGATATCGACGGGGTTGCCGTAGAGATGGGTGCAGGCGATGGCCTTGGTGTTGGGCGTGATGCGTTGGCGGGCATCCTCGACATCGATCTGGAAGGTGTCCTCGCGCGAGTCGCAGAAGATCGGCTTGCAGCCGTGGGCGACGAGCATGGAGGCGGTGGCGATGTAGGTCCACGCGGGGACGATGACCTCGTCGCCTCGTTCGAGGAGGGAGCCGTAGGCGAGTTGGAGGGCGCAGGTGCCGTTGGCGCAGGTGAGGCCGATCTTGGCATCGCTCTTGTTGGCGAATTCTTTTTCAAGGGCGTCGCACTGGCTGGCGGCGCGGAGCATGCCGGATTCGAGCACGGCGTGGGCGGCGTCGATGTCTTCGCGGTGGAGGCCAGGCTTCATGAAGGCGACGGGTTGAGCGCAGACGGGCGAGCCGCCGTGGAGGGCGAGGGAGGCGACACGGTCGGGATGGGTCGTAAGCTCGGCGGCTGGGCTGGTCATGGCTTTGGAAACTCCGTTCGGGGCCTCTTTGGGGCTCGCTTGGCTCAGCCGAGCGAGGATTGCAGCGAGAACTTAGGGGTGCTCGCGGGGCGCTTCGGCTAGGATAGGACTGGAACAACACCCGGCTCGCGGGCGTATCCCGCAGGAGCCAAGGCGCGATGCCCGAACGCACCCCGACCCCGCACCCCCTTCCGTCGGGCACAAGCGACGCCGAGCGGGCCCAGCACCGGCACCCTCCCTCGGAACCGGCCAATCGCCCGAGCATCCCGTACGTTCTTGGCGAGACTCTGGCAGCATGCCGGGCAGCCAAGAACCGCCCAGCGAAGCGCTGGCAGGGATGAGCCGAGGCCACGCGGGAACCCAAGCCACGGTTTGAGCTGGCCAAAGGGCCATAGAGGAACCTCCATGAGACAGTTGCAATGCGTGCTCTTGAGCGTGGCGATGGCGGGCGTGCTGGCGGCCCCGGCGGCCGGGCAGACCCGTGGCCGGGACTCGGCCAGAACCATCGATGACGCCCGTGAGCGCCAGCTTGAATGGATCAACCTCTTTGATGGGCATCGAGCTGTCACTCGGCCAAGCCGGGACGCAGCAATCGGGTTCTCGATCCCGACAGCGGTGATGGAAGTCGCGGTCACGGGCGGCCAACGGGTGAAGCAGGGAGACCTGCTGATTCGCGGCGAGGATGCGGAAGACCTCGCCGAGGCCAAGTTCCAAGATGCGCGGGCGACCACCAAGCTGCCCGTCGAGCGGGCGCAGGCGGATGTGGACCTTGCCAAGCTGGAGTTTGATCGCGCGCAGGAGGCGTACGCCCAGGAAGGGCTGTCGCCAGCGGAGTACCAGCGCTCGGAGTCGCGGTACAAGACGACGCTGATCGATCTCAAGCTTTCTGAGCTGAACCAGACACTCGCGGCGTTGCAGGCATCGCGGGCCTTTGCCAGGGTTGATCGCTACCGGCTGACGGCGCCGTTCGATGGCGTGGTCGATGTGGTCACGGTGGATGTCGGCCAGAGCGTGCAGCAGGGCGACCCGGTGATCCGCGTGGTCAACGTGGATGTGCTGTGGATCGATGTGCCGGTGCCGACGCAGGAATCGCTGATGCTTGATCCTGCGGGCGGGCAGAAGGCGTGGGTGCTGATGCCGGTGCTCGATAAGCCGATGGTGTTCGAGGGCACGGTGGTAGAGGTCGCTCCGACGGCGGACGCGGGCGGCGGAGCGCGGCGCGTGCGTGTGGAGATCGCAAACCCTGAGCAGTTGCCGCCGGGCCTGAACTGCTGGGTGCGGTTCAACGAGCCCAGCGAGGCATGGCAGAATGAGCACAGCGGCGACGCGGTAGGGCTGACGACCATCGGGGGAGGCGAGGAATGATCGACCAGGGCAAGCTGCGGTCGCCGGGCTGGCAGCGAATCGTGACGGAGCTGACTTCGGACGCGCCCGATGACCGGGTGTTCCTGATGCGTTTGCTCGCGGTGGTCTCGCAGGCGAGCGGCGCCAAGCAGGGCGTGCTGTGGGCGGTGCCTGCAGCAGACGGTGACGATGCGCAGGCTTCGGCCGAGCCGCGTGGGCTGCTGGTGTGGCCAAGCGCGAACCCCGAGCAGCCGCCCTCGGCGCCGGTGGAAGGACAGATCGAGCTCGAGCTCGACACCAAGACCGCGGCTCGCACCGCTGGCCATCGCGGCAAGATCGAGGTCTTCGGCACCGAGAACGACTCGCAGTTTTATGACGCGCAGAGCACGGGCTTTCTGATCGCAGCGCCCATCGGGGCAGCGGGCGGCGCGACGCGGCAGGTCGTCACGCTGCTGCTCGATGGTCGAAGCCCCCAGGCGATGCAGACGACTTTGGCGGTGGTCGAGCTGATCGTCGGGTATGTGCACGGGCACGGCGCTCGGCAGACGCTGCGGCGCACGCAGGCGGCTGCGCAGGCGCTGGACCTGGCGACCAAGCTCATCGGTTCGGTGAACACGTCGACGAGCTTCAAAGGCGCGACGATGCAGATGTGCAACGACCTGAGCCGACAGCTCGGCGCCGACCGCGTGGCGCTGGGCTGGACCAAGGGGCTCGATGCGGGCGGCGAGGGCGGTGCGGTCAAGACCGTCGCGATCAGCGATACCGAGAACATCGACCGCAGGCTCGCGATGGTCAAGCAGCTCGAAGACGCGATGGACGAGTGCTTGGATCAGGAGCAGCCGATTGTGTACCCGCCGCCTCCTGAGAAATCGGGCGCTGACGGCGCGGAGGGCGATGCGCTGCTGGCTCAAGCGGTCACCCACGCGCACAAGGTGCTCGGGGCGGCCGACGCACGGCTCAAGCTCGTCTCGATCCCGATGCGGGTCGACGAGGACGTGGTCGGGGTGCTGACCATCGAGACCGCCGCCGACAAGGGCATCGACCTCGCGGGCGTCGAACTGTTGCAGAGCGCGTGCGACCTGCTCGCGCCGGTGCTGAGGCTTCGCCGAACCGCAGACCGGCACACGGCGCTGCGGGCGTACGACGATTCGGTAAGGGCCGCGGGCTGGCTGGTGGGTGCCAAGCACACCGTGTGGAAGCTCGGCGGGCTCGTTGTGATGGCGATCGCGATCGGGGTGACGTTCGTGCAGGTGCCCTACCGCGTCGAGGCGCCGGTGATCCTGGAAGCGCAGAACCGCCGATTTGTTTCAGCGCCGTTCGAGGGCATCATCGCGAGCGTTACCGAGGGTCTGAAGGAGGGCGACGAGGTCAGCGCGGGCCAGGTTCTCGCGCGGCTCGATACCTCGGAGATGGAACTCCAGCGTCTGTCGGCGATCGCCAAGCGGGCCGAGGCCGAGAAGGACGCCGACCGCGCGCTGAGCGAACGCGACACCGCGGCCTTCAAGCAGGTCGAGCAGCAGATCGCACAGGCCCAGGCGCAGATCGACCTGTACGACCACCTTATTGCCAAGGCGGTAATCGCGTCGCCGATCGATGGACGGATTCTTGCTGGCGATCTTTCGAAGCGTGTCGGCTCATCGGTCACGCTCGGCGACGGGCTGTACGAGATCGCACCGCTGGACCAGCTCACGATCGTGGCGCGCGTGCAGGACCGGGATATCTCGCTGGTGACCGAGGGCATGACGGGCGATCTCGCGACCAAGGCGTACCCCGATCGGCGCAGCCCGATGACCGTGGACCGCGTGGTGCCGCTGGCCTCGCCCGAAGACGGGACGAACGCCTTTGAGGTGCGCGCCACGCTCGACGACCCGCCCGCGTGGATGCGGCCAGGCATGGAGGGGCTCGCCAAGTTTGACACGGGCAAGCGGACGCTGCTGGATATCGGCACCCGGCGCATCCGCGACACGCTGCGGCTGAGGCTCTGGTGGTGAGTTCCGTGCAGGTGTTTGAACTGTTGCTTCAAGGAGCGGCGCGTGGCTGAGCGACCAACCTTCTCGCCATTCTGGCACCGCGTTCGCGCGATGAAGCCAAGGCTTAGGCCGCACGTGCAGATCACGCGCCAGCACTACCGCGGCAAGCGGTGGCACGTGGTCAAAGACCCATCGAGCAACCAGTTCTACAGACTCAATCCGATCGCCCACCAGTTCGTCGGGCTCTTCGACGGCAAACGCACGGTCGAGGACATCTGGAAGATCAGCCTCGAACAGCACGGCGACACCGCCCCCACGCAGCACGAAGCCATTCAGCTTCTGAGCCAGCTTTACAACTCGAACCTGCTGTCAGCGGACGCCAACCCCGAGACCGACCAGCTCTTGCGGCGCGGGCGCGAACGGTTCAAAAAGAAGGCGGTTCAGCAGGCGATCGGCATCATGTACTTTCGCATCAAGATGTTCAATCCTGATGCGTACCTGACGTGGATCGAGCCGCTGTTGAGGCCGCTTTTGAACGTATGGGGTTTCGCGCTGTGGCTCGGCGTGGTGCTCTTTGCGCTCGTCAAGCTGATCCCGGAGTGGGAGCAGCTTGCAGCGGGCGCCGAGAATGTCTACTCGAACCCGTCGCTGTGGCCCTGGCTCATCGCGACGTTCATCGTGACCAAGGCGATCCACGAGACCGGTCACGGCGTGATCTGCAAACGCTACGGCGGGCAGGTGCCCGAGTTCGGCGTCATGCTGCTCGTGCTGTTCCCGGCGCCGTATGTCGATGCCTCGGCGGCATGGGGCTTCGAGAACAAGTGGAAGCGCATCGCGGTCGGCGCGGGCGGCATGCTGTTCGAGCTGTTCATCGCGGCCATCGCGGCGTTCGTGTGGCTCAACACCAACCCCGGCTCGCTCACGCATCAGATCGCGTACAACGTGCTATTCACCGCATCGGTCTCAACGGTGCTGTTCAACGCCAACCCCCTCATGCGGTTCGACGGGTACTTCATCCTCGCGGACCTGCTCGAAGTGCCCAACCTGATGCAGCGTTCGCAGAACCTGCTCAAGCACCTGTTCAAGGTCTACTTCTACCGCCTTAAGAACGAGACCCCGCCGAGCAGCGACCCGGTTGAACTCACTATCTTGTTTGTGTACGGCGTGCTCGCGATGGCGTACCGCATCTTCCTGTTCTTCTCGATCACGCTGTATGTCATGGGCAAGCTGTTTGCCGTGGGGCTGGTGCTCGCGATCTGGACCGCGGGCATGTGGTTCATCATGCCCGTGGGCAAGTGGGTCCACTGGCTGGCGACGCACCATGTGCACGCGGACCACCGTTTCCGCTCGATCGTGACGAGCATCCTGCTGGTCGCGGGCTGCATCGGCGCGGTGGGGATGATCCCCGCCCCGGACAACCGGCGGGCATCGGGCGTGATGGAAGCGCGGGCCGAGGCTGGCGTGTTCTTCGAGACGGGCGGCTTTGTCACCGCGTCGCACGCTCGCATCGGCGAGTGGGTGGACCAGGGCGCGCCGATCCTGACGCTCGAAAACGAGCGGCTGGCCAGCGAGCTCGCGACGATCCGCGCCGAGATTGCAGAGCTTGAGGCGATGGAGCAGCAGGCCGTCGGCCGGCAGGACTTTGCTCGAGCGCAGATCGCCCAGCAGTCGATCGCCACCAAGCTTGCACGGGCGACGTACCTGCACACCAAGGTCGAAGCGCTCGTGGTGCGTGCGCCGATCGCTGGCCGAGTGGTCAGCGCGGACCCGGCCCGCATCGTCGGCGCGTTCGTCCGCGAAGGCGAGGCCGTGTGCCAGATCATCGACGACCGCGACATGCGGGTGACGGCGCTGCTCGAACAGCAGGAAGCCGCGTGGCCCAATGAACTGAGCACGGACGACTACCGCGTCGAGCTTCGGCTTGTGTCGGCGGTGGACCAGGTGTTCGTGGGCCGGGTCGACAAGCTGGTCGAGGCGGGCCAGCGCGAGCTGCCGCATGCCTCGTTCGGCTACGCGGGAGGCGGCACCATCGAGGTCGACCCTGCGGAGCAGAGCGGTCTGATGGCGCGCGACCCGCAGTTCGTGATGCACGTCACGCCGCTGGCGCCCGATGAAGGCGGCACGCCTTGGCCCGGTCTGCCGGGCGAACGGGTCCGCCTGCGGTTTACGCTGCCCAGCAAGCCTTATCTGGTGCAGTGGGTGGACCGGCTGCACAAGCTCGTGCAGGGCAAGGTGGACATCTGATGGCCTCGATGATGGCACTGATGATGGCACTGGGCGATTACGCATGAACCAAGCGATCACACGCTACCAGGCGCTTTATGAAGCGGTTCGCGCGCGCCGGCGCAAGCCGGAGGTGCGCAAGGGGCTTGATGCCATCGCTAACCGTGTGATCGTCAAAACCGGCGAGCTGCGCGAGCGGCGGGCATGGCTGCTCGCCGAGGCTAACCGCACCGACGCAGGAGCGGGCGAGTTCAGGAACATGAACGAGTCCGCGCTCGACGAAGCCGTCGAAGAGATCCGTTCGGGCTTTATCCGCAGGCCTAAAGGCCCGGGTGCGCACGCGCAGGAAGCCGCATTGGTTCGGCGTGGGCTCGCCGCCACACGCGAGGTTGCTCGGCGCGAGACGGGCCAGGAGGCGTACCCGGTGCAGCTCATGGGCGCGCTGGGGCTGTACTACGGCCGGATCGTCGAGATGGTGACCGGCGAGGGCAAAACGCTGACGGGCTCGATCGCCGGGCCGCTCATCGCGTGGCGCCGCAGGCACGTGCACGTGTTCACGGTGAACGACTACCTCGCCAAGCGTGACGCCGAGAGCCGAGAGCCCATCTACAAGCGGTGCAAGATTGAAGTCGGGTGCATCCAGCAAGAGATGGACCCGACCGCGCGCGCCGACGTGTACGCCCGGCACATCATCTACGGCACGCCCAAGCAGATCACCGCGGACTACCTGCGCGACCAGCTGCGCATGGGGCAGATGAACAACGCGTGGACCGGCCGCCAGAGCGCGGTGCTCGACCCGACCGGTCGCGGCGGGCCGCTGATACCGGGCTTGCAGGCCGCGATCGTCGACGAGGCCGACGCGGTGCTGATCGATGAGGGCGTCGTGCCGTTGATCATCGCGCGCAGCCGAACCGAGGACGAACTGAGCGAGGTGTACCGCGAATCCACCAGACTCGCAGCCAAGCTCGATGAAGGCCCCGACTACACGATCGACTGGCTCAAACGCACCGCCGAGCTCAAGCGGCGCGGGAAGGTCCGCCTCGAACAGATGTTCGACCAACTGCTCGAAGCCCAGGGCGACCCGATCTGGCGCGCCACGCGACGGGCCGAGGAACTCGTGCGACAGGCGCTGGTCGCACGCCACTGCTACAAGCACGGCCAGCAGTACCACGTCGTCGATGGCCGGGTCGTCATCGTTGATGAATACACCGGCCGATTCCTCGCCGACCGCTCGTGGGAGCACGGCTTGCACCAATCGGTCGAAGCCAAAGAAGGTCTGGACATCACCGCCGACCGCGAGACGCTCGCCCGCATGAGCTTCCAGCGGTTCTTCCGCAGCTACCCGTTCCTCAGCGGCATGACTGGCACCGTCGCTGACGCGACCGGCGAGATCGAGAAGGTCTACGGCAGGCCCGTCGTGGTCATCCCGACCAACCGCCCGCTGGTCCGCAAGGCGCTGCCCATGCGGGTGTTCACCACCGAGTTGACCAAGTGGGACGCGATCGTTGACTCGATCGAGCAGATCTCGGGCGCGGGCCAGCCCGTGCTCGCGGGCACGCGGTCGATCGCGGCGAGCGAGTACCTCTCGCAGCGGCTCGAAGACCGCAACCTACCGCACACCACGCTCAACGCGCTGCACGATGCCGAGGAAGCCGACCTGATTCAGGACGCGGGCCGGGGGCCGATCGGCGCGCACCGAGCCGCGATCACCGTGGCGACCAACATGGCCGGCCGCGGCACGGACATCATCCCCGACAAGGCCGCCGTGGAGGCGGGCGGGCTGCACGTGCTGCTCACCGAGATGCACACGGCTCAACGCATCGACCGGCAGTTCATCGGCCGCGCCGGTCGCCAAGGCGACCCGGGCACCTGCCAGACCTTCGTGAGCCTTGAAGACGAACTCATCACGCAGCACGCGCCGGGCATGGTCAGGGTGCTCGGCTCGGGCGCGACCAAGCACGAGATCACGGGCCACCCGCTCGCCAAGCGCGCGTTCAGAAGGGCGCAGGCCCTTGCCGAGGCGCGCGCACGGCGCAACCGAGAAGGCGTGCTTCGGCAGGACGACTGGATCGATAAGTACCTTCCCGGCGGCTAGAGCAGCAGCCAAGCGCCGCAGTCCCTACCAGCCCCGAGTGTGAACGAGGGGCAACTAAACAAGCTTCATCACAGAGGCGCAGCGAAAAGACATGAGTTGGGCTCTGCCCTCCCTCAACAGCCCTTGGGGGAGGTGTTGCGATATTTGTGGCCGCGGTTCAGCGGCTTCGGGGTCGGTGTCAACCTCGTCACGGCCGCAGTAAATAGGCAACGCAGCCAATTTGTTATAAACATGTTCGGTTTTTAGCGAAGTTCTCGGACGAGAAACCTCCCAAACCACCGGAAATCACCTAAAATACAAAATATGCTGTGAATGAAGGTGATTTCGGTGGCAAATCCGGTAAAGTAATTCGACCTCGCCTGAGTTTGGGTGAGGATTCACGAGACAAGGGCGTCCTAACGATGCCCGGAGAATGGAGAGAAGAGACATGACTATCAAGACAACTGCTATCCGTCTGCTCTGCGGTGCTGGTGTTGTGGCGTTGGCTTCTGCCGCGAACGCTCAGGCGACCGATCCGGAAATCTTCAACAACGGCGTGGTTGGGAACACCCTGCTTTCGTCCCAGAACGATACCGTTTACCCCTTTGATTCGCAGGTCGCCGACGACTTCATGCTCGGTTCAGCCATGGACATCACGGGCATCACCTGGAGCGGCGGCTACTTCCAAGCTGCCAGCCCGATCACCCCAAACACGTCGGCGTTCAACGTCTTTATCTACGCTGACAACGGATCCGGAACCGCCCCTGCAGGTGGGCCGGGCACCGAGCTCGCCTCGTTCATCATCCCCTTCGGCTCGATCGCGGTGACTCCGACCCTTGTGGACCAGTATGATTACTCGGTTGACCTCGGCGGCAGCTTCTCCGCAGCGGCTGGCACCACGTACTGGCTGGCGATCCAGTCTGAGAACACCTTCCCTCCCCAGTGGGGCTGGGGTGGCGATAACACCTCAGGCGGTAACGCTGTCGCGGGTTTCCCGCTTCTCGCTGTGCCTTACTGGAGCCCCACCCCGACGGCCCCCACTGAGATGGTCTTCGGTCTCAACGGCGTGGTTCCGGCTCCCGGCACGGCTGCTGCCCTGCTCGGCATGGCAGGCTTCGCTTCGCGTCGTCGCCGTAGCTGAGTCGCAGGCTTTGTAATCTCATTCATCCAAGAGCCCCGCGCCAGTCACTGGTGTGGGGCTTTTTTTGTAAGCATGGTTGGCTCAGTGTTCTTCGGAGGTCATGCCGGCCTCGCGGAGCCCGGCCCTGGCAGGCTCAAGATGGGCCTCGTACCGTTTCCATCGCTTGACTGACGACGTGTAGACAGGGCGGCGGACCTGGTCGTAGCTCAGCGTCGTTGAAGCTCGGTTGGACTCGTGGAACCGCAGGCAGCGATCATCGAAGGGAAGGCCGAGGAAGTCGAGCAACCGACGCGTCTGTCCATCCGTATCCGCGATCATGTCCTCGTAGGCCACTTCGAGGAAGGGCACGTCCAGTACGGAGGCCCAGTGGCGCATCAGGCGTTCGTGCTGACCGAAGGCGAAGCCGAGATCACCGAGGTCGCTTACAAAGGGGTGGGGGCCTGGCATGAGTTCGCGGGTGTAGCACGAGATGCAAACATCCAGCGGTGAGCGACGGCACCAGATGACTCTCGCTCCGGGCAGGCACTGCGTGACCAGCCCGAGGAGTCGCCAGTTGGAGAGAGACTTGTCGGCGACGCGGCTCGGCAGACCCGAGAGCGACTTCACGAGTTCCTGGTAGTGCCATGCGTGCAGCTCGATCGCCCGTGTGTCGAGGCTCTCGCAGCACGCGGGGAACGCGGTTCCGGTAGAGCGTTCGAGATCTGAAACGACCGAAGCGAACCAATCTGTTTCTCCCACGCCGCCCGCCGACGGATGGGCACTGATGATGCGCTCGACGAGTGTTGTACCTGACCGGGGGAACCCGGCGATAATCACCGGCCACTCCGCCCGTGTCGCGGCCTTTGGAAGCTCCGCCATGCGTTCTTCGCTGAATGCGGCGATGCACCGATCGACTTGCGATCGCAGCTCATTCTTGTCGAAGGGGACGGCCAAGATGCTGTTGGCTTCCTTGTACGCCGCCATGCTTTCATCGACCCGGTCGAGCGTATCGAGCGAACGCGCTCTGAGGAACGACATGACATGGCGGGTAATCGGCGCGATCGAGGGTTGCGCGAGGTACCGATCGATCCGGGCAATAGCCTCCTCGTCGCGGCCGTCGTGCTGATCGAGCCGTACCGCGACTTCAACGATCTGATCGTCTTTGTGGCCGGCTTCGAGCGCCAAATCGACGGCGGCTCGTGCTTCCTCGATCCGGTGACCCCGTTCCAGAGCTACGGCCTTCCACGATTTGAATTCAGTGCTTGACGGTTCGAGATTGATCGCATGGTCGTATGCGATGATCGCCTCGGTTGTTTGGCCCGCCTGGGTGTACGCCTTCGCCAGCAGGTATCGGTGATAGGCGCGACGAGGTTCGAGTTCGCATGCGCGTTGGAATGACTGGACAGCGTCGGCAAAGCGGCGAGTCCGAGTCGAAACGAGTCCGAGCAACTGATGGGCATCTGCGTTCCGACGATCCTTCGAGAGAACGGTTCGCGCGAGTCGCTCCGCCTCCGCGAAGTTGCGGTTCTTCAGAGCCTGGCCAGCCGTTTGCAGGAGTTGGTTGGATTTGGATATGGGCATCGCGGACACTTCCATAAAAGGCAAGACAGCTCCGTACGCTCGGTGCTTATCGAGGCCTGCTGGCAGCCATGTGTCACTCATGCAGAGGAGCGTCGTGATCGGTCTCAGCTTAGTCGCCGGCACGACGCAAGGCCCGCAGTGGTCTATTTCATCCAGCGTTCGAGGTAGTGGATGTCGACCCCGCCAGCGCGGAAGTCGCTGTTGTCGAGCAGCCTCTGGTACAGCGGCAGCGTCGTCTTGATCGGCCCGACCTCAAACTCGCGGAGCGCCCGACCCAGCCGAGCCAGCGCCTGCTCGCGGGTGTCGGCGTGGATGAGCAGCTTGCCGATCATGGAGTCGTAGTTGGGCGGCACGCGGTAACCGGCGCTCACGTGGGTATCGAGCCGAACGCCCGGCCCGCCCGCGGGCCGCCAGGTCTCGATGAGCCCGGCGCTGGGCCTGAAATCGTGCTCGGGGTCCTCGGCGTTGATGCGGCACTCGATGGCGTGGCCGGT
This sequence comes from uncultured Phycisphaeraceae bacterium, assembly GCA_964352615.1. Lineage (GTDB taxonomy): Bacteria > Planctomycetota > Phycisphaerae > Phycisphaerales > UBA1924 > OFTM382. The sequence goes on from CAYGSG010000077.1 coordinate 13,064, forward strand.
GACGCTTACGTCCTTCTGCTTGAAGCCGAGCGGCTCGCCCGCAGCGACCGAGATCGACGCCTTGACGATGTCGATGCCCGTGATAAGTTCGGTGACCGGGTGCTCGACTTGCACGCGGGTGTTGACCTCCAGCATGTAGAACTGCTGGTTCGCGTCCATAAGGAACTCGACGGTGGCGGCGCCCGCGTAGTCGGCCTGCTTGATGAGCCTCGCGGCGCCCTCACCCAGTTGGGCGATCTTCTTGCGGTCAACGCCGGGCGCGGGGGCTTCTTCGATGAGCTTCTGGTGCCTGCGCTGAACGGAGCAGTCGCGTTCAAAGAGATGCACCGCGTGGCCGTGCTTGTCGCCGAGCACCTGCACCTCGATGTGGCGGGCGTGTTCGAGGAACTTCTCGATGAACACCGCGCCGTTGCCGAAGGCGGCGAGGGCTTCTTGCTGAGCGGCGCGGATGTTGGTGCGGAGCGATGCCTCGTTTCGGCAGACCCGCATGCCGCGCCCGCCGCCGCCGGCGGTGGCCTTGATGATGACGGGGTAGCCGATGTCTGAGGCGATCTGGGCGGCCTCGTCCTCGTCTTCGATCTCGCCCTCGCTGCCCGGGAAGATCGGCACCTTGGCGGCCTTGGCGGTGCGTTTGCACTCGACCTTGTCGCCGAGCTTGCGCATGGCCTCGGGGCTCGGGCCGATGAACTCGATCTTGGATTCCCGGCAGATCTGGCTGAAGTCGGCTCGCTCGGAAAGAAACCCGTAGCCGGGATGGATGGCATCCACGTCGGCGATCTCGGCGGCGGCGATGATGCGGCTGATGTTCAGGTAGCTGTCTTTGGACGGACCGGGGCCGATGCAGATCGCGCGGTCGGCAAGCCGAAGGTACGGCGCCTCGCGGTCGGCTTCTGAATAGACGCACACCGCCTCGATGCCCATCTCGTGGCAGGCGCGGAGGATGCGGAGGGCGATCTCCCCTCGGTTGGCGATCAGGACTCTTCGGAACATGGCATCTCGCGCCGCGGCCGATAGCCGCGAAGGTTGGCGGGGGGAGAGGGGGGC